>NDHY01000020.1 GCA_003574845.1 candidate division NPL-UPA2 bacterium Unc8
ACACTGAACACGTTATTCTTGGTAGCCGCAGGCTTCAGCCTGCGCCGAAGTAACGCAACCTAAAGGTTGCGGCTACCTTCAAATACGACTTACTCTACACTGTCCAGTCCAAGCGCCTTGCGAATAACTTTATTGATAAATGTGTTGTCAATTGTTCCACTTATTAACTCAGAATATTTCCCATAAGCCCGGGTGATTGTGCCGCTGCCATAGTCTCTTATAACTCCGGCCCAGATGATAGAAAACTCCATTCCATCCGGAGTTGTGAATTTTTCCCGTCCGCGCTTACTTTTTGCAATCTGTGGACCGCCGGCAATACTGTCCGATGCTGTAATAAGCAATGTGTCAGGATTATCTTTTGCAAACTCCAGTGCCACCCCAATCGCATCATCTGCCCGTTTTGCCGCTGCAATTGCCATTCTTTCGTGATTCATATTGGAGAAGTCATCTGTTCCTTCTTCTTCTACTACTAAGAGAAAACCTCTTCGGACACCCCCTCCTCCGCCAGAGAGAATCTCCAGCGCAACCTCTACCATTTGCGCCAGTGATGGTGCATTCTCCTTGTATGCTCTTGGGGGAAAGATGCTGTATATGTTCCCATCGGCAAATAGTCCCAGTAACTTTTCCGTCCCGGCAGGAAGTGCCAGAAGCTCTTTGGCATCGTAGACAATTGTATATCCTAATATCCTGGCCTCTTCAATCAGGTTGCGACCGTCTCTGCGCCTGCCTTTTCCATGACGACCCTCAACTCCTTTCGGAAGAAACCATTCCTCACCCCCACCCAGGATTACCTCAACCCCTGCATGCAATATCTGGCTGGCAATTTCTTCTCGGTCCCGGCGGGACTCCACGCTGGCAACAAAGACGCCGGTGCCCGGTTCGGTAATGCAGCCGGTATTGATTAAGCCAACGGCCCGACCGGCATCTCTTGCATCCTCCATTACGGTACGAAGCGGCTTTCTATTCACACACAATCCATAGTAGCCGCGGTTGGTTTTTACTCCTGCCGCATGCGCCACTGCTCCCGAGACCGAATCAGGAGATAATCTATTGGCAATATGGTTCTTTGTTACCGCTACATTTGGCAGTCTGTCCCAATTGAGTATTCCGTCAGGACCATAAAACAATAATCTGACAGCAGTAAAATGCCCCTGCGATGTCCCGTCCGGATGGATGAAAATAACGTTTTCAGCTCCTGCATCAGTTGGTATCGCCATTGCCATCAACAAAGAAACTACTGCTATTAAACCCTTACCTATCATTTTCCCTTCTCCTATGTCTTAGGTTTTAGGCATTAGGTCTTAGTTTTTTAATCTCTCTCTAACACCTGACACCCAACGTATCATATCCCCAAAATCCCATCAAGAAAAATTGGTGAATGGTCATTGGTCAATAGTCAATGGTGAATGGTCAATAGTCAATGGTCACTACTTACTAATTTCTAATTTTCAATTAATTTTCAATTCTCAATTTTCAAATCTTGATTGTTTTATTCTGAATTCTGGCTTCTAACTTCTGGCTTCTGAATTCTAACTTCTGGCTTTGTCAAGATGTACTTCATCAGCCCACCAGCAGCAATTATCTTCTGCATAAACTCAGGAAAAGGAGCAACTACCCACCTAACTTTCTCGTCACTATCGGTGCCACCCCTATGGTGAGCAGGAGACTTACTTATTGTCCCGGCAGAAATATCAACTTCAAGGATGTCGCCTTCATCTATTTCCTGAACTGCCTCAGGGCACTCCAGGATCGGTAATCCAATGTTAATAGAATTACGGTAGAAAATGCGGGCAAAACTTCTCGCAATAATGCAGGAAATTCCTGCTCCCTTAATCGCCAGTGGAGCATGCTCGCGTGATGAGCCGCAGCCAAAGTTTCTTCCTGCTACAATTATATTACCCGGCTCTATTCTGGCAGGAAGATTTTTGTCTAACCCCTCCAGACAGTGCTGAGCAAGAAAAGACGGCTCGCTGGTATTCAAGTAGACAGCGGGGATTATCTCATCAGTATTGATGTTATCACCTAATTTTAGAACTTTTCCTTTCATTGTATTTTATAGTCTAACACAGTCAGCATGATAAATCAAAAAAACTTGGAATTTTGTCAAGGTATGATATAATTAGAGTAGTAAAGTTCCAAGTTTGATAGTTGCCCTGTAGGGGTTTGATTTATTGAGAAATAAAAATGAATGGTTTTAAGTATATTGGTGGTGAGCTTTACAGCGAAGATGTGAAAGTAGCAGAAATTGCTAAGGAAGTCGGCACTCCTTTCTATCTCTACAGCTCCGGAGCATTGTTCAATAATTATCATGAGTTTGAGGGCGCTTTTTCCGAATTGAACCCTCTGGTTTGTTATGCATACAAGGCAAATTCCAACCTTGCCCTTTGCAAGGTTTTAGCTGGGGCAGGTTGTGGAGCTGATGTCGTTTCCGAAGGTGAATTGCGTAAAGCTTTACAGGTTGGTGTTCCTCCGGAAAAGATAGTTTTTAATGGTAACGGGAAAACCTTAAGAGAGCTAAATCTTGCCCTTGAGCATGATATTTTGATGTTCAATGTGGACTCCGATGAGGAGATGGTGTCGCTTAATTCCACTGCCGCAGAACTGAGAAAGAAAGCCAGGATTTCTCTGCGAGTGAACCCCGACATTGACCCAAAAACCCATTCTCACATTGCTACGGGGCTAAAGGAAAGTAAATTCGGGTTTGAGATATCCTCAGCAATTGAGAGCTATCATATAGCAAATGAGCTTGGAAACTTAGAGGTTGCCGGCATTCACATTCACATTGGCTCTCAGATAACATCTCTTGAGCCATTTATGGATGCGCTGGAGAAGATAGCGCCTTTACTCACTAAATTAGAGGAGACGGGAATAGAGCTGAAATATCTAAACGTAGGAGGAGGATTAGGCATTACCTATCGTGAGGAGCCCCCTCTTCTATTATCCGATTACAGGCAGGCAATCGCCTCTTTAGTCAAAGCGACCGGACTTAAAATTATCTTTGAGCCAGGAAGAAGATTAGTGGGGAATGCAGGAATTCTAATTACGCAGGTCCTGTCTCTTAAGGAGACGCCTCACAAAAAATTTGTCGTTGTTGATGTTGGGATGAACGACCTCATCCGACCGGCATTTTATGATGCTTATCATGAGATAAAGACGGTTAAAGATGAAGCGGCTGCAGATGGAATAGTTGCTGATGTCGTTGGCCCTCTGTGCGAGTGCGGTGATTTTCTTGCTAAGGATAGAGAAATTCCCCGCGTGAGGGGAGGAGACCTTTTAGCAATATTTAGCGCTGGAGCTTATGGGTTTTCTATGTCTTCTAATTACAACTCCCGTTGCCGCGCGGCCGAAGTGTTAGTAAAAGGAGATATATTCCAGGTAGTGCGCGAGAGAGAAACCTACGAAGACCTTATAAGGGGGGAGAGATTCTTTGAAAATTGAATTTACCAAGATGTCGGCTGGTGGTAATGATTTTATTGTCATTGACCGTCGTGAGGGTAATACCGTAGAAGTTACACCAGCATTCCTCCGGGAAGCCTGCCGCCGCAAGTTTTCTATCGGCGCCGACGGAGTGCTCCTGTTAGAGAACTCTACATCGGAAGATGTCAGATTGCGCATCTTTAATCCCGATGGAAGCGAGGCTGAAATGTGCGGTAATGGAGCCTGCTGCACCGCCTTATACATAACTCTTAACCCCATCCATCCCATTGAAAGACAATGTATTACTATTAATACAAAAGCTGGAACGTTGGAAGCAGAAGTTAGGGATGAAAACAGGGTAAAGCTTAAAATGACTACTCCGAAAGATATAAAGTTTGACTTAAAAGCTGAGCTCGGTGGCACCGAATACGCACTTTATTTCCTCAATACCGGCGTTCCTCATACGATTATTTTTGTAGAAGATTTGAGGAATACACCAGTAGATGAGTGGGGAAGAAAGATTCGCTACCTCAGAGATTTTTCTCCTGATGGAACAAATGTAGACTTCGTAAAAGTAAAGAGTGATGAAGCCCTTGACTTGCGCGTTTATGAAAGAGGAGTTGAGAAAGAGACATTCTCCTGTGGAACGGGAGCGGTAGCGGCTGCGATTGTTGCCGCCAAAACAGGGAAGGTTAAAAAATCTCCGGTGAGTGTCTATCCTCACGGTGGTCTTCCACTCAGAGTGCACTTCCGCCTGCTTCGGGGGGAAATCACCGATACCTACCTGGAGAGCGAGGTGCGGGTTAGTTACAGAGGAGAAACAGAATGGCAGGATTAAAAGGTTTTAGTGGAGTCTGGACAGCAATAATTACCCCATTTGATACAGAGGGGAGAGTTGATTGGCAGGGGCTGGAGCGGAATATTAATTTCCAGATTGCCTCCGGTGTTAGCGGTATCTTAGCGGTGGGGACCACTGGCGAGTCTCCTACTCTTGCCTGGAGTGAGCACACCAAGATTATTACCTTTATGGCCTCACTCGTTAGGGATAGATGCGGCATTATGGCCGGGACAGGCAGTAACTCCACTACCGAGGCAACAGCAGCAACAAAGATAGCCCAAAAGAGAGGAATAAGGACGGTGCTTCTGGTTGACTGTTACTACAATTGCCCATCGTCATTAGAGCTAAGAAAGGAATATTATGGTTATATTGCCAATGCATTTCCTGAAATGGATATTATTCCTTATATTATTCCAGGACGGACAGTAACGGCTCTCTCCCCGGAGGACCTGGCAATACTAACAGCTGAGTATCCAAACATCAGAGCAGTGAAGGAAGCCAGCGGGGACCTGGAGCGAATGATTAAAACAAGGCAGCTGGTGGGCAGTGAGTTTGATATTCTCTCAGGAGATGATGATCTTACTTATGAGATGATTGCCCGTCCTGGTATAGCTGCCTCAGGGGCAATTTCGGTGATGGCAAATGTTGTACCTGGAGCTATCATTGAGATGGTTCAAAAAATGCTCGCCGGCAATATTAAGCGTGGAGAGGAACTCTATAAAATTCTGGCACCGTTGTTTGAGATTGTAACTGTCAGGGTAGAGGGAAAGAGAAATATATCTGGAAAGACTTTTGTTGTGGTAGATAAATTCAGAAACCCGGTGCCAGTAAAGACATTGATGAATGGATTGGGAATGAGCGCTGGTTCAACTCGCAGACCATTAGGGAAAATGAATGCGGCAGCAGTAGAAGTAGTGCGGCAGCGGGCAAGAGCCATCTGGGAGAAAAACCCTGAGATCCTCAGGCCCATTGAGGCTGCCTATGGCGTTGATATAAATGAAAGGTTGAAGAGGAATGATTGTTGGGAAACCCAGGCTTACTAATTACAAAGAAAAATGATTAAAGTAATTGTAACCGGCATTTGCGGGAGAATGGGAAGGAGAATTGCGACTCTCCTTGGAGATGGGATTGAACTCATCGGAGCAACGGAGAGCAAAGGACACCCGTCAATAGGGGAGGATGCGGGAGAAGTTCTGGGTCTCTCAAAAAAAGGAATTATCATTGAGGAAAGCTTAGAGAAAATCATTGCTCAGGGCGATGTCATAATTGATTTTACTATGCCTCAGGCAACATTAACTCATTTAAGGTTCGCAGTAAAGGAGACAAAAGGCATGGTTATTGGCACCACAGGATTTAATAATGAAGAATTATCCGAGATTGAGAGATTAGCGAATAGCATTCCCTGTCTTCTTTCTCCAAATATGAGCGTTGGAGTGAATTTATTGTTCAGGCTTGCTGATGAGGCTGCCAGGGCATTGGGAGATAAATATAACATTGAAATTGTTGAATCTCATCATCGCCATAAGAAAGATGCCCCCAGCGGAACGGCAAAAAAAATAGCTGAAATCCTTGCTCAGGCAAGAGGAATAGAATCAAAAAAGGTAGCAATTCACTCTCTACGAGCAGGTGATATTATAGGTGAGCACACAATTATCTTTGCGGGAGAGGAAGAAAGAATAGAACTGGTGCACCGCGCCGAGAGCAGAGATACTTTTGCCCGCGGAGCCATCCGCGCCGCCAAATTTATTGCTCAGGCTTCTCCCGGACTTTACGGTATGAAAGACGTCTTATGCCGAGGGCCGGAATCGAACCGGCATGGAGGGAATGCCTCCAACGGATTTTAAGTCCGTCGCGTCTTCCTGTTCCGCCACCCCGGCAAAACAGAGCACCAGTATGATGGGCTGAAGGCTGTTAGGAAAGTAGAAATTGGAAACTGGAAATTGGGAAGAACAGCACAAAAGCATAAAGGGCAAATTTCTAATTTCACCGTTCCTTGAACCGTACTTACTCATTTTGTTGAGATTTGACCTCGTCTCCAGAAATTTTGGCTATTCTTACCTTGATTATCTGACGCTGGTCAGCCTCAATAATACTAATTTTTAAGTTTTTGTAAAATATGTCCTCTCCTTTCTGAGGAATGTAACCTAAGTAATCAGTAATTGCTCCAGCTATCGTTTCCACTCCTTCCTTTTCCGGGAAGCTGATGTCAAATCTTTCGTTAATTTCGCCAATATCTGCCCTGCCACTGACCACTGCCAGCTCATCAGCAAGGATTATAATCTCCTCTTTTTTTGTGTAGCCATATTCATCTTCTATCTCTCCAACAATTTCTTCTATTAGGTCTTCAATGGTAACCAACCCCACTGTTCCTCCATATTCATCAACGACAACGGCTATGTGAATTCTCCTATTCTTAAACTCACGCAGTAACTCATCCACTTTCTTCGCCTCCGGGACAAAATACGGGATTTGCATAAGCTTGGATAGCGGTTTTATCTCCCCTTTTGGCCAGAGGCCGAGCAGGTCCTTAACATAAAGAACTCCCACAACATCATCAATTTTTTCCTTAAAGACAAGTATGCGGGAGTGACCTGTAGATACTGCCAGCTTAAAGGCCTCCTCTAAATCTGATTCTATCTCAATTGCGACTATATCCGGGCGCGGGACCATTACCTCACGCACCTTTTTCTCTCCAAACTCAAAGACTCCTTCAATCATCTCTTTTTTTTCTTTCTCAAGAACTCCTTCTTCCTCGCCAAGGTTGATCAGCCCTTTAATCTCATCTTCAGTCATAAATGGCTCAAACCCTCCTCTCCTCCCGCCACAAAGCCTGATCAACTGACCAGCGACGAAGAGAAAAAACTTAACCAATGGAGAAAAAAGGTAAGAGAAAAAAATCAACAGTTTCATTGCTCTGAGGGCTACTTTCTCAGCATTTACTCGGGCATAGGTTTTGGGAGCTATTTCTCCGAAAATGAGTATCAGGAAAGTCATCACTCCTGTAGAAACAGCTCCTATCTTGCCCGCGGTGGTTTCCCCGAAGAGACGCAGAAGAATAAATGTAAGGAGCACTGAAGCAGATATGTTAGCGATATTGTTTCCAACTAATATGGTGGCAAGCAAGTTGTCCGGGTTGTTTAGCCAGGCAAAAAGGATTTTTCTCTTTTCAATCAGGCTTTTTGTTTTTAACTTCCCCAGGGAAGTAAGCGCCGTCTCCGAGCCTGAAAAAAAAGCCGATAGCGCAAGTAAGAAAGTTAGGGCAAGAAACTGCCATATTATTGGAGATTTTTCCATTTATTTTGTAATAGTAAACAATTTTTTTGCCAATGTCAAAGAATTTGACATCTTAAGGCAACTTCGGTAATATTAACAGGGCGGTAGTAAAGGCACAAAGGCACAGAGAATTAAGTTGTAAGTGGTAAGTGGTAAGTAGAGAGAGAGTAAAGACGTGGTATAAAAGCAGGTTTGAAGGTAGCC
>NDHY01000021.1 GCA_003574845.1 candidate division NPL-UPA2 bacterium Unc8
AAGCCCAATTGCTCGCCTCTTTTAAATTGATTAGTTGGTTCATATCTGATTACCTTGACCGCTTTCTTTCTCGCTAATTCAATTTGATGGGCGATACTGGGTTTGAACCAGTGACTTCTACCGTGTGAAGGTAGCACTCTCCCAGGCTGAGTTAATCGCCCGCATATTGAGTTCATGGAGTTAATAGAGTTTATTGAGTTTATAGAGTTAACTCAAGTAACTCAACAAACTTATTTGATGGGCCCAGTAGGACTCGAACCTACGACCGACGGATTATGAGTCCGCTGCTCTAACCAACTGAGCCATGGGCCCAAATCTCTAAGTTTTGAAGATACTCCAGTGGCAGCTCTTCTGTCAAGTTTATCTGAATTTATTTTAACTATGCACAATCTTATGATATCCTAAATGTAACTACTCAGGAGTCAGAAGCCAGAAGTCAGGAGTCAGGAGCCTGAACCCCTTAAGGTATTAGGTCTTGGGTATTAGTGGGCACACCTCTTTTAATCATCGGTATCTCGCTCCCTAAACTCTAAAACCTACCCTGAACTTGATTCAGGGCTAAAACCTAAATAGCTAATAGCTATCAGTGTTCAGCAATCAGCTAAAGGATGATGGCTCGAGCGCATGCTTACAGGACTCATACAAAAGCTGAAAGCTGAATGCTGAAAGCTATAGACTGTAGGCTGTTACACAGGAAAAGGAGATGATAATTATGCAAGAGAAGCCTTTATATCGGGTGAGTAACGACAACCAGCTCCTGATAAAATTTCCAGGTGAGAGCAAATACGAGCCTGTGAAAGGAGAGTTTAAGATTGATTACAAAAACAGGTTGATTTACCAGATTAGAGAACCTGAAAAGTGGCGCAGAAGATATGATGTTCCCGGAAAAATTGTCTTTGAAGGTGAATGGGGTCTGAGTCCTAATTATGATTTAGTATTAAAATTAGCGAAAAGAGAGTGGCGAAGGAAAAGCTTGACATTAAAAGGAGTAATTTTAGATGCCGAGAAGGATTTTCTATCTTTTAAGATAAGGAGCAGGCCCTCAGAAGGAATTACCCGGGTCACTTATCTAAGACTAAGAGGTGTCTGGCATTCCGACAGGTTTAACAGGATTATTTTTGAGGTCCGCAAAAGAGAAAAACCTGATGTCTTAATCTTCAGAAATGCCTGGCAGTTAGCTAAAAATAAAGAGATTATCTACATTTATGAAAAATTAAAAACCAGAGAAAAGCACACCCTGACCTTCCGAGGCTACTGGGAGCTGTCGGATAAAAACAGACTGACTTATGTCATAGAAAAGAGTAAGGAATCCCGTTTTGACTTTCGCGTTAACCTGCAAACCCCTAACTTATATCCTGCGAGAGGAAAAATTAAATATCGCATTGGCATCGGGTTAAAAAAGAGAAGGAAAGAGAAGCTGATTGTCCTGGCCGGAACATGGAAATTCAGTAGAGAATTGGGACTCACTTTTGAGATGGACTACGGGAAAGACAGAATTAAAAGATTTATTTTTTCATCTCGTCTGAGCCTGAAAGGAAGAGACAAACTTATTTTTTCTCTCCACACCAGAGACAATCAACCTCTGGGAATAAGCATTACATTCAGGCGTGATGAGCTTGCCCATAAGGACTATGAATACTTCCTGCGTCTGAAAAAGAAAGGGAGAGACGTTACTATAAAATTTGGCGGCAAAATCCGCTTCTGAAAACAGGAGTCAGTGGTCGGTGGTCAATAGTCTATGGTCTATGGTCAATAGTCTGTAGTCTAACAGCCTACAGCCTACAGCCTACAGCCTTTGAACTCAGGGAAGCCATAAAATCTCCAGCTGCGGAAATGAGAGTCGGTTTTCCAATGTTTTTCTCTATTATCCGAACCAGAGCACTGCCTACGATAATGCCGTCAGCCCACTGAGAAAGCCTGCGAACCTGCTCCGGAGTGGAAATGCCAAATCCAACGACAACAGGCTTTTTGGTCTTTTGCTTTATGCGTTTCAAAGAAGAAAGAACGCCTGAAGGCAAAGCTGTCCTTGCTCCCGTAATACCGGTAACTGAAACATAGTAAATAAAACCACTGCTTGAAGCAATTATCGTTCCTATCCTCTCTTCTGTGCTCGTAGGCGCCGCTAAAAAAATGGTATCCAGTCCAAACCCTGCGGCAGCTTTTTTCCAGTCTACAGCTTCTTCAGGCGGCAGGTCGGATATGATTACACCATCTACTCCTGCCCCGACAGCATCTTTAGAAAATTTCTCAAGCCCATATTGATAAATTGGATTATAGTAACTCATCAAAACCAAAGGAATCTGCGTCTCGCCTCTTAAGTTTTTAACCAATTGAAGGATTACCTTCATCCGGGTTCCGTTATCAAGTGCCCTCTTAGAGGAAGCCTGAATGGTAGGTCCGTCAGCAAGAGGGTCGGAAAAGGGCACTCCCAACTCAATAATATCTGCTCCCCTTTTCTCTAATTCCAGCACCAATCTTCTTGTCGTTTTAATATCAGGGTCGCCAGCAGTGATAAAAGGAATCAGAGCAGGTCTTCCTGCCACCCTTGATCGGGCAAAGAGACTATTCAGGCGGCTCATTTTTCATCCTTAGAATGCGTGATACCGCATCAACGTCCTTGTCTCCGCGGCCAGAGAGGTTAATGATGACAATCTCTTCGTTTTTTAAAGAAGAAGTCATTTTACATACCTGTGCTACGGCATGAGCGCTTTCCAGAGCAGGGATAATTCCTTCCTTTTCAGAGAGAAGCTTAAATGCTTTGAGCGCTTCTTTGTCTGTAGCATTGACATATTGAACCCGACCACTTTCCTTTAAGTAGCTGTGTTCGGGGCCTACCCCGGGATAGTCCAGTCCCGGAGCTATGGAGTGAGCTTCCTTAATCTGTCCATCAGAGTTCTGAAGTAAATAGCTCATCGTCCCCTGAAGCACTCCGGTAGTCCCGGTGGAAAGAGTGGCAGAATGATGATTTGTGGCAACACCGCTGCCTGCGGCTTCAACGCCTATCATCTTTACTTCATCATTTAAAAAAGGATAAAAGAGTCCTAAAGCATTACTGCCACCACCCACACATGCTACTAAATAATCAGGCAGGCATCCTTCCTTCCTGAGAATCTGGCGGCGCGTTTCCCTCCCAATAACGGATTGAAAATCCCTGACTATCACTGGATAAGGATGAGGACCAACTACAGAGCCAATTACATAATAGGTATGCCGAACATTGGTCACCCAATCACGAATGGTCTCATTAATGGCATCCTTTAAGGTCTTGCTTCCCGAAGACACCGGAATTACTTCAGCTCCCAATAGTTTCATTCGGAAAACATTTACTTCCTGGCGAGCTATATCTTTCTCGCCCATATAAATACTGCAATCAATGCCTAATAAAGCAGCAGTTGTTGCTGTAGCTACTCCATGCTGACCTGCTCCTGTTTCTGCGATAACTCGTTTTTTTTGCATCCGTTTGGCAAGAAGCACCTGCCCCAGTGTATTGTTAATTTTGTGTGCTCCGGTATGACAGAGGTCTTCTCGTTTCAGGTAAATCTTTGCGTTCCCAAGGAGGAGGCTTAATCTTTCTGCAAAGTAAAGAGGAGTGGGTCTGCCAGCGTATTCCTTAAGATAATAAGTCAATTCTTTTTTGAAAGAGGCATCTTCTTTATAGGACGCGTAGGCTTCGGTAAGTTCATCAAGGGCGGGCATGAGGGTTTCCGGAACGAACTTTCCCCCGAAAAGACCAAAATGTCCTTTTTTATCAGGCAGTCTCATCGGCTCCTCCCACCTCCTTAACTAATTGCGCCATCTTTTTATGATCCTTTATGCCAGGGGAAACTTCTACCCCGCTGCTGATATCCACAGCATAGGGCCGAACTTTCTGAATAGCAGAGGCAATGTTTTCAGGCTTTAGCCCTCCGGCAAGGATAATCTGCCCCAGAGGTTTTACGATGGCGGCAACTTCCCAGCCCTGCTCGTCCACTTGGCTACAATCCAGAAGCAGGCTCTTAACCACTTTCCGGTATGCTTTAAATTTTTCAACTTCCTCCACTATTTCGCACCCTTTTAGTCGAAAGGCTTTAATAACATTTTGTTCAAATTTTGAACAATAAGAAGGCGACTCTAAACCATGAAACTGAAGGGTATTCAAGCCACAGATAGAGGCTATTTCTTTTACCTTTCCCTCATCTTCGTCAACAAAAACCCCTACCGCTGTAACAAAAGATGGTAGATGAGAGATAATATCTCCTGCCACCTCCGGGCTTACCCGGCGCGGGCTTTCGGCAAAGACAAAGCCGAATGCATCTACTCCGATAGAAGCGGCATAGAGGACATCACTTAAATTGGTCAAGCCGCAGATTTTAATTCTGGTTCTCAATTCACACTCCCCGAAGCTCTCTTAACATAGCCACTCTATTTCTTGCTCTCATCAAGGCTTCTCCAATCAAAACCGCCTTCACCCCTGCTTCCTCCATCTGAATTATATCTTCTCTGTTTTTAATACCGCTTTCGCTGACAATAACCTTCTCCGAAGGAATGCAACTTACGAGCTTTATGGTAGTAGTCAAATCTATTTTGAATGTTTTTAAGTTTCTATTGTTAATTCCTATTATGTCACATCCTGCATTCAGGGCAACTGCCAATTCTTCCTCATCGTGAATTTCAACAAGTGTATCCATGTCAAGTTCACTGCTCAGAGAAAGAAAGTCTCTAACGGCATTCTCTGAAAGAAGGGAGACAATGAGTAAAATGGCATCAGCTCCACAGACTCTGGACTCATAAATCTGGTAAGAGTCAATAATAAAATCCTTTCTTAAAACGGGCAGGGAGTTCTTTTTTTTTACCAGGGAAATGAAATCAAGATTTCCCTTGAAAAATTCCTGCTCCGTTAGTATGGAAAGAGCAGCCGCACCTCCTTTCAGGAAATCATCGGCTATGTCCACAGGGTTAAAATCTCCAGCCAAGACCCCGGTGATAGGCGAGGCATGCTTGACTTCAGCAATGATATTTACTCTCTTCCCCTGCGTTATCAACTCTTTAAATCTTCTTGGCGGCGGACAATCCGAAAGCTGCGCCCTGAGACTCTCTATCTTTAATTGCCTCTTAAGTTGCCGCACTTCCTCTTTTTTATACTTTACGATCCGACTCAGAATAGAGTTCTCTGCGCCTCTGTGCCTCTGTGCCTCTGTGCCTTTGTGCCTTTGTGCCTTGCTAATGTAATTAGTTAGTTCAATCAGTTGTTCAAGTTTTTTGAGGGCTGCTCCTGAGTCTATGGAGCGGACAGCCTGGGCGATTCCTTCTTTAAAGTCTCCGGCAGCTTCGGCAGCCATAAAGAGAGCCCCGGCATTTAAGAGAACTATGTCTCTCCTGGGACCCTTTTCTCCATTCAGAACACTTTGAATAATTTTGGCGTTTTGACTGGCATCTCCGCCGATTATATCCTCTAATGCTCCCCTCCTTAGCCCAAAGTCTTCCGGGCAAATTTCATAGGTAATAATTTTACTTTGCTTTAATTCTGACACTCTGGTGCTACCGGTGATTGTAATCTCATCAAATCCGCCTTCTCCATGAACAACCAATGCAGCGACTACTCCTAATTTTTTTAAGACCTCAGACATCACCAGTGTCAAGGCGGCATCATAAACCCCTAAAAGCTGAACATTTGCTGCGGCGGGATTGCTGAGTGGACCCAGTAAATTAAAAATAGTTCTGATGCCAATCTCTCGTCTTGGAGGAGTGGCATATTTCATAGCGTCATGAAATACAGGAGCATAGAGAAATCCAATGCCAATTTTTCGGATACACTCCTCCACCTGCTTTGGGGTGCAGTCAATTTTTACTCCAAGAGCACTGAGGACATCAGCGCTACCGCACTGGCTGGAGACAGAGCGATTGCCATGCTTAGCTACTTTTAGCCCTCCTCCGGCTACTACAAAAGCACAGACAGTAGAAATATTAAAGGTGTTGGTGCCATCTCCGCCGGTGCCACAGGTATCAACAATAGTTTCTTCTTTATCCACTTTGATTTTAGCGGCTTTGGCTCGCATAACCCTGGCGGCCCCGGTGAGCTCATCAATGGTCTCTCCTTTCATGCGAAGAGCAGTAAGGAAGGCTCCTATCTGAGCATCGCTTGCGGCTCCCTCCATAATCTCATTCATAACGTTAATCATCTCCTCTTCCGAAAGATGATTACCACTGACAACTTTAAAAATAATTTCCTTAATCATGCCGCCCCGAGTCTTCTGTAGTCTATAGTCTATGGTCTAATTAGATAGAGGCATAATAAGACAGATTTGCTTATTTGGCAAGGATTTTGAGGTCGGCTCGCAGATTAAAAATCCTAAAATCGCTTTTTTCCCACAGGCATTATATAAAGAGGCACTTCATTCTTTACTCCCAGAATTTCTTTAACGTCCTCATCCCGGAAAGCACCGATTATCACTGTGCCTAAATCCAGGGCTTCTGCCTGCAAATGAACGTTTTGACCAGCGCCTCCCACATCCATATGGACATAACGCTCACCTCGCTTACCATATCTTCTGGTGGTCCGGGCAAAGTCGGCGGTCCAAACTATACTTACCGGTGCATTTGCCACCATTCTCTGACCCAAGGCAGCAGCCGTCAATTGCAGACGGAAGTCACCTTCTTTTACCAGAGTAATAGTATGCTTTCGCCAGTTATAATGATAAATACCAGAAGGCAAACCTCCTACATTTCCAGCAATTAAATATATCTCCAAGGGGTAAATGCCTCCTGCAGATGGATATGCCCTCGTTGCCCCGGTTATTCCATCAATAGTCTCGCCACCGGCAGCCCAGAGAAGCTGAGATACCTCTTCCAAAGTCAAAGGTTCATCTGTAAAGCGTCTTATAGACCTTCTTCTGAAGATAGCCTCCTCAACGGAAAGTTCACCTCTATGTCGAGGTGGAGGCAATCGTATGGTCTCCCCTCCTTCAGCAATCTCTGGCTGAGACCGCTTTGAATACCCGCCCAAAAGCACCCCACCAATAATGATGCTGGCTAAAATGACTAAAAACCATATCTTCCTCTTCTCCATATTTACTAACCTCCACTTATTCCCATATTCCAGGAATCTTATGTTGGCAAAACCGGCATTTTCCCTCTCTTATATTATTACTTAATACT
>NDHY01000022.1 GCA_003574845.1 candidate division NPL-UPA2 bacterium Unc8
TGTTACCCGCCTGCTCCACCCAGAACATCGCCTCTCTTGAAGAGATATCTTCCATCTTCGGCGTAGCTGGAGTTATAGTTATTTCAAAATCGTTTAAAAAAATCGGGAAATTTTTAAATAGCAACACCGTTAGTCCCATTGCGATTATAAAAATTAAAAAATTTCGTTTCTTTCTCATATTGCTGCCCTCATATTGTTGCCAAAAGGAAATCAAAACCAGCCTCATAAGCATGCCCCGATGCAAATCGGGGTGAGGCAACTACATCTTTGTCCCTTTATGCCTATCTAATAGCTTTCAGCTTTCAGCCTATCTACCTGTAGTCTATTCGTGATACCCTATAAAATTCTTGAGTAGCTTAACCCCTTCAGTGGTCAGAATGGATTCAGGATGAAATTGAACACCTTCTATCTGGAACTCCCGATGCCTGATGCCCATAATCTCTCCCTTCTCAGAACGGGCTGTTATCCTCAGGCAATCCGGCAGAGTACTCTCTTTTACAATGAGGGAATGATAGCGGGTAGCTTCAAAAGGATTAGTGAGCCCCCGATAAATCTTTTTCCCATCATGATGGATAAAAGAGGTTTTTCCATGCATAAGTCTATCTGCAGATATAATTTCGCCGCCAAAGGCAAAGTAAATAGCCTGATGCCCGAGACAAACTCCAAGGATGGGTATTTTCCCTGCAAAGAGGCGGATGGACTCAATAGAGACACCGGCCTTCTCTGGAATGCCAGGACCCGGGGAAATGACAAGATGGGAAGGCTGAAGAGACTTCATCTTTGCCACTTCAATCCGGTCGTTGCGATAGATTTCCATCTCCTCACCTAAGGCTCCAAATGCCTGCACTAAGTTATAAGTAAAAGAATCGTAATTATCAATTATAAGAATCATAGTTTACCTTCTTCAGTCTACAGCTTACAGCCTAACAGTTACAAAATGCCTTTTATGGATAGCTCAAGAGCTCCTTTCATAGCCATCGCCTTATTAATGGTCTCCTTATATTCCTTTTTAGCATCCGAATCAGCAACAATTCCCGCTCCAACCTGAAAATAGATTTTATGCCCTTTAATCATCAGAGTTCGAATGGTAATGCAGAAATCCATATTGCCTGAGAAGCTAAAATAACCCACTGCTCCGGCATAAGGTCCCCGTTTTGTAGTCTCCAACTCCTCAATAATTTCCATTGCTCGAATCTTTGGTGCTCCAGTAACGGTTCCCGCAGGAAAACAGGCTTTAAAGACATCAAAGGCATCTTTGCCTGATTTTAATTTCCCCTGAATATTGGAAACAATATGCATAACATGAGAATAACGTTCAATTGTCATCAGCTCGTTTACGCAAACACTACCATACTGGGCTACCCGACCAACATCGTTTCTTCCGAGGTCTACCAGCATAATATGCTCGGCTCTTTCTTTGGGGTCATCTAATAAGTCCTGCTCTAAAGCCTCCTCTTCAGTTGGGCTTGTCCCTCTCGGGCGGGTTCCGGCAATGGGTCTTAATTCTATTCTACTGTCTTCAACTCTGACCAGAACTTCGGGAGAAGAGCCCACTAAAATCTCATCATCAAACCTTAGATAAAACAGATAAGGAGATGGATTAATTCTTCTCAGGGCACGGTAAATGGTAAAAGGAGGGATATGATTTCTGCACTGAAACCGCTGGGAAAGAACAGCCTGAATAATGTCTCCCTTGCGGATATAGCTCTTGGCTTTATCAACTATGCCAGAGAAAGCTTCTCTACTCATATTGGCATCAATGGAAATTTTTTTCGGCCCAGCCTTCGGTCTCCCTGACCTGAGAGCGGGGCGCTTGAGATCGGTAATAACATTATCAATCTCTCCTATAGCCTGGTGATAGACAGATTCAGCCTTGTCCGCTGAATCAACATAAGCATTATAGACAACGCAAATGTCCTGCTTAAAATTATCATATATTAAGACTATGTTGGGAAGAATAAAGATATTATCTGAAAACTCCATATCGTCAGGAACAGTATCGGGAAGTAACTCAAAAAAGCGAACCTGGTCATAGCTGACAAAGCCCACAACTCCTCCATAGAATCGTGGAAGTTCCTTCGTCTCTACCGGCTGATAAGTAGATAGTATCTCTTTAAGATAATTTAGCGGGTCATCAACCTCTTTCAGATGACTGGCGCCATTGCGGATAAGTTCAACTCTTCGTCCTTTACTCTTAAATATAAAAGAGGGTTTGAGCCCGATGAAGCTATAGCGCCCCCATTTCTCACCACCCTCCATGCTCTCCAGAAGAAAAGAATACTGACCGCAGTCGACTTTTTTAAAAATAGAGACAGGAGTTTCCATATCGGCGATGACTTTCCGATAGACAGGAATGAGATTTCCCTTCCGGGACCTTTCTTTAAAAAGTTCTAATGATGGATAATACATTTTACTACTTACTACTTTTATACCTTATACTACCTTAAAAAGTCAATCAGCAAATCCGCGGGGTAATATAAAATAAAGTGTGTAAATTCAGGTTTGAAAAGGCTTGAGATAAGATAAAAAAGGGTGTACCTTTTCTCCCAGAAAGAAGGGTTGGGCAATAATGCTCGCCCAAAGGAGAAAGGAGGTACACCCAATGGAAATAGTGCAGAGTAGGCAACTAAGGCCTGAGGAAATATTAAAGGAATGGTGGGGAGAAATCAAGGAAAATCGTGAGGAGGATTTCTGGGTCAACACCAGGACATATATGAAGCAGGCACTTAAGAGGTTGATGGAATCAACGATGAGAGGGGAAGTGGAAGCTTACACTCATTCTCGGTGGCATGAGAGAAATGAGAACAAGATAGACTACCGTAATGGGTTCCGATACCGACGTTTTCTCACTCATGAAGGACCTATTGAAGATTTAAAGGTGCCCCGATTAAGGAAGGGAAAATTCCAGACCAGGGTATTCAAGAACTACCAGGCGCGGCAGAAGGCAGTAGATCAGGCTATCAGAGATGTGTTTATCTGCGGGGTAAGCACCAGAAGAGTTGGAGAAGCCTTAAGTGCTCTTCTGGATGCTCCAGTAAGTGCTGGTACAGTATCTAATGTCACCAAGGCATTGGATAAGGAGGTTAAGAAGTTTCACCGGCAGAAATTAACTGATGAGTACCAATATCTAATTCTGGATGGGATACATCTGAAGATAAAAGGCGTTCTTAAAGGGAAGAAGAAAGTAATTTTAGTAGCTTATGGGATAACGGTGATGGGCCAACGCAGACTAATAGGATTCCGGGTAGTAGGGGTAGAATCTGAGGTCAAGTGGGAACAGTTTCTGACGGATCTCTACAACAGGGGATTAGATGGTAAAGAGCTCAAATTAATCACCACCGATGGCTGTAAAGGGTTACATAAAGCCTTAGAGACAGTATATCCAGAAGTTCCTCGTCAGGCCTGCTGGGTGCACAAGTTAAGGAACGTATCTAACTATCTACCGAAGAAGTATCAGAAGGAGTGTACCAAAGAAGCAGGCAAGATTTATCTGGCAGATAATAAGAAAGAAGCCGTGAGAATTTACAAATCCTGGGCGAAGAAGTGGATAGAGATAAAGCCAGAGGCGGTAAGATGCATAGAGAGAGAATTAGATGAACTGTTAGCTTTCCTGGATTGTCCTAAAGAGCATAGAGTTAAGATAAGGACAACGAATGTAGTAGAGAGGTCTTTCCGAGAGGTAAGGCGACGGGTAAGAACCATGAATTGTTTCACTAACCAGGCCAGTTGTGAGAGGATAATCTACTGTATCTTTAATCATCTGAATAATCACTGGGGAGCTCGGCTCCTAAAAGATTTCAATCAGTTTAAGATTAATGGAGAAAGGTGCACTTTATGAATTTACACACTTTCCTTGACGTTACCGACAAAAATTTGTCAAAACAAATTTAAAATTAATTCAAAAATATAATCTTTATTAATAAAAAAAATTAAAAAAAATATAAATAAAAAAATTATATCATTGAATTATAAA
>NDHY01000023.1 GCA_003574845.1 candidate division NPL-UPA2 bacterium Unc8
TTTATTGGGCAATGTATTGAAAGTGTTTTAGCCCAGACTTACCAAAACTGGGAACAGATAATTATTGACGATGGCTCTACAGATAGGACAGGCGAGATAGTAGCACGATATGAAGATGAGAGGATTAAGTATATCAGGCAGGATAATATTGGCATCTGGAGATTAGGTGAGAGTTATAATGAAGCTTTGCAAATTTCAAGAGGCGAGCTTATTGCTGTCTTGGAAGGTGATGATTTCTGGCCACCCGACAAGCTGGAAAAACAAATCTCTGCCTTTGACAGAGAGGAGGTGGTGTTGAGTTGGGGAAAAGCAGCTATTACGAACAGTGATGGCAAGATTATTTACATTAGCCCTAATAACCTTAAGTGGTTTAGGAACAGAGGGAGAGAGGAGGTGTTGCGAAAACTGCTCCTCCAGAATTTTATCCCAGCATGCACAGCGATGTGCCGTAAAGATGCCTTGCTATCTATGGGGGGATTTAGGCAGCCTGATGGTGTTCCCTATGTGGATTATCCTACATGGTTGGAACTTACCTTGGTTGGTGAATTCTATGCTATCGATAACGTAATGGGTTACTGGCGACGGCACAAAGAGCAATCTTCATCAGTAAGAATAAAGCAGATGGCTGAGGGGACTAGATGTTCGATAGATTTGTTTGAGCGATTACCAAAAGAGTTGAGGGATTCACTGGACATTAGCGTCAATCACTTACTAGCTAAACATAAATATAATGTTGCCTCAGCTTACTTTGCCTTGGGGAGAGTAGCCTTACTCGAAGGCAAATGGAAGGAAGCCAGGCCAAATTTTAAACGAGCGATAGAAAAGGGTAATTTCCCCACAAGAACAAAGGCTCTGCTCGGGATAGTCTGCAGCTACGTTAAAATAAACTTGGAATGGGCTGCCCTCCTGATGCGCAGACCACGGTTAAGTAAGTTCCTCTAGGGAGAGAGTGTGCCCATGCCTCGGACAATGTAAACCCAAAACTCACCACTTGAGTAGACCTTGCTTACACTGGGGTCCTCGTTGTCTAAGCGGTAGAAGTCCTGGGGGCGGAAAGCGAGAAGATCGACAAACTCGGGGAATATGAGGGGGGAAACCCGTGATATTTTGCTGTCAACAAGGTATCTACCCTCAGCAAAGGACTCACCATACATTTCCTTCTGCGGATAGCCAAAGTGCCTCTCTGGCACATCCACCTTCTGAATATGTAGTAGTCTGCCTTGCACTCCTTGTAAAGCATCATCAAACCTCAGAGGATTGAGAAGGATGTGGTCTATCAGAAGGGCTTCATCTCGATGAGCAAAAAACCACTGCATTCCGCTCATCTCCATACGGGTAACTTGAGCACTGTTCGCTCTCACTATGGGCGAGGGAAAAGTATTAAATACTCCAATAGTTGCCGCAGCTATGAGCAGAAAGGTTGTAATGACCATCCCTATTCTCCTATGCCAGTTGCGGAATAAAACATATAATCCTAAACCACTCAAAATTGTAGCGGCAAAGATAACGTACAACATTACTCGGTTAAAGGCAACCCAGATAGCACCGGTGGAGAAGGCGACGAACATCAATATGCCAAAGATAATGAATAGAAAAGAGAACGTAAATTGGCTTGAGTCAGTCTTGCCTGTGGATGATAAAAACCTCTTCCCCACCAAGATACTTATCATCGCCGCAACCAGGCAATAAATTGCGACATGCCCCCACATTTTGGAGAATAATTCCGTAAACTCGAACAAAGATAGATTTGCTTTTGCCAATGTATCAGCGACCTCCATAGCGGCTGTAGGACCCATCTGATAGACTACCCGATCCCAGACATATTTAATGATACCAGCAAGCAGAGGAAAAGCAGCAAACCAGGCAAACCAGGTAACAAACAAAATTAGGCTTGGGTTTATGAAACTAATGCTTTGTGGAGCAGAAACTGTAGAGCCGGCCTTCTCCAGCGGTTTCTTAATTCTTCGATAGCACCATAGCGAGAAGCCAAGGCACAAGAGGATCAAAATGAAGAATATACTTCCTTCGCCGGGGTGAAGAAAAGGGATCAGCAGCAATACCAGGGCAAGAAGCAACGAATAGGCTGCTCGATTCGCTGATATTGCTGCCTTATAGAGTAAAAAGAGTACAAAAGGGAGCATATGGAAGCACTGAATTGAGGGTGCCACCATCAAATTCCCGAGGCCGAATAATAGCAAGGAACCGAAGGCTGTTGTCAGCAGGGCTTGGCCACGGCATGAAGCTATTCGTTTTGAGAGAAGGCAGATAGAAACCATATAAAACAAGGTGAAAAAACCAGGGACTAACATCGCCAGTAACTCTGGTGTCAGTCCAGTTATAAGAGACAAATTAGCTCCAAGAATATGAATGACCGGATAATGATTTGCCCCTGCTTCTCCTGCTGAGGCAAAGTGTCCAGTAAAAAGAATGTGTTTGGTGTACCCAATGTGGGTTAAGACATCACCTCGGCCCCAAGTGAGGTAACCACGGGCGAAAGGCAATAAGAGAATAACCAGATTGGTAAAAAGTATCACTGAGAAGCCAGCTATCCACCAGCGGGATGGTTTTTGGGCAAAAGCCTGGCGTACCAGGATGATGATGCCACAGGCAATGGCAGCGATGATGAAAAACCAGAAATAAGAGGGGTAAGCATCATAGATAGAGATTTCGTAGCCAGTAGCAGGAGGGGTAGTGGCAACAACAAACAGCGCAGTGGCTATAAAGATGAAGGCTACTGTAGCTAATAGCTTGTCAATGTTAACTCTCTGAGACACACTAGAGATTCTTAGTGATTCAATCATGCTAACGCTCGTTTGAAAGGTCGCTTAATATCTCTCTATACCTCTCCACCGCCTTCTCGAAGGTAAATTCCCTCTCCACAAGGGCACGGGCATTCTGGGCAATTTCCTCAAGGTTG
>NDHY01000024.1 GCA_003574845.1 candidate division NPL-UPA2 bacterium Unc8
GCTCGCAATGACTGGAAGGGGCTCGCAATGACAGGAAGGGGCAGGCAATGACGCTCTCCTGTGTCATTGCGAGGAGCGACAGCGACGTGGCAATCCATTAGATTGCTTCGCTACCGCTCGCAATGACAGGAAGGGGCTCGCAATGACAGGAAGGGGCAGGCAATGACGCTCTCCTATGTCATTGCGAGGTGCAACCGAAGCAATCTCCAAGCAATCTACAAAATGCGCGGGGTAACAAAGATAATAAGCTCAGTAGTAATATTGGCTTCTTCAGGCCTTTCCACTCTGGTGAAAAAATGCCTGATGATAGGAATGTACCCAAGAATTGGAACGCGAGAGATTCTCTGTGCCTCTTTAGTCTGAATTAACCCGCCGATGGCTAATGTCTCACCACTTCTTACCGTAACCCGAACATCTGTTTCCTTGGTTCTTAAGACAGGCACAGTAAGTCCTCCGGGAAAAGTAATAATCTCAGCAACCTCACTCACCTCCGGTTTCAGGTGCATAACAATTTCATCTCTACCTCGCCTGACGACAGGAGTAACATTTAGAATTACTCCGGAGTCAAGGAACTCATAGCCGGTTATCTCCCACATCCCTGTTGCTTCAATGAATGCCATTGTGGGAATGGGATGCCTGATGGCAGTGGTTATCGTTGCCTTCTCATTGCTGAGAGTGGTAATGGTGGGTGAGGAGAGTACCTCAGCCTGAGCTTCAGTTATCAGCATGCGAAACACTGCCCGGAAAGCATCGGCAGTGAGAAGACCAAAGACAAATGCCCGGGGGTCTGCTGTCGGAATCTGGGTTATGCCAAAATCAGGAAGGGTAAAGTCTGTCTCAAATGGGAAGGTAATCGGGGTAACTCCGCCTCTGGCGATACCTCCTTCTATATTCCATTCTATTCCTACATCTGCGCCCTCTCTGTGGATAATCTCTAGTATCCTGACCTCAATGGCAATCTGAGGGACCTCGGCGTCCAGCTCCCTGATTACCCTTTCCATCATTAATAGATGGGTCGGGGTATCGGTAATAATCAGAGCGCCTACTTTTTCATTCACAGCCACTTTCCCTCCTGGCGAGAGCATGTGCTTGATGGATGCGTGCGTATCGGCAATATCGGCAAATTCAAGAAAAAATGTCCTTGTCCCCAGCCTCTCTGGCATGAGATCCCCTTTTCTGGCCACCATAATGACATTTTCTCGTTTCGAAAAAGCAAATCCATGGGTCTCAAGGATTATGCTTAGAGCAGTTATCCAGGGAACATCTCTGAGAGTAATGGTTATGTTTCCTACTACATCGGGAGCGGGGATTATATTGACATTTGCGTGGTCAGCGATGAGACGAAGGACATCTCTGATATCAGTATCTCTGACCTCAATGGTAATTGGGTCTCCGATTTCCCAGATTGGATGAAAAATTATTCCTTCTTCAACAACCCCGGGTCTCTTTTCCTCTAACGGCACAGGTCTCTCCTCGGGACCTCTTGATAGAGCAACTGGAGAGAAAAAGATGATGACGAGAAAAAGAGACAACATTATTTTTTTCATACCTTACCTCCTGTTAAATTCAAAGATTGCCGCGTCGCTGTCGCTCCTCGCAATGACTAAGAGCGTGTTATTG
>NDHY01000003.1 GCA_003574845.1 candidate division NPL-UPA2 bacterium Unc8
TTATCCAACCTTTCTTTTGTTCGTTATACTTTGAGATTAACTCACCTGCCAAAATTTCGCCTAACTTGTTTATATCCGAACTAGTTCGGATATCCTTCCAATTTAGAGGTATATCCGAAGTACTTCGGATATACATCCCTATAACTGACTGCTTTTTATACATCGATTTTTAACCATATTTCACCTCATCTTATTTAATACTTCTTTTTTTATTTCTGCCCTTTTACAAGTATTCAAGAAAATTCGCTGGACAGTCCTCGTCGTTAGGTATTTATCTTTATCCAAACTTGGAAACAACCATTTCTCTGGTTTGTATTTCTTCTGGTATTCTTTTAAAATTTTTGTTACTATATCTGAAAGAAGAGTGTATCTGTCCCTCCTCCCCTTGTCAAGACTTAATTAAAATGATGTCAAAACAAATTTAAAATGTCCTATTCTTAAGCGAAATTAAATGTCCTATTTTTCATAGTTCTGTTAGTATTTTTTTTAAGAGAGTGCCTTGTTTTTGTTAATTACCCCAAGCTCCTTCATCCTCACCAAAATAATCTTTCCTTTGTCTCCACTGTCGGTGGGGTCGGGCTTTGCGCTGCCAATCCCACCTGTCCTTTATTTGAATTATCAGCCAACGAATGAGTCTTCTTACCTGCCTATCAGATATTTCGATCTTCTCGGCAGCTTTCGTTTGTGTTATTAATCCCTCCATAGCTTGATTTATTACGCTTACCCTTCTCAACTCTTTCGCCAGTCATCTTGATAATGTCCTTTCTGTCCATAATGCCCTCCTTTTTGGAGAACATTATAGACTTTGCAATAGGACATTTTAAATAAGTTACAATAGGACATTATCATTTCGGTATTACACTGTTTTTTAAAAAGGGTAAGTAGGCACATAAAGGGCGGTGCGTAGGAGCGATTCCAGTTTCTCTCGTAAAATGAGTTATTTCCTAATGTTTGTCCTGTTCTCTTGTGCTCTGGCGGCGATTGTAACTTTATTAAAAGTTCTTGACTATTTAACCTGAACATGATAAAAAAAGAATTATCTCATTCAGACAAAAAAGGAAGTTTAGTTATGCAAAAAGCGAATATTAAATTTAAAATAGCAGTTCTTCCCGGTGACGGGACAGGCCCGGAAGCTGTTAAAGAAGGAATGAAGGTTCTTGAAGCAGCAAGCGAAGTTCATGGCTTCCAATATGAAGTTATTGAGTATGACTTTGGAGGAGACCGCTACCTCCGGAGTAAAGAGACTCTGCCCGACTCGGCTCTTGAAGAATTCAGGAAAATGGATGCAATCTTCCTTGGGGCAATTGGCCATCCGGACGTAGCCCCGGGAATACTTGAAAGAGGGATACTGTTGCGTATCAGATTTGCCCTTGACCAGTATGTAAATCTTCGCCCGGTAAAGCTCCACCCCGGCGTGCGGACTCCCCTGAGGGATAAAAGACCCGAGGACATAGACTTTGTTGTCGTCCGCGAGAACACCGAGGGGCTTTATTGTGGAGTGGGAGGATTTTTTAAGAAAGGAACAGAAGATGAAGTAGCAGTGCAGGAAATGATTTCTACTCGCAAAGGGGTGGAGCGCTGTATTAGGTATGCTTATGAACTTACACGCAGACGAAAGAAGAATTATCATATTACCCTGTGCGATAAGGCAAACGTGCTGACCTACTCCCATGACCTGTGGAGAAGGACATTTGCTGAAGTGGGTAAGGATTATCCGGACATCAAGCAGGAGTATGCCTTTGTGGATGCAGTATGTATGTGGATGGTGAAAAATCCGGAATGGTTTGATACAATTGTCACCTGCAATATGTTTGGGGACATCATTACTGATCTGGGAGCAGTGATTCAGGGAGGTATGGGTATTGCTGCCGGGGGGAATATAAACCCTCAAGGAACTTCAATGTTTGAACCGATTGGAGGCTCGGCGCCAAAATATACCGGCAGAAATATGATAAATCCATTAGCGGCAATCTCTGCCTGTCAGATGATGCTTGAACATTTAGGCGAGGAAGCAGCGGCAACGTCTATTGAAAAAGGGATAGTATATGCTTGCTCACGCTTAAAAAGCCTTTCCGCAGGGGAGATGGGATACACAACTTCTGAAGTGGGTGATATGGTGGCCGCCTTTGTGAGAAAAATAAAGATTAAGACTTAAACAATGCGAAAATTTAAGATTGCGGTAGTTGGAATAGGACTGGTAGGAAGAGAAATTATTAAGATTCTCAAAGAAAGAAGCTTTCCTGCCTCAGAAATCAAGGTGCTTGCCACAAGGGCAAGAACCGAGGAGATTGGTGGAGAAAAGTATGCCGTTTCAGCTACTACGGAGGAATCATTTCAGGGTATTGAGATTACCTTTTTTGCAGGAACAGAAGGGGCAAAAGGAGCATCAAAGCAGTTTGGGTGGCAGGCAGCGAGCAAGGGGACAATCGTCATTGACAACGGAGATGATTATAGGCTTGATAGCCGCGTGCCACTGATTGTCCCTGAGGTAAATGCCGGGCAACTAAGGAACCACCAGGGGTTTATCTCCAGCCCTAATTGTGCCACAATACAATTGGTTATCGTTCTTGCTCCACTTCATCGTCGTTGTAGAATAAAGAGAGTTATTGTCTCCAGCTATCAGTCTGTTTCAGGAACAGGTGGAGAAGCGGTTGAGGAGCTTCGCTCCCAGGTCAGTGCCATCGCTCGTGGTGAAGGTCCGAAAAAGGCAGTTTATCCTCACCAGATTGCATTCAATCTCTTTCCTGAGATAGGAAGTCTCCAGAATGAGTTCCCGGGATATTATCGTGAAGAAGCTAAAACTATTAAGGAGACAAGAAAGATACTCAATGAGCCGGAATTTGCAATGTCGGCTACCTGCGTTAGAGTTCCTGTATATTTTGGACACTCAGAGGCAGTTAATGTAGAGTTTGAAAAAAGGCTCTCCCCGGAAGAAGCAAGGGAAATATTGAGCTTTTCCCCGGGAGTTAGGGTAATTGATAAACCCGAAGTTGGGCTTTATCCTACGCCAATAGATGTGGTCGGAGGAGACGATGTCTATGTTGGCAGAATAAGAGATGACCCGTCATCTCATAATTCCCTTAACCTCTGGATTGTAGGAGACAACATCCGAAAAGGGGCAGCTCTGAACACAGTTCAGATCGCTGAGGAGATAATAAAGACTGCCGTTAGTGTCTAATTAAGAGGATATCAGAAATCGGCAGGAGGAACTTAAATTCTCCTATACGCTTTGTGAGCTCATCCACCTGCTTGAGGACTTCCGCAGAAGGGGATTTATCCTGGCGAAGTTTCTCGGCTATCTTCTCAAGGGAGGACACTGCTTCCTCAACTAATTGAGAATTGCTCACCTGTGTCGTTTTAAGTCTTGTTAACATTTCATTTGTTGCAACGGCAAGGTCATGGAGTTCATCTCTTTTTCTAAATCCTATAGGTGCCGGCAGGGTGCCTTCTCCAATTGACCGCAAAGTCTTCTTAAGTCGGTAAATTGGCCCGGTTAAACGATGCGTAACAAGGATGACTACTGCCCCAATAGTGAGTGTTCCTGCAAAAACAATAAGGAGTATTCTTGGAAAGAGGATAACATTCAGCCCGGTGAGAAGCTTGTCAAGCATTGGAGATGCCTCTGTTCCCTCAAAGCTGTCAATAAGCATTGACCACGTTGAAACATAAATTGTCCCGATGAGGATAATGGAGACCGCAATCATAAGGATAATAGTCATTGTGGCGTATCTTAGTTGAAAACTTCTATCACTAATATATTTCTTTCTTCTTACTTTGTTACTCATTTTAACCTCCTACGTCAGAATTTCCCATAAATAATATCAGCATTAAAACCTGTGCCACCGGGCTTTCCATCAGCGCCATGACTAAGAAGGGTAAATGTAGTTTCAACAGAGACCCAGGAAGTTATCCTTACATCAATGAATGTTGTGGGCTTACTTGCTACTCTTATCTCTAACGTATTGTTGCCAGACAACAGTGTTATCGGAAGCTTTATGATACTCACTTTCTTCTTAAACTTATCAGGGCTTATTATCCGCTTTCCATTGAGCTCTATCCATCCTGCGGTGACACCGTAGTTATCAACAACAATTGTTCCTTTGCCATGCCCTGCGGTAAAGTTGAACGTATGAGTTCCGGGCTTGCCATGGAATCTCTGGATGGGAGCCGGGGAAAAGAGATTTCCTTCATTAAGAAAATAAAGATAGGGGTTGCCCCACGGGTCAATGGGGGAAAGTCCCTCTGCATAGGGACCCCACCATCCACCTATGCCTGCCCCTATGAAATCAGCCGGCGGATGAACTTCCATAGTATCAGCAAGAAATTGGGGGTAAACCCCTGTGTGTATCTTTATACTGCTCAGTGCGAGACCGAATCCAGAGATGGTAGACTTTGCCGCAGCTACCCTTGCCCGTTGCGTCAAATTTTTAACCTGAACTCCCATAAACGCTGCAAGAATAGCTATAATTGTAATCGCAACGAGGATTTCTAAGAGAGAAAACCCGCGTATTGATGTCTTGTTTCTCAGATATGTAGACATCTAATTAACTACTAATAATGGGTCCCCGGCACTGACAATCTCGCTTTCAAAGGTAAATATCTCTTTAACTGTTCCTGCATGGTCAGAGTGAATGGGAGTTTGCATCTTCATCGCCTCCAGAATAACTACCACATCTCCCTTTTTTACTTTATCCCCTGTTTTAACCTTGAGAGCAAGAACCATTCCATTCATCGGAGAAAGAACAGCGCCTGTGGGAAGTTGAGCTGTGGGGCTGGTTTTTTCGTTAGTCTTCTCCCCTGATGACTTTATTTTTACTAAAAAAGTCTCTCCATCTACTTCAACTTCAAATTCTGTGGACGTATCTGCCACAGGAGTATGCAAGGACTCTTCCTTTGGAAGTGATTCTTCTTTCATCTCGCCACGCAAAAACTTAGGGGCGATGGCAGGATAAAGAGCATAAGTAAGCAGGTCTTCCTCTGTCTTCAGGATTCCTAACGCTTCTGCTTTTTCCTTCAATGTTTCTAATTGTGGTTCAATGAGATCGGCAGGTCTACAGGTGATGGGCTCTTCATCCCCAATAATTTTTTTTCTAATCTCAGGGTCAATTGACGCTGGTGGCTTTCCATAAAGATGGCGGCAGTAATCTTTTGTTTCTTGAGATATTTGTTTGTATCTTTCTCCAGAGAGCACATTGAGAGTGGCTTGAGTGCCAACAATCTGACTGGTGGGCGTAACCAGTGGAGGGTATCCCAGGTCACGACGCACGCGTGGAGTTTCTTTAAGAATCTCTCCATATTTGTCCATTGCATTTTGCTCTTTAAGCTGGGAGCGGAGATTGGAAATCATCCCCCCCGGCACCTGATGAATAAGAGCGCTTACATCAGGTCTTTCTGCAACAGGACTTATCAGTCCTTTATATTTTTCTCTCAGATTAAAGAAGTAATATCCAATTTCTACCAATAATTCTAAATCCAGGCCGGTATCATAGGGAGTTCCCTGCAATGAAGCAACCATTGTTTCCGTAGGTGGCTGAGAAGTTCCCCAGCTGAAAGGTGAAAAAGCCGTATCAAATATGTCCACTCCTGCCTGACAGGCAGTAAGGCAACTCATGGGGCCCATACCGCTGGTGCAATGAGTATGGAGATTTATAGGAACTTTTGTCTCTCGTTTTAAAGCGCTTACTAAATCATAGGCTACCTGAGGAGAGATAAGGCCCGCCATATCTTTGATGCAGATAGAGTTGCAGCCCAACTTTTCCAGCTCTTTAGCCATTTCTACAAACTTATTAATTGTGTGAACCGGGCTGGTAGTATAACAGATTGCTCCCTGTGCATGGGCTCCTGCTTCCCTGACTGCTTTGATTGGAACTTCCATATTTCGAATGTCATTTAAGGCATCAAAGATGCGAAAGATGTCCACCCCATTCTTTGCTGCCAATTCCACAAATTTTTCTACGACATCATCGGCGTAGTGACAGTAGCCGACAAGATTTTGCCCCCGCAGAAGCATTTGCAGGGGGGTATTTGGCATATGTTCCTTCAGGGTGCGAATTCTCATCCAGGGATCTTCATTCAAATAGCGCATTGGCACATCAAAGGTCGCTCCACCCCAGGCTTCAATGGCGAAGAATCCTACCTGGTCCAGTTTTTCACATATAGGCAGCATATCCCGCGTTCTCATTCTGGTTGCCATCAGGGATTGGTGGGCATCGCGAAGTATTGTATCTGTAATCCTTACTTTCTTTTTCATATTTATTTTCTCCAGATAAGTGCTTTAAAAAATAGCGGTAGCTGCCTTGCGGAGGCGGTCCACAACAGCCAGCCCCAGTCCATCTGAGACCACCGATTCAGCAATGATAATATCAGTTTCTTCTTTGTCAATGCTTCTCAGGACTGAAAAGAGATTATAAGCACAGGATTTTGGGTCATCTCGCTTGCCAAAACTTCTAACACTGAAGCCGTTATAGTTGGAAATGCTCTCATCCATAGCCATAATGACAACTTTTTTTCCTTGTTGTCCGAAGGAGTCGGCTAATTTTTGCACCTTTCTCACGACCGAGGTGCAATCGCCCTCTACGAAGATTAGTTTTGCCCTTGGAGCATAGTGAGTATTCATCATCCCCGGCGAGGGCACCGATGTTTTACCTGAGAGATTGCCATGCTTTTGTGCGGAAAACAAGGTTACTTTTCCTCCTATTGTCTCCTCTATTTCTTCCCGGGTTATCCCGCCTGGACGCAGGATTTGCGGGGGGATAGCGGTCAAGTCAAGCACTGTTGATTCTACTCCTATGGTTGTCCCACCACCATCAATAATGAGTTCAAGTTTATCGGCAAAGTCGTCGCTCACATGCTGGGCTGTTGTAGGACTGGGACGTCCAAAGAGGTTTGCGCTTGGAGCAGCGACCGGCATTCCCACTGTTTTAATCAAAGAAAGTGCAATTTTATGAGCAGGCATCCTGATTGCTACGGTATTTAGTCCTGCCGTAACTATCTCTGGCACAATTGAGGATTTCTTAGCAATTAAGGTAAGTGGCCCTGGCCAGAACCTTTCCATAAATCGCTCGGCTAACTTAGAGGTCTCATCAGCAAGAGAAAAATAATCTTGCTTCGCAGCAATATGAACAATCAGTGGGTCAGTAAATGGCCTTTTCTTGACCTTAAATATTTCTCTTACTGCGGCTGCATCTAATACTGCTGCTCCCAGTCCATAGACTGTCTCAGTAGGAAATGCCACCAAACCGCCACTACGGATAACATTTGCCGCTATCCGTATCTTTAAAGGTTCAGGATGAGTTGCGTTTATTTTGATGATTTGCATTTTACTCACTTTTTAGTTTCTTGATATTTTCAATATCCTGTATCTTAACGTTCCGGCAGGAACCTTAATCTCAGCCGTATCCCCTTCTTTATATCCCAATAACCCCTGACCAATCGGCGAGGTGATGGAGATTTTACCTTGCGAAAAGTTGGACTCATCTTCCCCAACCAGAGTATATTGTAATTCCTCTCCCGATTCTATGTCTTTGAGTAATAGAGTAGCTCCAATGTAGGCTTTGTCAGTGGCAATGTTTTCATCATCAATTATTCTGACACGGATTAACTTCTCCTCTAAAATCCTGATTTTTTCCTCTAACATGCCCTGCGCTTCTTTTGCTGCGCTGTATTCAGCATTCTCACTTATGTCTCCATGCGCCTTTGCTTCAGCTATCTGCTGGGATAGCTCTCTACGTTCAACTGTTTTAAGCCGATACAGCTCTTCCTTCAACATCTTGTATCCACCTCGTGTCAAGAGCGTCTCTTTCATAACCTCTCTTTCAACCAGGGATCTATCCATATCTCGGCATCTTGTTTTAGAGAATCAAGCCAGCTGCGATATGCTTCAAATTGTTTCCAGAGGAGAAGAGATTCGCGAAGGGTATCTTTTTCTTCAGTGAACTTTTCCCTGGAAGCAGCTTCAATTTCTCCACCTTTTAAGATGACACTGCCTGCAGGAATTTCTACTACTTTACTTATTTCTCCCGCGGCAAGAGAGAAAGCGGTCTCCGAAAACTCCTCTGAGAAGCCAATTCCCATGATAAACCCACCTCTCAGGAAGGGGCCGGTATTCCTTACTTCAATACCTTTTTCAATAATTATCTCATCCCATCCCTTCTCTTTGATTTTTTCATAATGCGTTTTGGCAAAGTTAGCTGCTAATTCTCGTGCTTTTTTCTCAACTACCGCATCTGCTACCTCTTCTTTGACTTCCTCAAGTAATTTCAAACGTCTCGGTTGTCTGTCCCGCAAAATAAATATCAGGTAGCCTCCTGGTACTTCAATGAAATTACTTACTTCTCCTTTCTCTAAAAGAAATGCTTCTCGCAGAAGTTCCGGTGCCCGGCCAATCTTTTCCACACGCTCTCTCCCGTAAAATACCTCTGTCGTTTTAATCTCAAATTTTCCTTCTATAGCCATCAACTCCCAATCATTTTCCATAAGAAGCTGCCAGGAGAGTTTTCTTGCCTCCCTTCTTGCAAGGAACTGTGCTCTTTCCTGGCGAAGGATGGTTTCTATCTCTGCTCTTATCTTCTCAAGCGGGATTGTTTCATCATTTACTTTAAAACGATCAATGTTTTCCTCGTAGTAGCGAAGAATTTCCTCTTCCCTTATCTCAACTGCAGCAGGATCGGGATTAATTGTAATGTAGTCTATAATTGCTTTCTCAAGAGTGTAGAAATCCTCTCTTTTTTCCTCAAAGTATGAGCTGATCTCAGCATCAGTAATCTCAATTTTTTCTCTGTAATCTGCTGTGCGAAAGGCAATATAATCAACAGCAATTCTTTCATTACGTCGCCTGAACTCTTCCCAGAGTTCTTCTTCTGAGAGCTCTACCTCTGCGGTTACTTTTTCAATGAGTTTTCGCCGCCCAAGCATCTGGCGAATGTTATCCTCAAATACCCTGGTATCAGCTACTCTCAAATGGTAGAGTTCAGAGTCAAATTTTCCTTCCCTCTGAAAGGCTGGATGAGCTTTAATCTCAAGGCTCACTTCCTCATTGCTTACTCTTATTCCCTGCCTTCTCACCTCTTGATTGAGAACTACTTCATCAATTAGCCTTTCCAGTGCCAACTCTCTATCTTCAAGCTGCCGATAAGCCCATTCTAATTCTCTGAAGCTAATCTCTTCCCCGTTAACTGTTGCAGCAATCCCTGTCTCTTCAATGCGCCGGCCTCCTCCCACACCGAAAAAGAAGATAAGAGCCGGAACGGTCAGCGCTATTATCACAATAAGAGTGACCTTCATTTTTTTTCTAATAAATTCAAGCATAAAATACTCCTCCTATTTCACCATTATCAAATGCATATCACCTACATTTGTGCCTGTTGGTCCGGTAATGATTAAGTTCCCTATTTTCTTAAAATAATTGTAGGAATTATTATCCCTCAAAAATTGAGTAGCATCAAGCCCCAATTTTTTACCGCTGGAAAGCGTTTTTCCTGTTACCCAGGCACCGTTGGCATCCGTCGGGCCATCGGTTCCATCGGTCCCTGCACTCAATATGAGAATATTATCAGTGCCTTCTATCTCTATGGCGGAGGTCAGAGCAAATTCCTGGTTTCTTCCTCCAATGCCATCTCCACGAATCACAACGGTAGTTTCTCCTCCCGATATTACACAGGCAGGTTTTTTAATTGGAAGATTACTATTGGCAATCTCACGACCAATAGCAGCGTGCATTATGGCAACTTCCCTTGTATCTCCACTTATGAGGCTTGAAAGTATGAGCGTGTTATAGCCCAGGCTCTTAGCTTCCTCCTGACATCCCTTTAGCGCAGTTAAATTGTTACCCACCACTATGTTTATGCATTTTTTGAAGGCGGGGTCTCCATCTGATGGAGTCTCCATCTCTGGATTGTCCACTCCCTTGCGAATGTGGGTAATCACAGCTGGAGGAAGCTTATTCAAAAGATAATACTTCTTAATTATTTTAAGAGCATCGGCAAAGGTTGAGTTATCTGGAATTGTTGGACCTGATGCTATTAAATTCAGTGGGTCTCCTATCACATCTGACAGGATGAGAGTAACAAGAGCTGCAGGAAAAACAAGCTTTGCCAGTCTCCCTCCTGTAACTCTGGAGAGATGTTTCCTTATAATGTTCATCTCTCCTATGTCGGAGCCGCATCTTAGAAGAGTAGCTGTGGTCTGCTGCACATCTTCAAGGGTGAGCTCATCTACAGGAAGTAAGAACAATGCAGACCCGCCACCGGAGATAAGGTTTATGATAAGGTCTCTTTCCGTTGCGGCGCGGGCAAGGCTGACTATTTTCTTTGCTCCAATTACTCCGTTATTATCAGGGACAGGGTGACCTGCTTCAGTAACCTCGGTTTTTTTCAAATTAGAAGAATGTCCATATTTTGTGATTATGCGTCCGGTTTTTAGTTTGTTGCCAAGAATTTCTTCTATAGCCAATGCCATCCTGACAGAAGCTTTTCCTGCACCAATCAGATAAATATTTTCATAATCCGACAGATTCAGGTTCAGCGAATCTCCTATCCGCAGATTATTTTCTTTCAGTGTCAGTTTTTTCTTAATTGCCAGAAGAGGGTCTGCGGCATTTATCCCTGATTGCATTATTTTGATTGCATCTTTTTTCATTTCTAATGGGGTTTATCGTTTGTATGATATCATTTTTGTGTGGCAATATCAACTGATGTATTGGAATTGGTAATTTCAAAGTTTGCTTCACTCATACATAATTGCTATAATGTGCCATTATGGAGTATGAGATACCCAATAAGCTATTTTTCACCATTAGCGAGGTCAGTAGCATTGCTAAAATTAAACCTTACATTCTTCGCTACTGGGAGTCTGAGTTCGGCTGTCTGAGTCCAGACAGAGATAAAGCAGGAAGGAGAAGTTACCGCAAGAAAGACCTGGAAATAATTTTTCTAATTAAGGAGCTGCTGCACAAGCGCAAATATAGCATTGCCGGAGCCAAAAGGAGCCTTTCAAGAAGAAACAGAGAAAAGTCAGAGAAGAGTTCCTCTATAACGGCAATCAAAAAAGAATTACAATCAGTGATTAAGGCTCTCTCTGATTAACTTGAAATCGGGGTGTGGCGCAGTCCGGCTTAGCGCACTTGACTGGGGGTCAAGGGGTCAGCGGTTCGAATCCGCTCACCCCGATTATGGTCGCCCCATTTCGTAATGAGCCTTTATTTCACTGGCAGAAAGGGCATGATCCCAGACTCCCATAGTTATTGGCCTCGTACTATTTTTTCAGGAGCAATTCTGGGATTCATCGGGTCACCGACCGCTCTGTTCCTCAGCATTGTAATTTTGACTTTTGATTTTTAACTTTTGAATTAGTTCTTAAGCTGGTGAATGGTGTTCTGGTGCTGAGGTTTTTGGTTCAAACGTTGCACTTAGTGGTTGAATGTAGTATAATGGAGCGATGGGTACTCAACAATCAAAGAGCCATAAAAGTAAAACATACTTAATCCGTGAGTTTCGCACTTCTTCTGATTTGAACGACGCTTACGAGTGTTTTGTCAGTAGCTTCTATCATATCCAATGGCCTATTATAGATGAAGCTAATTCTCAATTCATAAAGGACATCATTCTTTGGTACCACCACATAGGCTCAAAGACTTTTGTAGCCGAGTTTGAGGGGAGAGTAAGAGGAGTCCTTGTAGGCTCGTTCCGGCCTGGTCTTGCCGCAGCAGGTCGTGCATTGGTAACGATAACAAAAATGCTATGTCATATGATAGCGGGGCATTATCAACTGAGCGCACTTGCCAAAAAACATCTTTTCCAACTGTTTCGGAGTTTTCTCCCCTATATTTACTTACATCCACATAGCAAGGCGGAAACTCTACTCCTGATATCGCACAAAGAATACCGGGGGGGCATTGGACGGGCATTGATGGATGCATGGATTGCGGAAGTCCGCTCAAATGGCATCCAGACTGCTACTGTAAGTACTGATTCTGCCATGAGCTGGGATTTCTATGAGAGATATGGATACCGCAGAGTCAGGGAATTTGATTATGCAGCCTATAAATACTCTCTACCTACAAAGAATGTCAAAGGCTATATCTATTTAATGGATGTTTCCCCTTCAGGAAGATAAGAAGGAAAAGGGGACACTTTCCCTCGCACTTGTTTCAATAGACCGTTGAAAGCATTTAATATTCCTTTCTGTTCAGAAGTTTTACCAAACTTTGAAAGCCATCTTCTTATGTATTTAAGATTAACCTTACCCCTATTCTTAATCAATATATTTTTTATATCCTCTTCATCAATAGCTCTACCGGCAAACATTTTATGAATAATAACGTCCTCCGGGGAAGCGAACTTTACTAAATAACTATTCATCAGGACTTTCCTTGCTCTCTTCATAGCTCCCCTTTCATAAGGGGTAAAAGAAAAAATAAAATCTACCCGTATTTTTAATTTTGTCTCCTCTGCGGGAAGCACCTTAGTCTCTCTGGTAAAATTTTCCGGCTCTTCAGGTAAAATTTTTAACCCTGATTTTCTGCACACCTCCTCAATTAATAGAAATTTATCTGTATCTATTCCTAAAGTTATATCAATATCCCGGGTAAGACGGGGCGTCCCATATAATAGAACAGCTTGTCCGCCGATAATCATATAGGGAATTTCGCTTTTATCTAAATGCCGGGCTATCTTTTTTATTAACTTTTCAAACACTAAGTTAATCCGTTTATTGCTCTGGCAATTCTCAAATCGATTCCTAATCCATCTAAAATATTTTTAGAACTGATAATCCCCAAAGAAACAGCCTCTTTGTGCAGAGCTTCATATATAAGCAGAGCCTCCCTGTGGGAAATATTTTCCCTCTCCATTAATTTCCGATAAAACTTATCTAATTTAAGTTTATTTCTTACCATTATCTATGAAACCCCCTTCTCCTAAACAGTCCACAGTCCACAGTTGACAGTCACAATTTACCAATTACTAATCACTGAATTTTGAATTTTCTTTGTGCCTTTGTGCCTCTGTGTCTCTCTCTACTCTCTAATTTATTATACTATATCATTCTCCCATGCTGTCAAGCGTTTTTGAGATTTTTAAAAAAAACTTGACACTCTAAATGTAGTATGGTAAAAAGTAATAGCCACAATATAAAGTGTTATTAAGGTGTTAAAAAGATGCGTTGTCCTTTCTGTGGTTCGTTAGATAGTAGGGTTATTGACTCCCGCTCCAGTAAGAGCCAGACGGCTATCAGGCGGAGGAGGGAATGCTCTCGCTGCAAGCACAGGTTTACTACCTATGAGCGTCGCGGGGAATTGTTTGTAGTAGTCAAAAGAGATGGTCGCCGCGAATTATTTGACCGCCAAAAAATCTTAAATGGGATTACCAGAGCTTGTGAGAAAAGGCCCATAAGCGCAGAAAAGATAGAGGAACTGGTTGATGAGATTGAAAAAATGTTGCAGGAGCGACTGCAGGGAGAAGTCAGCTCACGCGAAATAGGAAAGATGGTGATGGAGAAATTAAATGAGCTTGATGAGGTAGCATACATTCGCTTTGCTTCAGTCTATAGACAATTTAAAGAAGTTACGGATTTTATGAGAGAAATAAGCGAACTAAGGGTAACCCCTACCAAAAAGTGAGGTATAAAATGAAGGTAGAGCAGGGAGTAAAAGAGGCAGAATTGGCGTTTACAGAAGTAAAGAAGCGAGATGGAAGGCTGGTGCCATTTGATGAAGAAAAAATTACTGAGGCAATCTTTAGGGCAGCCCGGGCAGTAGGTGGAGAGGATAAATTCATGGCATCCGAACTATCCCGTGCCGCCGTTTTTTACCTGAAAGAAAAAATCGGCACCCGAACCCCGGACATTGAAGAAATACAGGACATCGTGGAAAAAGTTCTCATAGAAACAGGACATGCCCGGACGGCAAAGGCTTATATTCTTTATCGCGACCGCCGCAGGAAACAAAGAGAAAGACTTAAGGTTCGCAAAGAAATAGAAAAGAAAAGACCGATGACAGACATCTCACTACTTGTTGCAGGAGAAAGGCAGGATGAAATTACCTCCTGGGATAAGGTAAAGGTAACCCAGGCGTTGATAAAAGAGGCTGAGATATCGCCGTCTGTGGCAGACTCTGTTGCAGCAGCAGTGGAGAAGAGAATTCTCAGCCAGGAACTTTCGCAAATTTCTACCAGTCTCATCCGCGAGCTCGTTGACAATGAGCTTTTCAATCGTGGATACCAACAGAAACTCACCCAGCAGAGACTGATTGGCATGCCCGCTCATGACCTTCATAGCTTGCTCCATTCTAAAAGCAATGAAAATAGTAATATTGCTACTAATAACCCCGAGGCAATCAATCTGACAATTGCAGAAAATACTATCAAGCAGTATATGCTCCAGCGTGTTTTCAGCGCCTCAGTAGCAAATGCTCATCTTACAGGGATGATCCACATTCATGATATTGGTTACCCCCGCGTCTACTGCAGTTCACACAGCCTGGAATATTTAAAAAAGTTTGGCCTGGAGTTGGGAAATCTGGACACGGCATCTGCCCCTGCTACTCACGCCCGCACCCTTACAGGGCATCTCAATACTTTTCTTGCTTCTCTTCAGGCATATTATGCAGGAGCGCTGGGAGTTGGTTATATAAACATATTTTATGCTCCTTACCTTGTTGGAAGAAGTGATACGGAATTGTTACAGGAAGCACAATATCTAATTTTTAGCGGAAGCCAGAATGCATTCTCGCGTGGAGGGCAGACACTATTCCTTGATTTTAATATTCATCTGGAAGTGCCGTCCTATCTGCGAGATGTTCCTGCCATTGGGCCAAAGGGAAAATACACAGGAAAAACCTATAAAGAGTACGAAAAAGAAGCGCAGCGTTTTGCAAAGGCAATGCTTAGTGTCTGGAGAACCGGAGATAGATATGGAAATTTATTTGCTTTCCCAAAATGCGACCTTCATATTTCCCAGGGAGCGTTTGATGACCCTCAGCAATATGAACTGCTAAAATATGCTTGTGAGATTGCCAGTGAGAATGGAACACCATATTTTATATTTGACCGCGATGAGATTACTCTGGCTGCCTGTTGTCGCTTGCGTACAAAAATCAAAGACAATTATATGATCAAGCATCCGGAGAGCATGCGCTTCTGCGGATTTCAAAATGTAACAATAAACCTTCCACAGGCAGCATATCGGGCAGAGAAAGATATTGGTAAAATTTATGAAGAAATTGATCGGGCAATGAAACTGGCAATAGAAGCTCATCTGGAGAAGAAAAAGTTTATTCATGACCTGATGAGCTCTCCTAATATGCCAATGTGGGAGGTGGGCAAAATTGCTCGGGATGGCAGGCCATACATTGACCTGGACCAGGCAACTTATATCATCGGTCTCATTGGGCTTAATGAGTGCGTTCAGTATCTCACAGGAAAGGAGTTGCATAATGATGAAGAGACTTATAAATTAGGGTTACGGATAATTTCCTTTATGAGTATCAAAGCCATAGAGTACGGCAAGAAATATTCTCTACACTGCACTCTTGAGGAATCCCCGGCAGAATCAGCTACTCGCAGGCTTTCTAAGATTGATTTGCGCCAGTATCCAGAGGCAGCGACAGTTATCAAGGGCAACCTGGAAGAAGATGAAGGCTACTATACCAACAGCATTCATTTTTGCGCTGATGCCCCAATAAACCTTATTGATAGAATTGTGAAGCAGGCTCGTTTTCATACTCTGATTGAGTCCGGCGCAATTATCCATGCCTTTATTGGTGAGCAGAGCCCTTCTCCAGAAAGCATCTTATCCCTCATTCGTAAAACATGGGAGAATACTCAGACTGCACAATTAACAATCTCACCCGAATTTACCATTTGTAAGGAGTGCTCACGAAATGCTCGCGGCCTTAGAGAAAATTGCCCGCACTGCCAGAGTGACGATGTCTATGGAATAACCCGCATCGTTGGATACTACAGTCGGATTAATAACTGGAACCGCTCTAAAATTGGTGAACTTCGCGAGCGTCATCGGGGAGATTACCAGATTAAGGGAGCATGGGGCAAAGATGGAAATTAAAATTTTTGGAAGAGAAAATTGCCCAAAGTGCCTGGCGGTGAAAGAAAAACTGCAACTACTTTTAGAAGATATTGCCGACAGCGTCCAGCTCACTTATTACGACATGGATACTGTAGATGGCTTAACTGAGTCTACCTACTATGGAGTAGGCGGGATTCCTACCACTATTATTGATTACGAGGGGGTTGAGGCAGCGCGCTGGTCAGGAGAAGTTCCCCGATTAGAAGACATTAAACAATATTTAAAGAGCAGTGATTGAAATAAAAGGACTGCTTGAGTCCTCCCTGATTGAATGGGAAGGAAAGATAGCAGCGGTTGTCTTTTTGCCTAACTGCAATTTTCGCTGTCCGTGGTGCCATGTCCCCGACCTTGCCTTTGAGCCTGAGCGATTGGAGACAATTTCCTTCTCCCACCTTAAAAGGCTGGCAAAAACCCAGCAGGGGTGGCTTGACGGTGTCGTCATTTCCGGGGGAGAGCCAACAACTCATCGCAAGCTCCCTCAATTCATTGAGAAAGTAAGAAAACTTGGCTTGCCCGTGAAGTTGGAGACCAATGGAAACTATCCAGCTTTATTAAGGACACTTATTGCGGAGAAACTAATTGCTTCAGTGGCAATGGACATAAAAAACAGAGTTGATGCCGGGCAGACATTATATGACAAAAGCTGTGGAGTAAAAGTTGACATTGGGAAAATAAAAGAAAGTATCTCTCTCCTCGTGGAAAGCGGGATTGATTGCGAGTTCAGAACCACCGTCGTTCCCGGGTTTGTAGATGAAGAGGATGTTAAGAAAATAGCCGAGCTAATCTCTCCACTGACAAAAAAATATATCCTCCAGCAGTTTTCTCCCCAACACGCTTTTAAAAAAGAATTGAGAGAAACTATTCCTTATTCTCCGGAAGTAATTACAAAAATGGTTGCGTCTGTCAGGTCATTGATTCCAGAAGTTAGCAGTCGATAGCTTAGATCTTATTAATAAGAGCCCAAGAATTGTTTTGCCGTCCCTTATCTTTCCCTCTTTAATCATCTTAAAAGCCTCAGGAAGGCTGAGGGTAACTATCTCAAGGAGTTCGTGCTCTCCCGTGTCCTGCTTTTCTTCTTTCAATCCTGTAGCACGAAAGATATGAATCATTTCATTGGAAAACCCGGGGGAAACATAGTAAAATAGGAGAAGCTCAAGCTTTCCCGCCCGATAGCCAATCTCTTCCATCAATTCTCTTTTTATACAATCCTGTGGTTCTTCTCCTTCTTCTAATCTCCCGGCAGGAATTTCATAAATTATCTCTCCCGTTGCCTGACGAAACTGTTTAACGAGCACTACCCTACCATCCGGAAGAAGAGGGATCGCGCATGCAGCTCCGCGGTGCTCAACGGTCTCATGGATGGATTTTCGACCATCGGGAAGGAGAAGTTCATCAAGACGCAATTTAACAACTTTGCCTTCATAAGCCAATTTTGACTTCAATCCACTAATCTCCTTCCAGCAATCCTCATATACTTTCAGGATTTCTTTTGAAAAAAGGACAAATCGCACTTCTTCAAGGCAGCGGGGTTTTTTAAGAAAATCATTGAGTGCGGTCAGGGCAACCCTGGCGGCTCGCTCAAGAGGGAATAGATAAGCGCCGGTGCTGATAGAGGGAAAGGCGATTGCTCGTATTCCTTTTTCCTCGGCGAGGGTAAGACTGTTGCAATAAGCATTGCGGAGAAGGTTATCATCATTATTTTTTCCCGACCAGATTGGGCCAACGGTATGAATAACCCAGCGGGCTTTGAGTTTCCCTCCCCCGGTAATCACTGCTTTCCCTGTGTGGCAGCCACCTTGACGGGCACGGATTTCCTTGCACTCTTTGAGAATCTGCGGTCCCCCGACGCGATGAATTGCTCCGTCTACGCCACCGCCACCCAGGAGAGAAGTATTGGCGGCATTGACAATTGCCTCAGTGTTCTGTTGGGTAATATCTCCCTGAATTAAACTCAGCTTCGTTTTTCCTATCATTACCTCCATATTTGTCTCCTACCCCGCTACTCACATATTGCACATTTCATCAAGACTTGACCACTATTCTATGTGCCCAATCATCAAGGAGGCTGTAAATGGTAGGAACTACAACGAGGGTAAAGAAAGTGGAAGCAAATAAACCGCCGATGATGGCGACAGCCATACTGGAACGCATCTCTACTCCCATAGCCCGGCCCAGGGTAAGGGGAAGTAACGCTAATATAGTGGTGGATGCGGTCATCAGTATCGGGCGCAGCCTCACGCCCCCGGCCTGGATAATAGCCTTATCGCGGCTTAAGCCTTTAGCGCGCAGTTGATTGACATAATCAATAAAGACAATGGCATTATTGACCACGATACCGGTAACCATAATCATCCCGATAAAGGAGACCAGCGAGAGGGTATTACCGGTAATCAGGAGAGCCGATACCACCCCAATCAATGATAAAGGAATTGAGAAGATGATAGCAAAGGGATGGAGCAGAGATTCAAATTGGGCGGCCATCACCATATAGACCAAAAGAACTGCCAGGACCAGGACAAAGATAAGGCTATAGAACATCTCTATCATGTCCTCATATTCTCCCCCATACTCAATAAAGTAACCGGGGGGAATGGTTATTCCGGCTACGGCTCCTCGGACCTCATCCATAATTTCTCCCAGACTGCGGCCTATAAAGTGGGCATTGACCTCAGCCACTCGCACTCGCTCTTCACGGAATATCGCCGCCAGGCCTCGCCGGGAGTGAATCTCAGCCACCTCGTCAAGATGAACAAGCATCCCTTTTGGAGAAGGAATAGTAAGATCAGCCAGGCTATCTCTATCTGCTTCTCTAAGACGCAGACGAATATCTATCTCTTCCCCGGCTTCCCGAAAGCGTGTAACTACATCACCCTTTATAGCCATTCTTACGGCATTGGCTATCCCGGCCACTCCTAATCCCTTTCGTGAGGCGCGTTCACGGTCAATCTCAATCTGCAGCTCCGGTTTTCCCGGCCTTAAGGTGGCATCTATACTGTGAATTCCCTCAATACCCTCAAGCTTCTTCGTCACCACATTAGAAAGCTCTTCTAATACAACTAAATCCTTACCAAAGAGTTTTATATTTATGGGGGCCGCCCCGGCTCCACCCATTATTGCCGCCGGACCAAACTCGATAAAGGAGGTGCTTAAGCCCTCTATATCCTGGGGGAGGCGGTGGCGAATCTCAGTCAGAACCTCCTCAATTGAGCGCTTTCTCTCTTCTATTCCGGTCAGGGTTCCGAAAAACATGGCTTCATTCACTCCGGTAACTCCAAAGCCAAAAGCTAAATCTACCTCTGCCCCGGGATAGAGACCAACGGAGACAGTAGAGGCTTCCATCTCGGGAATATCAGCAATAATCCTTTCCACTCCCCGAACCACCCTATCTGTCTCTTCTAAAGAAGTATCTATCGGCATCCGCAGAGTAGCCATATAGATTCCGCTATCCATCCGGGGAATGAATTCAGTGTCTAACAATGTGAGAAATCCCAAACTTGAAATAAAAATAGCCGCTGCGGTCAGGATTACCTTTGCCCGATGCTTAAGCGCCCAGGTGAGAAGCCCCTGGTATCCCTCTCTAAAGCGGTTAAACCGTCCATCAGCGCTACTGGTAACTGATAACTGGTTACTGGTTACCGGTTTTTTTCTTAAGAGCTTTGAAGCGACCATAGGCACCAAAGTGAGAGCCACAAATAAGGAAACAATCAAGGATGAGCCTACGGTTATTCCCAATCCCTGCGCCATCCTACCGGTTATTCCGGCCACAAAAGCCAGAGGTAGAAAGACAACTATGGTAGTTAAAGTAGAGGCAGAGATAGCCATAGACATCTCACCCGTCCCCACCTGAGCAGCCTCTTTTGGTTCCTTGCCCTCTTTGAGGTGCCGGAAGATATTTTCAATAACCACAATGGCATTATCAAGCAGCATCCCAACGGCTAATGCCAGGCCTCCTAAGGTCATCATATTTAGTGTATAACCGAGGGAGTAGATGGGGATAAAAGTAGCCAGGATAGCTAAGGGAATGGCTAAGGCAATGGTAAGAGTGGGTCGCCAGTTACGAAGGAAAAGGAAGAGCACAAAAATAGCTGCCAGACCTCCCCAGAGACCGCTACGGGCTAAACCGGATATAGAAGCTTCAATAAACTTTGCCTGGTCAAACATCTCCTGCATCTCAATATCAGGAGGCAGAACTTTCTTTAGCTGATTTAATTCCTCCCGGACCTGCCTGGCAATACGAACCGTATTTGCCCCGGATTCCCTACTAATGGCCATTAAGAGACCGTCCTGCCCGTCTACCCGTGTATACCCACGCAACTCCTTATGGGTATCGGAAATAACGGCAATATCCTCAAGATAGATGGGCTTTCCTTCCCTTAAGGAAACCACCGTTCTTCTTATCTCATCCAGGCCTTCAAATTCACCTATGGTGCGCACCAAAAATTCCCGGGGGCCTTCAACCAAATGCCCGGCGGGAAGATTGAGGTTCGCTGCCCTTATTGCCCCGGCGACTTCAGGAAGGGATAGGTTATGCGCCTCTAATCTGCTTCGATCAACCTCTACTAAAAACTCCCGCTCCAAACCTCCCCAGAGCCTTACCGAGGCTACCCCCTCTATCCGCTCCAAACGAGGCTTCATAACATCATCTATTAAGTCCCTTAAGTCAAAGAGGTCGCGCTCCCCGGTAATTCCAAACATCATAATCGGCCACATCGCCAAATCAAACTTAATCACTAAGGGACGGTTCATATCTTCGGGCAGGAAAACCTCAATGAGATCTATTATCGCCCTTATATCCTGGGCAGCAAAATCAAGGTTGGTGCCCCAGACAAACTCCGCCGACACCACCGAGATTCCTTCATGAGAGACACTGCGCACCTCCCTGATTCCCTTTACTGTGGCTACCACCTCTTCAATGGGTTTGCTAATCAATTCCTCCATATCCTCCGGGGCTACCCCGGGATAGGTAGTTACCACCGAAACCATAGGAAATTCCATCTCCGGGAACATATCAATGCCTAAGCGGGTAAAAGAGATTGCTCCCATGAGGACAACAACTAAAATAAGCATGGTAATAGCTACCGGCCGCCTGACAGAAAAATCAGAAAGAAACATTTTTACTTACCTCCCTCGACTCTTACCCTCGCTCCATCCCTGAGACCGAAATGGCCTCCAATGATTACTTTATTTTGAGATTCAACTCCTGAGATAAGCTCTATCCTATCTTCGGTAACTATTCCTGTCTCTACTTCCTTTATTTTAGCCACTGAGTTCTCTATTACATAGACTATCTCCCGGCCATCCCTTACTAAAACGGCATCCCGGGGAACAATGAGTACATTCCGGCGCTCATTAGTAATAAGCTCTACCCGGGCAAACATCCCCGGCTTTAGTTTATGCTCGGGATTATCAATAATTACCTCTACCGGCGCCCGACGAGAGAAAATATCAATCACAGGGCTGATTTTGTCCACCCTACCCATAAAAACCTCTTGCGGATAAGCAACTACCTCCACCCGTGCCTCCTGCCCTTTTTTGATACGGGGAATATCCCTCTCGGCAACACCAACCTTTATCTTTACTCTATCCATATCTACAATTGATGCCACGGGAGTGTGAGGAGTTACCATATCTCCCAAGTCCACATGGATGCGACCCACGATTCCGCTTAAGAAAGAATTTACCGGAGATAATTCAAACTTAAAGCCGGGTTCATCTCTATCAATTAGAGCAATGGTTTCTCCTTTCTTAACCCGATTCCCCACAACCACATTTTTTTGGATAATCTTTCCACTCACCCTGGGATAGACTTCAAACCTATTCTGGGCTTCAACGTCTCCGACCAGAGAAATAGTTTCCCTGATATTTCCCCTCACTACATCAACTACTTTTACCGTCACCCTTTCGGCGACAAAAACTACCTCTACTTCCTCCCCTGGAAGCATCGCTCTTCCGACAATAACAAGCACTATAGCTAAGATTGTTATTCCGGCAATAATTCCTTTTTTCTTCATCATTCTCTCCCTCATTTTACTCTCTACTCCCTCTGTATCTACCTCCAGTGGCTCTCTCCAGACTGGCTTTACCGATCAGGTGTTCATAGAGAGCCCGGGCATAACCGGTGCGCGCCTTAGTCAAAGCCAGATGCACACCCATCACTTCCAGGTGAGTGCTTATCCCCTTCCGGTGACGTTCCCTAACAATTTTTAGATTCTCTTCAGCCTGTTGGACATTCTTGAGTTGAAACTCTATTATCTCACGGGCTTTCTCTAAATCTAAAAAGGCCTGGCGGACTTCAAATCTTACCCTGTCCTTAAAATCTTTTAACCCGAGAAGCGATTTTTCATGCTCTGACCTGGCCTGCCCAACCCGGCCCCTGGTCATTAGCCCATCAAAGATGGGAACTTCTATCATAATCCCGGCATTCCAGTTCCAGTCCCAGTCAGGAGTAGGGGGGAGACCCTCAAGTCCTTCATAATTCCCAAATAGCGAAATTAAAGGTCTATGCCCGGAGCGGGCAACATCAATATTTTTCTCTCTCATCTTAGAAACCAGCCTTAACTGTCTGATTTCGGATCGCTGCTCCAGAGCCTTAAGAAGCGCCTCATTCAGATCCGGCTGGAGAGGAAGATACTCCAGACTCCCCTCCAGAGAAAACGAGCTGTCAAGGTCTAAGTCCAATAGATTCTTGAATAAATTCTCAACTGACTGTAACTGGCTTCTGACCTGAATAAGTTCGCTGGAAGCGTTGATTACTTCAATCTCTGCCCTTAAAAGGTCAAATCGGGGAACCTCTCCTTTATTAAACCGCTCTTTCGTCGTCTGATAATGAGACTGGAGTAGATTTAGAGCCTCAGCTCTAACGGCTACCAACTCCTGAGCTAACAAGATTCCATAAAAACCTTTTTTAACCCGGAAGGTTATTTCCGCCTCAACCGTATGAAGACCTTCCTCCATCGCCTGGTGATGCAATTCAGCCGCCTGAATTGTCCCTCTTATCATCCCTCCGGCATAAAGAGGCTGGATTAGTCTTAAGTTGGCTCTATGACTATCCATATTCAATCTATCCAATCTAATATAAGCAGCCTCGGCTGATAGCCGCGGCAAGGCTCCGGAACGAGCCTCCATCACCATAGCAGTTGTTCGTCGCAACTCTTCCCGGGCGAGTAAGACTTGAGGATTATTTTTTAGAGCCAGCTGAATGCTCTCCTCAAGGGTGAAAACACGCTCTCTCGTGGTCTCTTGGGTCCCGGCCGAAGCTGGAAAGCCCAAAAAGATGACAACGCAGAAGATTAAAAATTTCATAAGCTTCCTTACCCTCCTTTTTTCTTCATATTATTACAAATAATCATTTTTATCAAAGAATTTTTTACCTGGTCCAGGGAAAATATTCTGGGATTGGAGAGCCAGTGCGTGGCCAGCCCATCAATAGCAGCCAAAATTATTGAGGCTAAATACCGAGGATTAGTCTCTTCTCTAAAATCTTTTCCTCGGCCTCAAGGCTCAAAGAAGAGACCTTTTTAACATATGAATCCTTAAAGTTTTCAAAAAGATAGAGACATAGTTCAAAGAAGAGTTCCTTCTTGCTGGAAAAATACTCGTAAATTGTGCCCTTGCCGACATTGGCAATCGGAAGGTTATTTAAAAACCCGGGTAGTCCGCGATTTCACTTTATCAGGCTAATCAGGGGAAGTTACTTAAGTTATTTCTTAGAGAGATATTCCTTCTCCCAGATAGGCCGGGATAGTCTCCTCAGTTCTTTTCCATAATTTATAAGCCCCTTCCTATATTCTTCATCCTCCATAGCCGCTTGAGCTTCATCGTAAATGGGTCGGGGATGATACTTCTGGAGTATCTGCTCATAATAGACCTGGTAATGATCCCGGATGGGACAGGTCATTAAGAGATTATTCTGTTCGCCATCAGGTTTCCCGTATCCATAGCTCGTCTGCCACTCTCTTATCGCCCGGAAAAAATCAGACTCCAGCACAGTATTTAAATCTCCCCCCTTTTCATAGACCTCGTTTATATTATCTGCGGCGTAGGGTTGAAACCCGCAGGGAGTACAATCACCTGCTCCGGTTATGTTAAAGTGCCCTCCACACCAGCGCTCTGAACCTCGCCTACCGGCTGCGATACATCCGCATACTACTGTGCTATCATTCCAGAAATCACCAATAAAATACTCCTTCTCCCGCTCCATCTTCCGTTTTCTCTCCCTCATGAAGAGTCGCTGCTCCGGAGTAGGCATAAGAGCGAGGGTATAGGATTTTCCGATGGGCATATAGTGAAACTGCCACTGGTATTTTGCCCCTTGCTCCTCAAAGTAGAAGTCATAAAACTTATCACTGGTTACCGCATCTACATTCTCCCGAGTGGCGGTTACCGATATTCCAAAGGGAACTCCAGCTTCCCTCAGATTAGCGAAGGCGGTGAGTATCTTCCGATAGACACCCTTTCCTCTTCGGGCATCGGTCTCTCCTTCAAACCCCTCTACAGATATGGCCGGAGTTATATTGCCAACCTCAGCCAATCTCTGAGCCATTTTCTCATTTATGAGGGTACCGTTAGTATATATTAAGAAAAGGACATCCCCGTGTTTCCGGGCCACATCAAAGAGGTGAGGATAGAGAAGCGGCTCCCCGCCGGAGAAGACGACAACATGAGCTCTCCAGAGTTCCTTCATCTCTCTTACCACTCTATCAACCACCTCATATTTAAGGGTATTCCCCCATTTTCCTTTTCCAGAAGCTGTATAGCAACCAGGACAATCCAGGTTACAGGCCTGGGTAGGACAGATAAGCACAAAGGAAGGTGGATAAAAACCCTTCTCCTCATAAAACTTCCTTTTTGGTCCAATCTTTCCACCCCATAATACTCCTCCCAAAGTGTACTCGACCAAAGCCTTAAAATATTTAGAAGAAATATTACCCTCCATCGTGCGCTCAAGAGAGCGTAAAGCGGCTTTGCCCATGTAATACTTATCCTCAGCCTGTTTACTACCACGATTTACGATTAGTCGGTGTGCCAAACGCTCTCTTACCTTCTTAAAGGCAAATCTCCGCACTTTAGCATTACGCAGGCACAGTTTGCTCAATAGTAGCAAGAGACGCACCACTCCCTGGAAAATTTTTTCCTTCAATTTGCTTCCATTTATTTTAATCATTCCAGCACCCTCCTTTTTTGATTCTTCTTGCTCCCGCCTGAAATAGTTCGTTATCCGAAGTATTAAACCAAAAAATTAAGCTTTAAGACTATCCATCTCCACTTTTCTCATTACCTGAGAGACTATTTTCAATATATCGATTAAGATCTGGCGATCACGCTGGGACACTCTTTCCAAAATGGCCGAAATATGTTCTTGCTTTCTCTCATTTATCCTCTGGATAATTTTTAACCCTTCACCCGTCAAACCGACCCAAACTATACGACGGTCTTTCATATCGCTACTCTTTTCAACAAAGCGCTTTTTCACTAAACGGTTAACCAGCTCGGTCATGGTGTTCAAAGCAACGCCCAGGGACTGGCTCAATTCCGTTATCATACACTTACCTTTTCCGACCAATATATCTAAAGCAAGATATTGCCGGAGGGTGATATTAATTCCAAAAAGTTTGTTTGGGTCAGAGATCTGAAGATGTTTAATTAAAACAGGCAGCAGATTATCCAATTGAGAAATATATTCACGCATTTTCTTTGTCTTCATCATAATTCCCGACTGAATTGGTTATTACTTCGTATCCAGAATAATTCTGCGCGCTTTAAATTAGCTTGTCAAGTAAAATCGCAAACTTCCTAACGGCGGGAGTAGGATTTGAACCTACGGTACCCTTTAAGGTACACCTGTTTTCGAGACAGGCCTGATAAACCACTCCAGCATCCCGCCTAAAATTGAAGAAAGGGCGGGGTAAGTGAAAAGTCTCTATCGGTTACTTTTTAAGAAACTGGCTCAGACCGGGATATCTCTGCCTCGTAAGCTTCAAGCACTTTTTCCTGGATGTATTCCCGGCACTGACTTGTAATTGGGTGAGCCAGGTCCCTGTGTTCGCTTTTTGAGGCCGCCTCAGACTCCGTAGCTGCAGGAACAGGGGGTATCTCTTTCCCGCATCTATTGCAGAATTTGCTTCTGATTTCATTTTCAAATCCACATTCAGGACACTTCTCGCGCACCTTTCTTGAGGGCATAGCAACAAATAATCCCCTTTTCCCATCAATTACCTTGACATCGCGGATGGCAAATTCGTTATCAAAGGTTAATGTTACATATGCTTTCAGCCTTCCTTCCCGTTCCCTCATTGGTCGCACCCTAATTTCTGTAATTTCCACTTTGCATTCCTCCATGCCTACGCCTTGCTTACCTCGTTCCCATGTTGTCATTCAATTAAGCAGCTTTTCCTTGACTACTTTCACTCCTTCCAGAGATGTTTTCACTACATAAACAACCTCCCTTTGAACTGCCATTGCTATTTTTTCTGCATGGGCTCTCTGGCGGACAACGCCAAAGACAGCAGGCCCGCTGCCAGACATCAGCGCTCCTTCTGCTCCGAGGGACCTGAGCTCGTCTTTCATTATCCCTACTACTGGATATTTCTTCGTTATCACCTCCTCGAATCTGTTGTAGAGGGCTTTCTCTAAATTTCCCCCTTCAAGGCAAGATAAAACTGTTTTAAGTTGGCTTCTTTCGTTTATTAAATTTAAATTTTGATAAGCATGGCGGGTTAAGATGCTAAATTTTGGTATCAGGAGAATAAGCCAGAAGTGCTGCCAGTTGGCAAGAGATGTTATCTTGTCCCCTCTTCCTGTGCCCACCGCCCTTCCTCCTGAAATAAAAAAGGGAACATCACTGCCAAGTGATGCAGCAAGCTCTACAAGATGTGTCCTGGAGAGATTTAATTTCCATAGTTCATTCAGTCCCACAAGTGTTGCCGCAGCATTGCTTGACCCACCCCCCAATCCTGCTGCCACCGGAATCCTTTTTTTTAATTTAATCCTCACCCCCTTTTTTATCTTACAATTCTCAAGGATAATATTTGCAGCCTGATATATTAAATTCGCTTTCCCGGAAGGAGTCACCCCTTCCAGTGACATAACTTCTACTCCCTGATTTATCTCTATTAGAGAAAGCTCATCATATAGGCCAATTGCCTGTAGTACCGTTTCTATTTCGTGATAACCATCGTCTCTTTTCTTTAAAACATTGAGGAATAAATTTATCTTGGCAGGTGAGATAACTTTTACTCTATTATTAACTCCGTTTGTGTAAGAGTTTGCTTTGCTCATTTGTGGATGTTAATAAATTACCTTATTCAATGCATATTCAATGATACCTTCAGCCCCGGCCTCTTTTAATTGTGGAATAATCTCGCGCACTACCGCCTCATCAACTACTGTCTCTACGGCACACCACCTCTCATCACTCAAGTGGGAGATGGTTGGCTCTTTCATTGCTGGAAGAATAGAGATAACTCTATGGAGATTCTTTTTGGAAACATTCATTTTCAACCCAACCTTTTCAATAGCTTGAAGTGCTCCTTGAAGAAGGGTAAGAAGATTATCAATCTTTTTCCTTTTCCACCCATTGCGGTAGCTCTGTTCATTAGCAACAAGAATAGTTACTGACTCCAGGACATTATCAATCGCGCGCAGATTATTTGCCTTAAGAGAGCGACCGGTTTCAGTTAATTCAACTACTGCATCAGCAAGTGTCGGTGGCTTTGCCTCAGTTGCCCCCCAGGAGAACTCAACCGTTGAGTTCACTTTATGCCGACTCAGATAATTTTTAGTTACGTTAACGAGCTCAGTAGCAATCCGCTTGCCTTCTAAATCATTTACACTTCTTATCTTTGAGTCCTTCGGAACGGCTAAAACCCATCTTATGGGTTGTAATTTTTGCCTGCCGTATAAAAGCTCAGCTACCTCCACAACTCCTATGCCGCTTTCAATCACCCAGTCACGACCGGTAATTCCAGCGTCAAAAATCCCTTCTCCAACATAGCGTGGCATCTCCTGGGGCCTCGCCAGAATTACCTCCATTTCCCTGTCATCAACAGTTGGAAAGTAAGACCTCTCTCCAAAGGAAATGGCATATCCTGCTTTTTTAAAAATAGATAGAGTTTGCTTCTCAAGACTTCCAATTGGCAATCCAATACGCAGCTTCATTTTTTCCTCCCATTCCACCCTTCAACAGTCAGCAGAACACCAGGCACCAGTTTAAGAACTAATTCAAAAGTTAAAAGTGCAAGTTAAAAGTTAAAAGTTTTTCAAATCAACTTTAAATTTTGAATTTTGCATTGTAATTTTGACTTTTGATTTTTGAATTTCCTATGCTTCTATCCTCTGGGGTGATATTTTGAGTGAACACTCTTCAACCTGAGCTGGTCAACATGTGTATAGACCTGTGTTGTAGAGATGTTAGTATGACCAAGCATTTCCTGGACAGACCTTAGATCCGCTCCACCCTGCAAGAGATGGGTAGCAAATGAATGGCGGAGAGTATGTGGAGAGAGCCTCTTTCCTACATCGGCGCAACGAGCACACCTCCTGGTAATTTCCCACAGTCCCTGTCTTGTAAACCCCTGCCCCCGCCTGTTAATAAAGAGATAGCGAGAGAGGTTTGCTTTCGGAAAGAGCTTCCGACTACTTTTCAGGTATTTCTTCAGCCAGAAAGATGCCTCTCTCCCAAAAGGAATAATTCTTTCCTTCCCTCCTTTTCCGAAGCAGCGAACATAGTTAGAATTAATATTTACATCTGTTAATTTAAGGAATGTAATCTCTGATACCCTCATCCCCGTTGCATAAAGAAGCTCCATAATTCCTCGGTCCCTTACCGCCTCTTTTTTGGCGCCATTTATCCGTGTGAGAAAATTTTCTATCTCGGCAACGGTCAGCACATCCGGCAATGGCTTGGAAATTGACGGTGAATCCACAAGGGAAGTGGGGTCATCTTTAAGTTTCCCCTCAGCAAGGAGAAAGCGGTAAAACATTTTTATCGCTACCAGACCCCTTGCTATTGAGCTTGAAGCCAATCTCTGCTTCTTTAGTTCTCTTAAATAGGCTATTACCTCACGGTGACTGCCTTCTAATAGATGAATCTTCTCTTTCTCCAGAAATCGCAGGTATTTAACTATATCTCTGCGATAGCTAATGATTGTATTTTTAGCTAATCCTCTTTCTATTTCCAGGTAGTTTAAGAATTGGGTTAAATGATTTTGCATTTAAATCATCCCGACAAATCCCATAAATCCTATTGAGAGAAGCCCTGCTACAATTAACCCGATGGGTGCCCCCTTAAGGCTCTCGGGAATATTAACAAGGTCCAGCCTTTCTCTCAGGCCAGCAAAGAGAATAATAGCCAGCGTAAAGCCAATTCCAGCTCCAAAACCATGTAATGTGGATTCAACAAGAGTGAACCCCTCCTGAATATTAAGAAAGGCTACTCCTAATATAGCACAGTTTGTCGTAACCAGCGGCAGGTAAATTCCCAGTGCCCGATGGAGAGCAGGACTCTGCTTCTGAATTACCATTTCTACCAGTTGAACAAGGACAGCAATGACAAGAATGAAAGAGACAATATAAAGATATCCGAGATTGAATGGAATAAGAATAAGGTGATAAACAAAATAGGTAACAAAGCTTGCTATGGTCATTACAAAGATTACCGCTAATCCCATTCCCATTGCCGTTTCTATGCGACGGGACACTCCAAGGTAAGGGCAGATTCCCAGGAACCGCACTAAAACAAAGTTGTTGATAAAAATAGCCCCAAAGACAATGCCAAATAATTCCATTATCTTCTTATTGCCTCTATTCTATTCATTATACCTAACAGCAGTCCCAGACTGATAAATGCTCCGGGGGGAAGTATCATCACAATAAAAGGAAGGTAGCCCTCGCCAAAAACGGTAACTCCAAAGATAGTGCCCATTCCAACTATCTCCCGTATAGAGCCAAGAATAAGCAGGGAAATGGTGAATCCTGCTCCCATTCCCAGAGCATCAATCAATGAATCCAACGTTGAATTCCGAGATGCAAATGCTTCAGCCCGACCGAGAATAATACAGTTAACAACAATAAGCGGAATAAAAATTCCTAACTCACGGTGCAGGGCAAAGAAAAACCCTTCCATAAAGAGATCAATCATGGTTACAAATGAAGCAATGACAATGATGAAAGAAGGAATTCTTACTTTGGAAGGAATAAGATGACGCAAAAGAGATATAATTAAATTTGAGAAGAAAAGCACAAGGAGCGTTGCCAGCCCCATTCCCAATCCATTTATTGCAGTTGTGGTTACTGCCAGTGCCGGGCACATTCCTAAGAGAAGCCTGCATAATGGATTTTCACTCCACAATCCCCTGGTAAAATTTTTAAACAAGTCTATTCCTCCATCACCTGCCACTCTGTCTCTCCTTGTAATATCTCATTTTTCTCACTAAAAAAAAGAGTAAGAGCGGCTTCTACCCCTTCTGAGACAGCGCGGGCAGAGACTGTTGCCCCGGTAATTGCATCTATCTCCCCTCCATCCCTTTTTATTTTAATCTCATCGCCAAGTTGCTTTCCTTTAAATTCATTTAGGAAGAAATTCTCGGTAATTCTCGCGCCAAGTCCGGGGGTTTCTCTATGACTAAGTATCTCAATTCCTGTGATTACCCCTTTGCTATCTATTCCAACAATAATTTCTACTGGACCGGCAAAGCCGCGACCATATCCTACAACCGCCACCCCCAACACAACTGGCTCAATATCTCCTACTGCACGGTAAACGGGAACTCCAGCAAGCTCTTTCCTCTCAATTATCACAGGAATATCCACATGGTCAAGAGCAATGACCTCTCTCACTGCTCTCAGCTCAAACTCCAGCCGTGCGGCAGCAATCCTTTCTTCAGTCAACTGATGCACCTGGGCAAGTCCAAGAGCAGCAACAAAGCAGATAGTTGCAAGCACCAATATTAGCTTTTTTGCTTCGCTCATTTCTTTCTCCCATAGCGCGGTCTGGTGTAGCGGTCAATTAAAGGAGTAGTGCCATTCATTATTAGAATTGAAAACAAAACTCCCTCCGGAATGCCGCCGAAAAGCCTGATCAGGGCCGTAAGCAGGCCGCATCCAATCCCAAAGATGAGTTTGCCCTTTCGCAGGAGAGGAGTGGTAACCATATCCGTTGCCATAAAGAAAGCTCCCAGGAGTAACCCCCCGGTGAGCAAGTGAAAGACAGGGCTGGCATAGTTTTCCGGATTGTGTAGCCAGAACGGTATTGTAAATAACATTACTGTAGCTACGAAAGAAATAGGAATCTCTGCTGAGATATGCCCCCTGATGAGAAGAAACGTTGCTCCTGCAATAAGAGCAATGGCGGAAACCTCGCCAATAGAGCCACTGATGTTTCCAAGAAATGCATCCAGTAAAGACACCTCAACTTCAGCAATGGAAGCACCTTCTTCCTTCAGGATTCCAAGAGGAGTGGCGGTAGATACAGCATCAATGTTAAAAATGCCGGGAGCTGGCTTTCTCCAGGTTGTCATTTGTTCAGGGAAAGAAATAAGGAGAACTGCCCGCCCGACGAGAGCGGGATTAAAAGGATTTTTTCCAAGTCCGCCGAATACCTGTTTCCCAAGAGATATGGCAATTACCCCTCCTACTCCAGCCAGCCATAATGGCACTCCCGGGGGAAGAGTAAGAGATAGGAGTATTCCGGTAAGAGCAGCACTTCCATCATTAATGGTAACTTTTTTTCGACAGGACTTTTGAATTAAGGCTTCAGTAAGAATAGCGCTAATAGTTACAGTAAGAATAACGGATAGTGCAGCAACACCGAAGATGTAGATGCCCACTATAACTGCAGGTGAAAGAGAGAGAATCGTCTCCCACATAATTCGCATGGTCGTCATTTTCCCGCGCAAGTGAGGAGAGACAGAGACAACCAGATTCTTACTACTATTCTTTGCTTCTTTCACTCTTTGCATATTTAATTGACTGGACGAGAGGTATTCTTGCTGGACAGGTATAGGCGCAGGCACCGCATTCAATGCAATCAAGGAGCCCATAATCTTCTGTTTCGGCAAATTGCTCCATCTGCACTAACGCAAAAATCATATTAGGCATCAATTGATATGGAGACATCGGGCACACAGCAGTGCACTTTCCACACCTGATACAATCAAGATATTCCCCACTACTAATCTCTTCAGTTGTCTGAACGAGAATGCCCGAGGTCCCTTTAATGACAGGGGTCTCGCTTGTCCACTGTGCCATGCCCATCATTGGGCCTCCTGTGATAATCTTACCGGGTTTCCCCCGATAACCCCCACAATTCTCATCAATCAAGTTACAAATTAACGTTCCGATCCGCACCCTCAGATTTTTTGGCTCCATTATCCCGGAACCAGTAACAGTTATTACTCTCTCAATAAGTGGCTTTCGCCGCTCAACCGCTTCCCAAACCGCAAAAGCTGTTCCCACATTACTCACCAGCACCCCAATCTCAAATGGCAAACCTCCCGATGGGACATCCTTTCCAAGAAGCGTCTTAATGAGCTGCCTTTCTCCACCCTGGGGATACTTTGCCTTAATAACTCTTAACTCAAGATTTAATAGTTCCTTAATTTCTTCCTTAATTGCCCTTATTGCTTCTAACTTATCATCTTCAATCCCGATGTATCCACGCTTGACGTTGGCAGCCTTCATTAACAACTGGAATCCCTCAACAACGCCTTTTGGATTTTCCACCATCAGGCGCTCATCGCAGGTCAAATATGGTTCACATTCAGCTCCGTTGAGTATGTAGATATCTATATTCTTCGGTGGAGAAAGTTTAACATGCGTTGGAAACTGGGCACCTCCCAGGCCGACAATGCCAGCTTCTTTAATAATCTCTTTTATCTTCTCAGACGTTAAGTTATTAGGCTTTTGACCGGAGGCTTTGACTTCACTTACCCATTCATCTTTTCCATCAGATTTGATGACTATAGATGAAATATTGTTCAATCCTGAAGGGTGGGGAAAAGCCTTGATTTTGATTACCTCTCCTGAGATGCTTGAATGAACTGGCGCTGATATATTTGCTGTGGCACGTCCGATTACCTCACCGGTTTTCACCTGACTTCCAGTGGAGACCAGGGGTTCTGCGGGGGCGCCTACATGCTGAGAGAGTGGGATGACTACCTGCTGCGGCAGATGCGCACTCTCTATCCTCTTGTTCCTTGTTGCTTCTTTTCTTTGTGGGAAATGAACCCCTCCTGGAAAACCAAAAAAACCCTTCATATGGAGGCACAATAAGACAGATTTGCTTATTTGGCAAGAGATTTTTGCTTTAGCTGGTGCTATTCCTGCTCAATACCAGCGATGACTCGCGCCAGTTTCTTCTTGTATTCCATATCAGCCTGTCTGGAGATTACTACCCTTTGAGCCTGCGGAGAGCCAGCCCCATGTAAAGATTCCGTCCTGTAACCAACCGCAGCCGTTCCCAAAGTTAGGTTTTCAATTAAACGTATCATTCTTATTCTACTTTCAGCAGGCACCTCAGCAGCGCCTCTAAGATACTTCTGCATATGCTTGCCGAGCTCTGGATGGCGCAAGTCTTCTTCAGAAGGAAGCGTTACCATAAGTCCTCCGGTAATATCCTCAGCCAGGCGGGCTATTTCATATGGGAATCTGGTTACATTTTGTTTGCAGACATTAGCCAGTAGCAAATCTACAAAATATGTTCCCGATGCCGTAGGATACCCCTGACTGGAACAAGCAATGCCGCAGGAATATAAGGTCTCATTCAAATGAACCATTTCAATTAGCTTATCTCTAATATGAGATGCCTTAGCTACTCCATTATACTCTGCCATCTGAGCAGCCGCTCCTATGAGAACATCCCCTACCCCTACCTTACAGCCACCATAACTCTGGCGATGGTAGCCAGCAAAGCGCTCCACAATAATCCCGGCAAAGTTATATTCACCACACATAAAAACCCGTTCCATAGGAACAAACACATCCTCAAAAACTATCATAGCCTCAAGACTTCCATAACGGCAGTTGCCAACATCAATATTTCCTTGCTCTAATTTACGGGTATCGCATGATTGTCTGCCACAGATATGGGTAATGCCTTCGGTATTACTGGGAATAGCGAAGGATACCGCGTAATCTTTATCTTCTTCCATTAATGCCATTGTCGGCATAACAAGAATTTCGTGGGAAGCAATCGCCCCGGTTTGGTGTAATTTTGCTCCTCTAACAACTATTCCATCATTTTTTTTCTCTACTATTCGCAAATATAAATCCGGGTCTGTTTGTTCTAATGGTCTTTTGGAACGATCTCCTTTGGGGTCTGTCATTGCCCCATCTACAACCAGGTCCTTCTCTTGCACATACTTCAAAAAATCACGGAAACGTTTGTGATATTCCATATGTAGCTCATCGTCCATTTCTCTGGTAACGCTATCAACAGCGTTAAAAGCATCAAGCCCCGGGCACCTTTGAAAGCAAGCAGCCGTTTTTTGTCCCATTAAACGTTGCATCTTAACCTTCTCTATTAAATCAGTCGTGCTCTGATGCAGATGGGTAAAGCGATTGATTTTTTTTCCTGTCAGATTAGACCTTGCAGTCATTAAAGCCTCATACCTCGGATTCTGTGCCAGTTCATATGTTTTTGCTGCCGAATTTATTGAGGGCCGGATGATAGGATTATCAACAACATCATCAACTTTTTTACCAAAGAGATAAACTTTAGCCTTTAACTTACGCAAACTATCCAAATACTGTTCTGAAGTAATCATATCTCACCTCCTTCTATAACTATTCAGAGAGCACCAGGCACCAATTACAAACTCTAAATCCTAAACACTAAACCCTAAATCCTAAATCCTAAATCCTAAACTCTAAACCCTAAATCCTACCCTGAACTTGATTCAGGGCTAAATAAATTCAAATGTTCCAAATCCAAATAACCAAAACTACGTCTTGAATTTCGGTCATTTGAGTTTTGAGTTTGTTTCGAGTTTCGTATTTAGAGTTTAGGCTTCTCTGTGCCTTTGTGCCCTTGTGCCTTTGTTTATTGCCTGCTAAGACCTGAGGTGATTCCAGGGGAGAGTCTCTTCCTGAGGGCGTACTCGCCGGGCATAGAAAGAAGGGTCAACCCCGCACCCGGAGAAAGCTTCCTCCCAGAGATGAAATTTAAAGTGTTCGCTCCATCCATCAAAACGACAGCCCTTTTTCCATGCCTCAAGAATAACTTTTCCTGTCCGTCGGTCTCCACGAGCAAGCACTGCTTCAAGGAAAGCTGCTTCTGTATCATGCCAGTTCAACTTTATCCTTCGGTTACGGAGCAGACCCTGCAAAAACCGTTGCTTTTCACGCAATTCATCTATTCCTGCCATCTCCTTTCTCTCAAATGGTGTCTGTGCCTTGGGAACAAAACTTGAAAGACTTATCCTTAGTCTCATCTTTCCACCGCTGACCCTGAGCACCTCCCGTGCCAGGGCACCAATTCCCTTAAGGTCTTCATCGTTTTCGGTCGGCAACCCAATCATAAAGTATAATTTTAGCCCTCTCCAGCCACTTTCAGCCAAAAGCCTGACCGCTCTAAAAAGATCTTCTTCAGCAAACTTTTTATTGATTATGCGACGCAACCGCTCGCTCCCTGTTTCAGGAGCAAAAGTAATTCCGGTTTTCTTTTTCTTTCCTAACTCCTCAATTAGGCGAATGGAAAAACTATCAACGTGCAAAGAAGAAAGAGAAATAGACACATTCCTTAATTCCTGCCTCTTTCTTAAATTTCCCACCAGTTCCTCAAGATAAGGATAATCACCACTGGATAAAGATGAAAGGGATATTTCATCATAGCCCGTATTTTTTATTGAGGCAACGGCAATCTCTGTCAGAGTATCCATGTCTCTCCTGCGGCACAACTGATAAAATGCTCTTGCCTGGCAAAAGTGACACATTCGCGGACATCCTCTCATTATCTCCAACGTAACCCGCTCATGAACAATATCTAAATAAGGAACAATTAGAGAAGTAGGGAAAAATGCCCTATCAAGATCAAGAACAGCTTGTCTCTTCACACGAGAAGGAATGCCTTCATCAGCAGGAGTAATTTTATCAACAGTTCCATTGCAGGAATAGTTGACTTTGTATAAGGATGGAACATAAATCCCCTCATTTTTTGCCAACCCTTTCAACAAGCACTCTTTACCACTTTTTTTGTCTTCTATCTTCCATTTCTGATAGTAACGAACGAGCTTCGGCAGTGTCTCTTCTCCATCTCCCATAATAAAGACATCAATAAAATCTGCCATAGGTTCAGGATTGAGGGTGCCTATTCCCCCGGCAATAATCAGTGGAATGTCACCTTCCCTTTCGCGGCAAAGAAGGGGCAGTCGGGAAAGGTCAATCATATTAAGTATATTTGTAAGCACAAGCTCATAAGGGAGGGTAAATCCGATGATGTCAAACTTACGCAGAGGGAGATGAGACTCAAGCGAGAAAAGAGGGATTGCTTTTTCCCGCAGGAATTTTTCCATATCAGCTTCAGGTGCATAAACTCTCTCAGCAGCAACTCCATCCAGATTGTTAAGTAGATGATAAAGGATAGAAAACCCAAGGTGAGACATACCTACTTCATAGAGGTCAGGATAGGCAAGGGCAACTCGGAGCGCTACTGACTGTGATTTGTGGGTGCTGTTCCACTCATTGCCAACATACTGTGCCGGTTTTGAAACAAGGGGAAGCACCTCTTTTGCTAATATTTTATGCAGCATCTCTAACAGTCACCAGTTTAAGAACTAATTCAAAAGTTAAAAGTTAAAAGGCAAAAGTGCAAGTTAAAAGTTTGTGCCTTTGCCACTCTGTGTCTTTATTTATATACAGAGTCAGAGAGGGTCTTAAAAAAAGCAGAGTTCGTTTTTATCTTTTTCAATCGCGCCGTCAGCTTCTCTATCGCTTCAACAATATCAAGCGAACTAAGTGCCCTGCGGAGAAGCCACGCTTTCTGAAGCTCTCCATCAGACAGAAGAAGGTCTTCCCTTCTCGTTGAAGATTTCTCAATATCTATTGCAGGAAAAATTCTTTTATCAACAAGTCTCCGATCAAGTCTGAGTTCCATATTTCCGGTCGCCTTGAATTCCTCAAAAATTACATCATCCATCCTGCTTCCTGTATCAATGAGACAGGTGGCAATAATCGTTAGACTTCCTCCTTCTTCAATGTTTCTGGCAGTGCCAAAGAATTTCTTTGGCTTGGTCAAAGCATTAGAGTCAACTCCGCCTGAAAGTATCTTTCCACTATGAGGAATAATTGTGTTGTGGGCACGGGCAAGTCTGGTGAGACTGTCAAGAAGAATAACCACATCTTTCCCATGCTCAGCTAAACGTTTCGCTTTTTCAATGACCATATTCGCCACCTGAACATGCCGCTCCGGCGGCTCATCAAAGGTAGAGCTTATTACTTCACCCTTGACTGAACGCTCCATCATTGTTACCTCCTCCGGGCGCTCAGAGATAAGCAGCACAATAAGGATAACATCCGGGTGGTTCACCGCAATACTATTGGCAATCTTCTGTAACAGGATTGTCTTGCCGGCACGCGGCGGAGAAACAATAAGTCCGCGCTGTCCTTTCCCCACCGGGGTAAACAGGTCCATAACCCGCATAGAGATTTCATCAGTGGTCGTCTCTAATTTAAACCGCTTTTCAGGAAATAAAGGAGTTAAATTATCAAAGAAAATCTTATCTTTTTCTATTTCCGGGTCCTCATGATTGACAGCTTCCACCTTAAGAAGAGCAAAATATCGCTCTGTTTCCTTGGGCAATCTTACCTGTCCGGAAACGGCATCTCCCGTGATCAGGCTGAACTTTTTAATTTGAGAAGGGGAGACGTAGATATCGTCCGGCCCTGGAAGATAGTTATAGTTTGCTGACCTTAGAAACCCGTATCCCTCAGGTAAAGTCTCAAGCACTCCTTCTCCAAAGATAAGCCCATTCTTCTCTGTCTGTGCCTGAATAATATTAAATATTAATTCCTGTTTTTTTAATGTTCTAAACCCGATGATATTAAACCCGGAAGCCACCTTGTGCAGCTCTGAAATCGCCATTTCCTTTAATTCTTTGATATTCATTCCTGAACCTCCATTACTATATTTCATTCCAAATCTTCCCAACCTGCTTCCTTGCCCAGGTTAAATTTCCATTATTCTCAACTATGTAATCAGCTAATTTCACTTTCATAGCAAGTGGAAGTTGAGAATCAATGCGCTTCTTTATCTCCACCTGCGTTAATCCCCTCTTCACTAAGCGCTTCCTCTGGATGTGACCAGGAGCATTAACAACGATTAATTTATCCATCAGTGAGACAAGGCCTGACTCAATTAAAAGAGGAGCATCAATGACAATAACCACTTGCTTCTGATTTGTTTCCCGGCTTATCTTTTCCCTGACTGCCTCAATAACAAGAGGATGGATAATTTTCTCTAATTTTTTTTGCTTGTCCTTATTGGTAAAGATTATTTTTCCTAACCTTTTTCTATTGATAACTAAATTTTTATTTAAGATTTCATCTCCAAATTCATCCACAACCTTTCGCCATGCTATCGTTCCACGCTTCAGAAAACGATGGGCTACTCTATCAACATCTATAACCTTTGCCCCTAACCGACCCAACATCTCAGCTATGGTGCTTTTACCCGTAGCTATTCCTCCTGTTACTCCAACAATAATCGTTCTTTTCATCCTCCAAAGAACTCCAGCAAATATGCCCTTCAGTCTAACAGCCTGACTCAGAGGCTTGTTTTCAATGGGGCACAAGAGTTGATATTAGTAAAACAATTAGAGCTGATGGCGCTCGACCTGATAAGCTCATCAATGTTCAGTTCGGCAAGGTGAGAAACGCGGTTGTAGAGCTGCGAAATCTTAGTTATATCTTGTTCAAACATTTTTTCTATCTCATTCGTGATTGATTTTGAATAGAGTGCAGAGAGCGGTTCATAGTAGCCATTTTGCCATTGTGGTACCGCTATATCATAGGCACTGAATTTTTGCAATTCCTCCAGCAGCCTTATATCAAAGAAGGGCATATCACAGGCAAGAATGAATACTTGATTATACCTGGCATGAGAAAGGGCAGAATAAATTCCTCCTAATGGCCCTTTTTCAGCTACAACATCCATCTTTACAGGAAAATCAGCTACTATTGATTGAGACAGTTGGAAGAAGAAATCATCACTTAAGGATGAGAGCGAACGCCAGACTTCTCTTGATAGTTGACTCTCATTTAGGAAATAGCCTGCCTTATTTCCCATGAACCTACTCCCCTCACCGCCACATAAAATGGCAATTGACAGGCTATGATGCTTCAAGATATGCTCTTCTAACAAAATGCAAATAAAATCTAAATTTCTCTGAATTTGTCATTATCTATATCTATCTTCAATGAAGATCAGGATAGACAATTAAAGGAAAGGTGAATTAAGCAAAGCTAAAACATATTAAACCACTTGCATTTTATTGATTATACTGATGGGAGTACAAACATTTATTATGTTACATATGGTTGGCCGTTGAATCTGTCTTTACTTTACCACAGTAAAACAAATAATGTCAAGGAAAATCAATTCCATGGGAATGAACCCTCTAAAATAATAAAAATTTAACATCTTGTTTAACCTGTCAAATCTTGCTCGGGTTTGCTGGTTTATATTGCGATTAAAAAAATAGTCGCCGTCTCTATTTCCGTCCTATTTCTTTAAATGCCTCCTCAATTTTTTCTTTAAGCTGTTTTGCCCTTTTCATCAACTCAATTAATTGGTCCTCTGAATCTTCTGGAAAATCTTCTGGCTTTACCTCATAGGCTTTGATTAAATTACCAACTACTCTCTGGGTATGTTCTAATGTTATTCGTTTCATATCCTCTTTAGTAATTTTTCTCTTTCTAAGCTTTGCTCTTGGGCCAGAGTAAAATCCCGCTTTCTCCATCTCCTCTTCATTCTCATCTTCAGATTCTACCTCTTTAAATCTTCTTATCTCAAATCGCTTATCTTTTTTAAGATAATCTAAAAACTCATTATACTGAGGTAGGTCATATCCTTGGAAACTTAGCTCTTTCCATATTTTTTTTACAGGCACATAAAAATCCTCTGCCCCTTCTAACATAGATAAAACTCTATTCAAAGCTTCTTTATCCATATAACGGCCCTCCCTATATATCCTGAAGTCTGCCCAGAAACCAGTGTTCATTGCCCCTCCTGTCATTGCGAGGAACGAAGCAATCTCACCGTTCATCCTGTCAAATATTAAGACCTGTATAATGTTTCAGAGCTGGTCAATCTCGTTAGACGTTTACTATCTAATGGGGTCAATTTGATGTTCGTGTTGTTTGAATTTTACATATTCTGATCACCAAGAGAAGTAAAACCGGAGATTTCATCAGCGATTGGGGCTTCTGGTGGAGCTTCCAGCCGGGCACTGGGTGGAGAATTGAGACCAACATCAGGCATTACCTATTTTCTCCCCATATTTTGTGCCCAGGATGCCCCAGGGTGCGTTTTAATAAGATGAGTGCATGTATAGTATGGCAAAAACAAGACTTGACAAGGTAGGTGCACCTATGGTATAACACGATATGGGAGTGCGGATAACCCAATCCCCTCCCAATATTTAACGCAGTGGGGGTGCAGAACCGATTCTGCATCCCCACCACCCCACTATCAATAATCAATAAATTATTCCTCGTAACTTATAAAATACCTAATCTTTCTAAATAATCTATTGAATAACCTATCGTCACTGCTTCGTTTTCCTTGATTTTGAAGCCTCCGAGCCAATATCTCATTATCCGCATCCGCTTCCTTCTCGCCTGCCTCTCTGCCCACCGGGCACGCCAACCATTCATCACAACCTAATTCTCCTCCAAAAAGCGCCACCATTCACCCTGCAAAATCTCGCCCTTTGAGACACTACCGCATATTCGGCACACCAACTCCTGGGTAGATTGCCACACATAACAAAAGCTACCAGCAGCACTGCATACAGGACATCTCGGCGCTTTAAGCCATTCCCATTTTAACTTCTTTAGCTTTCGTTATTGTAACGAATTATGGCTGTTTTGCCAAGTTTTTCATTATAGTAACGTAATTATAGAGATTCTTTTTCAAGGTGCGGCGCTTCTTATTGGATTATTCGTTTTTTCGGGTTTGGACTAAATTACAGTATTCGCAATCCTGACTTGATTCCGGCATTGGAGAGTACAATGAGAGAGCAGCATCTTTGACTATTTTCTTAGCTGATTCAACGTTGGTTTCTATTTTTATTGGTTCCACATGAAACTTAACTACGCCATCTTCCCTTACTTCCAGGGGCCAATAATATAACAGATAGGCAATATCCATAATTTCATATCCGCTGCCTTTCAGCATCAGACAATAACAGTCCAGTTGTGTCTGGTAATATTTCCTTGGGTCTCCTCTTAGCTCATACCCCCTTGTTTTGTAGTCCAGAGGAATGTGAAGATTATTTTCTATGAGGCAGTCGTCCAATGCGCCTGATAGGCAAACGGCAAGGGAGGTATCCTTATAGCATAAGTTGGTGTTTTTCCAGCTTCTCCACTTTTCCAGCATAGCAATATCAGGAAAAAGCTTTCCGGTCACCATACCTTCAATTTCAGGAGGCAATTCATTTTTCAGGCGGTAGCCGTCAAAATATTTTTTAATCACAGTATCCATCCCGCCAGGCAAAGACGGAAATATGCCGCGCGGTCTCCTTATGTCTCTGTTTTTCTCAAGCCAGAAACAACGCGGACAATCCAAAAAAATATTCAAACTGGAAGGAGATAAATTTATTTTATTGTTTCTTGACATTACCTGGTCCTTCAACATAATATTTTTTGCCTTTTAATTTTTCGGGAAGATATTCTTCTTTTACCCGACCTCCCTTGAAATTATGGGGATATTTATACCCTTTACCATAACCCAGGTCTCTCATAAGGGAGGTCGGCGCATTGCGTAGATGGAGTGGAACCGGAAGAGCGCCATATTTTTTCACATCCTCCAGCGCCTTTTTATATGTGATAAGGGCAGAGTTACTTTTTGGGGCATTTGCAAGATAGATTGCTGTTTGGGAAAGAGGTAAATAATCCTCAGGTCTTCCCACAAAGTGGACGGCATCCTTACAGGAAACTGCAAGAGTAAGCGCTTGGGGGTCGGCATTTCCCACATCCTCTGCGGCAAATATCACCATCCTCCTTACTATAAAAAGCGGGGACTCACCTGCTTCCAGCATCCTCGCGAGCCAATATACGGCAGCATCAGGGTCAGAACCCCTTAAGGATTTTATGAATGCGGATATAAGATTATAATGCTCCTCGCCTTTCTTGTCATAGATTAGGGGAAGTTCTTTTACAATTTCCTTTATTCTATTTAGCATTATCGTTCTTTTATCTCTTTTCTCTGCCGTAATGACTGCAAATTCCAGTATATTAAGAGCAACCCGTCCGTCACCGCCTGAGATTTCTGCTATGTAATCTCTCACGTTTTCTGCAATGTCCGGATTCAATCCTCTTAATCCTCTTTCATCTGTAATGGCTCTGTCTATGATAATTCTTATCTCTTCTTTTAAGAGTGGATAAAAAACATAAACAGTTGTGCGGGAAAGCAATGGGGAAATCACCTCAAATGAAGGATTTTCAGTAGTTACACCTATAAGAATTATCGTCCCATCCTCAACATAGGGCAGGAATGCATCTTGCTGTGCCTTATTGAACCTGTGTATCTCGTCTATGAACAGAACGGTTCTATCTTTTGCTAAATTTGCTTCTGCTATTGCTCTCCTTACATCACTCACGCCAGATAGCACCGCACTGAATGAGGTGGATCTATATCCTTTTAGTGAAGACAGGAGTCTTGCAAGCGTAGTCTTGCCAGTTCCGGGAGGTCCCCAGAATATCATTGAGTGAAGCTCACCCTTCGCTACTGCCTCTTTTATTGGCCCTTTCCCTGAAAGAAGATGAGTCTGCCCCACAAACTCATCAAGAACCGCAGGCCTCATCCTCTCCGCAAGAGGCGGTCTTTTCTTTTCTGCAAACAAGTTTTGCATAATTACAAGTTGATGTTATGCGGAATAAAGAAGTAGTGCCCCAATGGCTAATGGGATAAACCCGAGGAAACGCAAAGATAGGAGTGATTTTTTATTAAACCAGTTGAGCATAGATTCTATTTTTTCTCTAAAGGTAAAAATAGCAATGCCCGATGCAAGGGCTAAGATGCCTAATATAATTATAGCCACAGGTAATCTGCTCTGTGATGCAGCATATAAGAGCATCCCGCCAATTAAAAGCCTTAAAGCACCTATTGCGTAGAATCTTTTTCCCTGACCCGTAAAAGTCATAATCTGCTTCAATACCATGGGGTTTAACAGGAAAATAATCCCCATGGCAATGGCAACTATACCGAAAACCCTAACTGCTATTACCATAATTTACTTCCCCCTTTTATGTTACTCTGACGCCAATAATAATGAGCATAATTATTGCGACCACTACCTTGGCTGCAATCGCCCCGAATCTTCCAATAATGCCTCCAGCACCAGCCTTAAGAGATTTTACAAGGTCTCTCTTGGTAATAATCTCTGATAGAAATATTCCCAGAAAAATGCCGAGAAATGTGCCCAGAATTATACCTATTCCTAAAAAAGCCGTTCCGAGCATTGCCCCAATAACGCCTCCGATAAGGGCACCAAGAGCGGCTTTATTAGAACCACCAAATTTTTTAGTACTAATGACAACCATAACATATTCAAGCACCTCTCCGCACAGGCAAAGAAGCAAGAGGATAATAAGATGTCTTACCGTAATAATATCAAAGCCGGTCAAAATTGCATATATAATAGAGCCTGCAAGAATAATGAAAGTTCCGATTGGGGTAAAGAAAATACCTGCGAATCCCGCCAGGCTGAATATTATTAAAATTATTAACGCTACTACCTCCACGCTATTTCCACCTTAATTTTTTCATTAGCATCAAATATTACTTTGCCTTTTTGAAAAGCAATTTTTTCTCTTAACCTTTGGGGAGATCCCCATTTTTCCCTCCTTCCTCAAATGCCTGTTTGTGATATGCTACATTAATTATGAATAAATTGCAAAAAATCCTTGCAAGAGTAAGGCATCTATGATTAAATTGCAGAAGCATAAACCCCATTAGAGATTTATCTCCAATAGGGTAAAGTGAATTTTAATTTTAGAGGTGATAGGTAAAAGGAGGAATGTAGATGAAGTGGTTAAAAGTTATAGGAATTGTATCGGCAGCTGGGATGATGGTTATTATCGTTTCAGGATGCCCTCTGCGGAGACGCCCTGAGCCCGTAGTTGAGGAAGTTATAGAGGAAAAAGTTATAAAAAAAATTGATATTGTATGCCCACATTGTGGCGAGCCTTTTGTATACCTATATGAGCCTGACCCGGTTGCCGAGGTAGCTGAGGAAGTTGTAGAAGAAATAGTAATGCCAGAGGTTTATGTTCGCTACACGGTGAGGAGGGGCGATAGTCTCTGGAGCATCGCAAACTCTTTTTATGGCGAGCCTCTCCGGTGGGAAGAGATTTGGAGGGTTAATCGCGACCAGCTTCCTGCTCCTGACACATTGAAGGTAGGAATGGTCTTGATTATTCCCAAGGATTAAACCATGATTAAACCATGAATGAAATAGCTATTAAAACAAATAATTTGACCAAAGTATATAAAAATTTCTGGGGACGTCCGCGAGTGCGTGCCCTCAATAGGCTTAACCTTGAAATCCATCGCGGAGAAATATTTGGACTTCTGGGTCCCAATGGTTCCGGAAAAACAACGGCAGTGAAATTACTGCTCGGACTTCTTTTCCCTACTTACGGTAACTCCCGGGTTCTGGGTGCGCCTGCCGGTGACGTACGCACATACCAAAAAATAGGGTTTCTTCCTGAAGAATCCTATTTCTATCGTTTCCTTAATGCCGAGGAAATCCTTGATTTTTATGGTCGGCTGTTTGGAATCCCCAAAAAGGAGCGTCTAAAAAAAAGTGAGGAACTGATTAACCTTACCGGGCTCGCAGACGCAAAAAAAAGGAGACTTGGGGAGTACTCAAAGGGTATGGCAAGAAGAATCGGACTTGCCCAAGCTCTCATCAATGACCCGGAATTGATTTTTCTTGATGAGCCAACCAGCGGTATGGACCCTATTGGTTGTCGCGAGATAAAAGACATTGTCCTTGACTTTAAACGTCGCGGTAAAACGACTCTTCTTTGCTCCCACCTACTGGCTGACGTAGAGGATGTATGCGATAGAGTCGCCATTCTCCACAAGGGAAACTTGATCAAAATGGGGGCAGTGAATGACCTTCTCACCATTAAAGATATTATTCAATTTAGCATAAAAACCCCATCCGAGGAAGCCTTAAGCAGGATAAAAACTGTTTTGAATAAAGAGAGCGAGGTGGTTGAAATAAATCATCCGGCGGAAACGATGGAAGAGCTTTTCCTGGAAACGATTAAAGAGGCAGATAAGAATTGAGAATCATCGGTATTGCTAAATATACTTTCAAAGAAGCTTCCAGAAAAAAGATTTTCTTCGTTGTTGGACTCTTTTTCTTGATTTTAATGGTCTGCTCGCAATTCATGGAGGTCATCAGCCCGGAGGATCGCATTAAGCTTATGGTGCGGCTCTCAATTGCAGGAATGACCCTTTTTGGACTCATATCAGCTGTCTTTCTTGCCGCTACCTCGCTTCCCAAGGAAGTAGAAAATAAGCAGATTTATACCACAATGACAAAACCACTCAGCCGCTGGGGATTTCTTCTCGGGAAAGCAATGGGAGTCATCTCTGTTATTGCCCTGCTGCTATTTATAATGGCTGGGCTTTGCATGATTTTTGCCTATTTTGTTGAAGGGAGTATTGGTTTAAACTTCTTCAAGGCAGTCATGATGCTTTTCTTTAAACTCACCTTAATGGTTTTTATAACCGTAATGGGAACTACCTTTTTATCTTTTTCGGTGAGCGCCATTTTATCTCTCTTCATATTCTTTGTTGGTCACATGACTGAACTGTTAGAGGATATAGTCAAGCTTATAGCTCTTAGAGGGGAGGAAATTCCAGGCTTATGGGAAAGGATGGTCCGGGCTTCTATAGAATTATTTGCCAGAGCCTTTCCCGACTTTCGAGTATTTAGCGCTTCTGACTTTGTCATTAATCAGATAGCCATCCCTTTTTTATATATGAGGAATGCATTTTTTTACGCCCTTATTTATATTTTGATTAGCTTTGCAATTGCCTCTCTCGTTTTTAAACACAGACAATTTACTTAATATTATGAAGAAAATGGCATTTTATCTTTTGTTTATTATTCTCTTTGCTTCCCTCATTCCTTTACAGGAAAGAATAAATCGGCTGCGAGAAGAAGAAAAACTTATTGAAGTTGAAATATTTGAAGCGACAACGCCCAGCGATGTCTGGGGAACTTTGCTTTTAGGTGGTTTTCGTGGAATTGCCGTAAACATCCTCTGGGTAAGAGCAATGAGGCTTCAATGGATAGAGGAAGATTTTTTGGAGCTGGTAGCTCTTTATGGGATAATACAGGCTCTTCAGCCGCGCTTTGCTCTCATATGGTCATTTAGTTCCTGGAATATGGCATATAATATTGCCGGCCAGGTGGACACGGAAGAGGAAAAATGGAAATGGATTCAAGCAGGCGTCTCTGACCTGGAAAAAGGAATTAAAAGGAATCCAGGAAATTTCCGTCTCCTACTTGAACTGGGCTGGTTCTATTTTGATCGCATGGGTGGAGAGGCAGTCCGGCGTCCTGATGCTCCTTTTCACAGGAGGCAGCTTCAGAAAAAAGGAAGAGACCATCTTTACATGGCTCTTTACTGGTTTGAAAGAGCAGCCAAAGTAGAGAAGGATACTATTATTGCGGGTAGAGCAGTTGCTCAAGTCTTTGAAAGATTAGCAACTCGGGCAGAAAAAGAAGGTCAACTTGAGAAAAAAGTTTTTTACCAGAAGAAAACATTGGAACGGTGGAGGCGCAATTTAGAAATAGACCCGGACGATGCGGCATCGCAGCGGCACTACCAGCGCTGGAGAGAAAAGATTTATATGGAAAGATAATGAAGATTCTTGCTCTTATTGGAAATACCTACAAGGAGTCTGTCAGGCAGCCAGTCTTCTTTGTGCTTCTCATCGGTGGCGCTATTTTAATCTATACATCGCCATTTTATACTCTCTTTGCCTTCGGAGGAGAGACAAAGATGATAAAAGATATGGCATTTGCAACTATCACTGTTTGCAGTTTATTGCTTGCTCTCCTCAGTGCTTCTACCGTCGTAGTCGATGAGATTGAGAGCAAGAGATTACTTACCCTTATTTCTAAACCACTAACAAGAAGTGAGTTTATTTTCGGTAAGTTCATAGGCATTATCTTCAGTGTTTTTATGGCAATGGCTATCCTTACCCTAATTTTCGTTCTTACCCTATGGCAGATAGGAGAATTAGAGCCGATGATTTTTAGAGGTATGATTTTAATCTATACGAAGGTAGCGTTACTGACCGCTATTTCAGTAGCCATATCTACGCGGATGCCAGTGATAGTAAATATAGTAATTTGCATTCTCCTGTTTATATTGGGATACCTTAACAACTATTTTTTTGGTTTCTTTGAGGGAAGAACTTTTTTTGTCCATTCCCTCGGACGAGTATTTTTCACAATCATTCCTAATCTGGAAAACTTTAATGTCGCTGCGGCGATTGCCGTTGGAACGCCTGTCTCTATCAGGTATTTACTCTCAACCATTCTTTACGGCATTGTTTACATGGTCATTGCGCTCTTGATAGCAATAACCCTTTTTCAAAAAAGAGAAGTTGCATGACTCCGATGTCTCTCGTTTTACTAAAAAATACTATCTTCGCCTTTACAGATATTGAAACTACAGGGCTTGACCCCTTTCGTGGCGATAAGATATGTGAAATAGCTGTCCTGAGGAGCCGATACAAACAGAAAATCGCTTCTTTTCATAGTCTAATTGACCCTGGTCGCAATATTTCTCCTGCAGCATATGCAGTAAATGGTATAACCGAGGAGATGCTTATCGGTAAGCCAAAGTTTGCCGAGGTAGCAACTGAAATACTGGACGTTCTTCATAAAGCAGTTATTGTCTGTCATAATGCTCCATTTGACATAGGATTTCTTGAATCCGAGATTAACTTGATGGGACTTACCATTCCTGAGTTTCCAGTAATTGATACATTAATTATCTCTCGACGCTACTTTAATTTCCAAGGTAATAACTTGAATAGCGTAGCAAGGTGCCTGGGGGTTAAGATTGACCAGCAGCATCGGGCAATGAGCGATGTCATTACAACCGAGAAGATTTTCTGGGAGCTTATTAAGGACCTCCAGCGGAGGGGAGGAGTAAATACACTTGCTGATGTGTTTTCTCTTTGCAAGAAGTAAGATTATAGCAGTTTTATTACTTAAAGTAAAATATGAGCAAGGTGGTGCTATTATGTTGGATTTCATTAACATAGCCATTAGAAGTATTTAAAGGAGGGTATGATGTCCAGTAGAACTCAAACGCTTATGGTGAACACCCCTATAAAAGCCCAGCAGGTTGCACTCAAGGAGCTGAGTGAAGATGCAAGAGCCAGGAGACCTGGATTGAAATGGTCTCTGGACCTGGAAAGAGCAAGATTGTTAACAGAATCCTACAAGCAAACCGAAGGGGAGCCGATGGCTCTGAGGAGAGCAAAGGCCCTGGCGCATATCCTGGCAAATATGACCGTATATATTCGGCAGGGGGAGATGATTGTGGATAACTATGCATCTAATTCGGACTCTGTTCCTATCTATCCTGAGCTTGCCTGGAGATGGATAGTAAGAGAGACGGCGCCTGGAGCGGCTTATGACAGTCTGTTGACCGACGAAGGCAGGGAGGAAATGAAACGAGTTATATAGTCCTGGACGCTACGAAAAGCGTGAGAGCTATAATTCCTCCTCTCGCATTAAGATGGCACGATGGAATGCCCAGGAAGTTAATTAATAAAGCTATTGAAGTGTTGGCTTCAGGAATGCCTCAGCCTGCTATCTTCAATGACAAAGTAAATATATTAAGACTGGTCAGCCTCGGCTGCCCCATCAAAGATGCCAATAACTATTCCATCAACAATTGCATGGTGCCAACTATCCCGGGGAAGAACTTCAATCATAAATCAGATTGGGCTACCGGCATACCTGTTCCTCTGTGCTTGAATTATGCCCTGGGAATAAGTCCTCTGGCGCTAATAAAGAGGGGAGGCGATAAGACAATAGACCCGGCAACACTAAGCTCAGTAGATGAATTGCTTGATGTCACGGTGGAAAACTGCAAATGGCTTGCGCATCAGCTAACTCTCATAGCGAACATCGCTGATGCTATTTACCAGGAATATGCGCCAAGGCCATTTTTATCAGCCGTGATTGATGACTGTATTGAGAGAGCTCAGGATGTCAGGGATTGGAACTACACGCCAGATTACAGAGACATTGTGTTTTTGGGTCTTAACAACGGCGCCGATTCCCTGGCAGCCATAAAGAAGCTGGTATTTGATGAAAAGAAGATATCTATGGAGAAACTGGTCAAGGCTTTGAAAAGCAATTGGCATGGATATGAAGACCTCCAACAGATGTGTCTTGGAGCTCCCAAGTTTGGCAACGATGACGATTATGTTGATTCAATATCGCGCGAGCTTGGAAGAAGAATCTCTGAAGAGACCATGAAATGCAAAACGAACCGGGGAACTCCTGTTACTGTGGACGGCACAACAGCAACAGGCTGGTGGAGCTTGGGGCGTCTTTGCGCAGCTACAGCAGATGGCAGAAGAGCGGGTGAAGCCCTCCATGACTGGTCAATTTCACCGATGGCTGGCAGGGACAAAAGAGGGCCTACAGCAGTGCTGAAATCAGTTTCAAAGGTTGACCCACTGATGACCTGGAATCACCTGTTGAATCAGAGCTTCATGCCCCAATATCTCCTCGGTCATAATGCCGAGCTGTTTGCCCAATATCTGAAGACCTTCGGCGACTTAGGTATTCACCATATTCAGTTCACTACAGTTGACAGGGAGACGCTAAAAGATGCCCGGTCCCATCCGGAGAAACATTCCAGCTTGATGGTGAGGGTTGCCGGGTTTTCTGCTTACTTCATAGACCTCGACAAGAACTTACAGGATTCAATTATTGCCAGAACTCCCCAGTGTTTCTGACTTCCTGAAAGAGAAGGGTATGGCTCGCTTAAACACCATAAGAGAAACGAATCAGGGTGTAGCCGAGGGGTTGATGTTTAACATTCAGCGGTATAGCATTCAAGACGGCCCCGGAATCAGAACGACAATATCTCTTAAGGGCTGTCCGCTGAAGTGCAAATGGTGCTCTAACCCGGAGTCGCAAAATCCATATCCTGAGATTATGGTCAGAAAAGCAAGATGTAATGGGTGTGGAAAGTGTCTGGATGTTTGCGCTTGCGGGGCAATTACTCTGAATGAAGATACTGTGCAGATAGACAGGTCAAGATGCGATTTATGTATGAAGTGTGCAGATGTCTGTCCTACGGAGACAATAGAATCCACAGGTAAATATATGAGCCTCAAAGAGGCAATGGAAGAGGTCGGCAAAGATGAGTTGTTTTATCGCAATTCAGGTGGTGGTGTGACGCTATCCGGTGGTGAACCCCTCTACCAGCCGGAGTTCACTCTAAACTTACTGAAGGAGTGTAAGGAGAGAGCTCTCAGCACAGCTCTTGACATTAGTGGTTACGCCAGTTGGAGGGTACTGGACAGAGTCCTAAAATATACGGACCTCGTGCTCTTTGATATCAAACACCTGGAGCCAGCAATACACCGTAAGGGTACAGGCCGAGGGAATCAGCTTATCCTTGAAAACCTTAAAAAGATTGTTGACGCTGGGCAAAGGAGAGTCTGGCTAAGAATTCCGATTATTCCTAACTACAATGATTCAGAGCAATATATAGAGAAATTAGCAGAGGCTGTGACAAAAATGCCTGTTGAAAAGATTTCCCTGTTGAGTTACCATGAGTGGGGAAAGCCAAAGTATGAGTCTTTGGGCAGAGATTACCTATTTAGTGATTCCGCCCCTCCAGGTCAAGAGAGACTGCAGGCTCTGAAGGACATTATGCAATCTAAGGGACTACATAATGTCACTATTGATTATTAATGAGAGGTGAAAATGGAACTGAAATACATGAAATTGAGCAAGATAGAGGGTGTGGCTACTATCACCCTTGACCGACCCGAAAAAAGAACGCCTTAAGCCCACAGCTCTTTAGCGAGTTAGGCGGGGCATTAGACAGTCTCTCCGCTGACCGGGAGGTCGGCGCCCTAATAATAACAGGTGGTGAGAGTGTATTCTCGGCCGGTATGGACATCGCGGAAATGGTGGATCTCAGGCCTGAAGATACCTATCATTTTTGGAACTCGGGGTATAATATTGTTTTTGAAAAGATATATAACTTCAGGGTGCCGACCATTGCTGCTGTTAGCGGCTATGCCCTCGCCGGAGGCTTTGACCTATCAATAAGTTGTGATTTCCGAATAGCTTCGGAAACAGCTATCTTCGGCCAGCTTGAGGTAGATGTTAATCTGTCTCCCGGGATTGACCGCTTATGGAGGCTCATAGGTTTAAGTCGAGCCAAATACCTGGGACTAACCTGTGAGCGAATCAACGCTCAGGAGGCATATCGAATCGGCCTGGTAGACAAGGTAGTAAGGGTCAATGAGCTTTTGAAAGAAGCTCAGGCTTTGGGGGTGAAATTCGCCTCTAAACCCCGCCAGGCTATAGAGAAGGTAAAACAATCCTATATAAATGTTATAAATATGAACCACAAAACGGCGATTAACTATGAAACGTTGCTGTTATGCCATCTTTTTGACACTGAGGAGCGGAAAAGAATAATGCAGAAGTTCATCAGGAAATAGAGGTTCAAGCCTGCCGAGCTTCGCTTTGAGAAGAAACAGCTTATTCTAACAAAAGGAGGAAAAATAATGGATGTTCAAAAAGCAATAAGGGCAAGGAGAAGTATTAGAAAGTACTCACCCCGGGAAATTTCTGAGTACAAATTAACGAAGGTGCTTGAAGCAATGAGGCTTGCTCCTTCAGCTAAAAATTTACAGCCATGGAAATTTATCATTATAAACAATGAGGAGATTAAGAGGAAGCTCATTCCTGCCTGTAGAGGTCAAGCCTTTGTTGCTGAAGCACCTATTATCGTTGCTGGCTGCGCTCTTCTGAACGAAGCCTGGGGCGGCATGGGAGGATATATGAGCAGCTATCCTATAGACCTGGCAATAGCCATTGACCACCTTACATTAATAGCCACTGAAGAAGGACTGGGCACTTGCTGGATAGGAGCATTTGACGAGGGTGAAGTAAAAAAGATTCTGAAAGTGCCAGAAGGTGTGAGAGTAGTAGCTCTTACTCCATTGGGATACCCTCTAAGTAAAAAACATACCCTGACACCACGCAAAGCTCTTACAGAAATCATTTGCTATAATGAGTATAGTTAAGGGGTCCAAGGTTCACGGTTGAATCCTAGCGGAGTGAAGGTATCGTGTTGGTAATTGTTGATGGATATAATGTCTTAAGGTCAAGTGGTCCTACGGCGCGGCTCAGGGGAGAAAGTCTTTGCGTTGAACGAGAAAGATTTATTTCAAGGTTGAGAAAATATCAAAGCGGCAGGCAGGACAAAATAATAGCAGTCTTTGATGGAGCTACACAAAGCGGGTCGGATAAATCCGACCCTCGCAAGGCAGATACCAATCAGCTTGCCACACAAAGTTTGGGCGGCATGAGTGCTGTCTTCTCACGCCGCGGACAGACTGCCGATGAGATAATCAAAAGCATGGTTGAGCAAAATACCAATCCCGAGAACATAATAGTAGTTTCTTCTGACAGGGATGTTGTGGACCTTGTTCGCAGCCTGGGTGCTTCAGTGACCGGCGCCCGTTCGCTTGCTGATAAACTTGAATTATTAGATAACACAACACGGTGTCAAAAAGAGATAGATAACTCCTATGAGTATTCAGTTAAAGGTTATATAGGAGAAACAACTTCACCTGGACGACGCAAAGGAAATCCACGGCGTCGCAAGCGCAACCGCCAGCGTCTCCAGTTATGGTCATTTTCCAAATGAGTGAGTAGCGGGAGTGGGTGGGAAAGTAGGAAAACAAAGAGAAGTTAAGTGGAAAACAGAGAAAATGGAATTGGATGAGCAATAATTGGAGGGATAATTATGAGAAAAGTGGTTATTGCGGTGTTGGGCAGACTAAATTTAGCGCTGCCCAGGAAAAGACGCAGGTAGAGTTATTCGCTGAGGCAGCTATGGACGCTTTTAATGAATCAAACCTGAAGCCAAAGGACATTCAGGCACTATTCCTTTGGTAATGTCTTGGGAGATTTCTCTGAAGGGCAGGGTATGGTTCAGGCGTTTGCCGCTGAGAATATCGGCTGCTTTAATATCCCGGCTAATAAATATGAAGGTGCTTGTGCCTCGGCAAGTGTGGCATTAAGAGATGCCTACATGTGGGTTGCTTCCGGTTTCTATGATATCGTTTTAGCCGGTGGCACAGAAACAGCGGCTAAAATGGGCACGCCCCTGGCAACAAGAACCTTTGCCATGTTCAGTGACGCCCGTTATGAATATCCATGCGGCATTACCTTCCCCGCCCTCTTTGCCTTGTTAGCCCACCTTTATGCCAGAAAGTACGATATACCTTTAGATAGGCTAAAAGAGCAACTGGCTGCCGTATCGGTCCAATCCTATAAACATGGCTTACTTAACCCCAAAGCACACCTCCGTAAAGAAGTAACTGTGGATATGATACTCAATTCCTTTATGGTATGTTCGCCGCTTCAACTACACGATTGTTGTCCATTTTCTGATGGCGCCGCCGCTATAGTTATAACATCAGAAGAGAAAGCGAAGAAACTCACCAATAAGCCGGTGGACATTATTGGCATTGGGCAAGCTTCATCCGGCCCCCTATCCAACCAGCAAGAGTATTTGCCACGGCTTAGAGCTAGAGAATTATCGGCTAAGCAGGCTTACGATATGGCTGGACTTACCCCCAAGGATATAGATGTCTGCGAGCTTCATGATTGCTTCAGTATAGCCAGCTTGATCGCTGCCGAAGGACTTGGCTTTTTTGACTTTGGCACCTCCGGAGAAGCATGGGAAAAGGGTGAAGCTGATATTGGTGGAAAAGTAGCCATAAACCCCTCTGGTGGGTTGAAATCTAAAGGTCATCCAATAGGAGCCACTGGAGCCGCACAAGTTTATGAAATAGTAAAGCAACTAAGAGGTGAAGTAGAACCCGAGAGGCAGGTAGAAGGAGCCAAAATAGGAATGATTGACACCCTGGGAGGGGATGGCGGCACACTCTGTAATATGATTTTCCAGCAGGGATGGTAAGGTACTAAGTAAGACTAAATAGGAGATTAAAAATGGAATATAAGCTTACTTTTAAGGAGTATGATAAGGCGCTTAAGAAAAATAAGTTACTGGGTTTGAAGTGCAAGGAATGTGAAATGATTACCGTTCCGCCAAAGATAACCTGTCGATTGTTAATGCTCACTAATTAGGTAACTCTTTTGGTATGATAAGACATAACCAAAGGAGGGCCTAATGCGATATTCAGAGCAAGTTATTCTAAAGCGTTGGATTCCTATCTTAAAAGAGTATGAGCGAACTAAGGCTAAAGTTAATCCGCGCTAGTTTAGGTTTATCAAAGATTTATGCCAAGCACACCATATATCCAAGAAAGAGCTAACCCGCTATTATCGCAAATGGTTGGAAGGGAATAGATCGGATGAATCCCTTCTTCCAAAGAAGCGAGGTGCCCGTCCTGGTTCAAGAAGAATTCCTAAAGAGATAGAGCGCAATATAGTAAAGGCTTACAGAAGATTTGGCTCCAACAGATATGAGTTAGTTCTTCTATTTAAGCCTTATTACTTAGATAAAACGCCTTCTCCTGCTACAATGGACCGAATAAAGGCGCGTTATCCTTTAAATAAATCACAAAAGAAGATAATCAAGCGTTACGAGAAACAGGCACCGGGAGAGCTTGCTCATATTGATCTTACCAAGCTTCCTAAAGATATCCGGTGTTCTTTTAAAATCAAAGAGCTCTATATGGCTGCTATTTGCGATGATTGCACGAGACTTGCCTATGCTGAGATAATAAAAGATAAAAGAGCTTCCACTCTGACTTATTTCATGGCACGTTCTTTATCATGGTTTAAACAGATATATAACTTTGAATTTGAATCCATCATGTCTGATAATGGTCCTGAATTTAAAGGAACTCTCGAAAGAGAACACCCATTTGAAACCATGTGTCAGGAGCTGGGAATCAAGCACACCTATACTAGACCTTATAGACCACAAACTAACGGTAAGATAGAAGCTTTCTTGAAAATCATAAAAAACGAGTTCCTCTATCCCAATTCGTTTAATTCAAAAGAGGATATTATTTTGAATCTTGGCAATTTCCTATTTGAATATAACCACCTAAGAAAACATGGCGGCTTGAATTATGAAACCCCTTTTGATAAACTCCAAAAAGTTACCGAATTATTGAGCTAGTACAACAAGCCCCTAATTCAGTAGCCAGAATCCAGAACCCAGAACGAAGGGTGAAGCAATTTACCCCTAACACGCCTGCAGGGACTTGAACCCCGGACCCTCTGCTTAGAAGGCAGATGCTCTATCCAGCTGAGCTACAGGCGCAAAGTATTAAGGAGTTGCCGCAAGATTGCGGCAACTCCTAACTTGATCCTACTTAATACTTTCGGAAGTCTCTTTTTTCTCTCTCTCTTGGTGGACGGGCTTCGTCAATTTTCAGATTACGTCCCTGAAAGTCCTTACCATCCAATGCTTCTTTTGCTTTTTCTGCCCCAGAAGTGTCAGACATTTCCACAAAGCCGAAGCCTCTACCTTCAATTATGTTAACTTCTTTAACTTCACCGTGTTCGGCAAACAACTCTTTCAACTGTTCATTAGTTGTAGAGTATGAGAGATTTCCGACATAAAGTTTACTACCTTGCATTCCTTTTTCCTCCTATCCAAGCTCTATTATCTTATAGAGCCAGAAACTTTTTCTCTCTGCTCAATAACGTTTCTTTTAGAGATAGAAGCAAAATATCGCAAGATAGCAACCCTAATCTCTGCCATTTTAGGCGGGAACATTATTAATATAAGAGAACTTTTACTAAAAACCTATTTCCAAGAAGCCTTCCCTCATTAGAAATGAAATTTTCTAATGAGGCTTAATCAAGCATTTCTATCACCTCCTTCTATAGTCTCTTTTTTGGCACGACCCAAGTTTTCCATACTTGTGCACCCGGCGAAGTAGTTCGTTTCATTTGGTCGGGGTGGGCGGATTTGAACCGCCGACTTCACGGTCCCGAACCGTGCACTCTAACCGGGCTGAGCTACACCCCGATGGAAATTTATTATGTTTGTTCAGACTATCCATATTCTCCGACAAGTGGAACAAAGATACAGCTACCTTTTTTTTCTTTTCTTATCTTTCCTTCCTTTTTCGTAAGAAGAACAAGTTCCTGAGAAAATCTGGCTCCTATCGGAATGACTATTTTCCCTTCTCCTCCGAGTTGTTCAACGAGGAATGGGGGAATATCCACTGCGCCAGCGGTGACAATAATTCTATCATAGGGAGAGTGTTCGCTCCATCCATTTGTGCCATCTCCAACCTTAAAGTGTATATTTCTGTAACCAAGTTCTCCTAATAGTTTCGCCGCATGCAGGCTTAATTCTTCAATTCTTTCTATACTGTAGACCTCGCGGGCAAGTTCAGCGAGAATTGCTGCTTGGTAACCTGACCCGGTTCCAATCTCCAGCACTTTTTCTCTTCCCTCAAGTCGAAGATACTCTGTCATCAGAGCAACGATGTATGGCTGAGATATCGTCTGTCTCGCGGCAATAGGGAGGGGAGAATCAGTATAGGCGCTTGACTCCAGCTTCTTTTCTACAAATCTGTGTCTCTCTACTTTTTTCATTGCCTCCAAAACCCGCGCATCTACTATTCCCCTTCCCTTGATTTGCAGGGCAACCATATCTCTTCTTTCTTTTTCAAAGCTCATCATATCCTTGTTTACATAATTCACTAACGAAAGAGTGGTGCGTCATATCCAGGTAAAGAGGAGTAATTGAAACCATATTTTCCTCTATTGCCTGAAAGTCTGTTCCCTCCTCTTGCTCCCAGTCAGGTTCACTCCCGGCAATGCGATATTGAACTATTCCTGTTGTTTTATCCACTTTTTCCTCAATGGTATCGTGGTAAATTCTCTTTCCAAGTCGTGCTATCTTTACCCCTGTCGGCATCCCGTTATTTGGGACATTAACATTGAGTAAGGTTCCTGGCGGTAATCCCTGCAGACATATCTTGCTGGCAATCTTCCGTGCAAACTGAGCGGCAAAGGCGAAATTGTGGTTATTGCGTGTAGCAAGAGAGATGGCAAAGGCAGGAATCTTTGAGATGGCGGCTTCCTTAGCTGCAGCAACGGTTCCTGAATAATTAACATCTTCCCCTAAATTTGCTCCTTTGTTAATCCCGGAGACAACTAAGTGTGGCATTCTTGGAAGAAGCCGCTTCAGTGCCAACATTACGCAATCCGTTGGCGTTCCATCAATAATAGCCATTGTATGGGAATTAATGTACTTGACTGAAATAGGAGAGAAAGCACTGAAAGAATGGCTGGTAGCGCTTCTTTCCCTGTCTGGCGCTATGATGAATACCTCTCCTGTGTTCTGCAATGCTTCGGCAAGTGCAGTAAGTCCTTCCGACTCTATTCCATCATCATTGGTAACAAGAATTATTTTTTTCACATAAGCCTCACAATTAGTCTGGCAAATCTCAGAGTGTCCATAAGAGGATTGATTTTACTCACTCCACCGGCATAATAGATTGTTTTCACCGGGATAGATGAGGTAGTATATCCCTGGCGGCTTGCTTTAATTAAAATTTCTGATTCCAGATCATACTTTGCTGTCTCCAACTTCACGTTCTCCAGGACCTCCCTTTTAATAAGACGATACCCCGACTGGCTGTCGGAAATTTTTTGCCCGCCCAACCTGGAAACGAACCATGAGGTCAGACGATTTGTCAAAATCCTGATAGGCGGCATACTGCTGATATCGCCCATGCGGTCGCCAATGACAATATCTGCTCCACTTTCCTCAGCCTTCTTAATGAGTTTCGGCACCTCTCTCCAGTCGTGCTGGCCATCGCCATCCATTGTAATTACGGCATCCGCCCCATCTGATATGACAGCTTGAAATCCTGTTCGCAGAGCCACTCCTTTTCCTTTATTTTCCTTGTGAGAGATGACTTTTGCTCCTGCAGCAGCAGCTACTGCAGCCGTTTTATCACAGGACCCATCATCAACTACGATAATTTCTTCAACAATTGTCCGCAAGTCTTTTACCAATTGAGAAATCCCTTTCTCTTCATTAAATGCGGGAATCAATACTACTGTTTTCATTGAGCTGCTTCCATTGCCTCTGAAAGAGTGAGCTTGCCATCATAAAACGCTTTGCCAATAATAATTCCGGCCAACCCTAATTTCTTTAGCTTTATAATATCCTCAGTGGTGGATATTCCACCGGAGGCAATTAATGGAATCTTAACGGCTGCAAGTATTTCTGTTATTCCATCTATATTGCAACTTATAAGCATACCATCACGCTCTATATCAGTAAAGATAATTGTTTTGGCACCGCTTGCCTCTACTTCCCGAGCAAGTTCAACTGCCTTTTTCGCAGTTGTCTCTCTCCAGCCAGCAATTGAAACAAGCCCATGACGGGCATCAATCCCAACTACTATTCTTTCTCCAAACCGGCTGCAAGCTTGACTGAGAAACCTGGGTTTTTGCACAACCACACTACCTAAAATGACTCTTTCTACTCCTTTGTCCAGAATCATTTTGAGAGAGTTAATATCTCTTACTCCGCCTCCAAGCTGGATGGGAATCTTAAGAGCGTGAGCTATTTTTTCAATTAATGCAAGATTTATTGGCTTGCCGGCTTTTGCTCCATCCAGGTCAACGATGTGCAAGAATTTTGCCCCCTCTTCCTGCCACTGTATAGCGACTGAGAGAGGGTTGTCACTGTAAACTGTTTTGGAACTGAACTTACCCTGGGAAAGTCGAACGACCTTTCCTTCAAGAATATCAATGGCGGGAAAAATCAGCATCTCATAGTCTGCCCTTTATCGAGGGGATTCCCTTAACTCGGGTGTCTATTTGAATTGCCTGACTCAGGGCTATTCCAAAAGCCTTAAATATGGCTTCTAAAGCATGATGCATATCAATATTAGGACGAGCGCTCACATCCATATTTATCCCGGCAATCCTGGTAAGAGCACTTAAAAACTGTCTGGCGTGCTCAAGGCTATAATTCTGAAGTTTTTTTACAGGATGGAGAATGTCAGCTTCTATTAAGGGAGTGCTCCCATCTAAATGGGTAAGAAAGAGAGAACCCCTTCCTCCTATATCAAGCACAACTCGTGCAAGCGCTCCATCCATTGGAACATAAGCAAAGCCAAACCTCCTGATTCTCTTTTTATCTCCCAATGCTTTCTTAATTGCCTCTCCCATGCAGATGCCAATGTCTTCATTGGTATGATGGATGTCAATTTTTGTGTCTCCTTTGGCAGCTATCGTTAAATTAAACAATCCATGTTTGGAAAACAGACTGAGCATGTGTTCCAAAAAAGGAATTCCTGTCCTTATTTTTGAGTGCCCTTTTCCATCAAGAATAATTTCCAGTTTAATGTTAGTCTCCTGTGTAACTCTCTCTACCCCTGCTTTTCTTTTAGTATTCGTCATTTTCCTCACCTTTTTCTTATGGTCACCGATGCCGCATGGTGATGAAGGCATTCAACCTCTGCCAGCATCAATGTCATCTCTCCGATCTGGTGCAGTCTCTTCTGGCTGCAAGAAATAACATTTATACTTTTACGAAAATCATCTACTGAGAGTCCGGCTGAAAATTTAGCTGTCCCCCCGGTTGGCAGAATATGGCTTGGACCCGCTGAGTAATCTCCTAATGCCACCGGACTATAATCGCCAAGAAAGATTGCGCCGCTATTTTTAATTTCTTTTAATATCTTGCGCGGTTTCTCAACCATTATTTCTAAGTGTTCAGGAGCAATTTCATTTACCATAAAGATACTTTCTTTGAGTGTTCGGGTAACAATGATGTGGAATCCTTTAGCCTCCTTTTCAACCTCCTGTGCTAAGGCAGGAGAATGAGTTATCAGAATAGCCATTCCCTCGTTGTGCTCTGCCTGAGCTTTCAGGTCAGCAGCGATGAAGCGAGCATTTGCCGTGGCATCAGTTAGAATAACTACCTCACTCGGTCCGGGGAGAAGGTCAATGCCAACCTTGCCAAATACCTGCCTTTTAGCAGATATAACAAATTTATTTCCTGGTCCAAATATCTTATCTACTTTTTTTACTCTTTGAGTGCCAAATGCAAAGGCAGCAATTGCCTGAGCGCCGCCAATCCTATAGACCTCCTTTATACCTAAGAGATGAGCTGCTCCAATTATATACGGGTGTGGCAAGCCTTCTTCTTTAGGAGGAGAGGCAATCGCAATGGAGTTAACTCCAGCAGCAATGGCTGGCACGACGGTCATCAAAAGGCTGGAGATGAGTGGTTTTTCCCCTCCAGGAACATAGATTCCCACCCTTTCAAGCGGCTGGTACAACTTGCCCAGGAGGAGTCCACTTTTTCTAACAGACCATGATTTTCTCATATCCATCCGCTGAAATTCTTTAATACTTTTTTCTACATCACGGATTACCTGGCGTAATTTGTGGTCAATTCTTTTAGAAGCAGTGGCAATCTCTTTCTGAGAAAGACGCAGCTCTTCTTCTCTTAGAGACACACCGTCAAACTCCTGAGTATATCTGATGAGCGCTTTGTCTCCTTCCTTTGCCACCGCATGAATTATTTTTTTTACTTTTCTATCAACAGTTTCATTAAAGACAGACCTCTCAATGAATCCGTCAATTATTTCTTTGTCTTTTCTGGCGCAGAGAATCATTTTTTCTTCTTTCCTGAAGGCTTATCAGTAACTCTTTTAATCTTTGCTCCAAGACTGGAGAGCTTTTCCTCTATTTTTTCGTAACCACGATCAAGATGATACACTCTGGAAACCTCAGTTTCTCCATCAGCAGCTAAACCGGCAAGAATTAGTGCAGCACTTGCTCTCAAATCAGATGCTGTCACTTGAGCACCGCCAAGCTTTTCTACCCCGATGATGGTTGCCCGCGGGCCCTGACGCACAATGTTAGCTCCCATTCGCAGCAGCTCTCCAACATGAATGAATCTATCAGGATATACCATATCCGCAACGATACTTGTGCCTTTTGCAATACTCATCAGGGACATCATTTGCGCTTGCATGTCCGTAGGAAATCCCGGGTAAGGCAGAGCAATTACATTTACTGCCTTTAATTCATTTTTTCTTTTTACCTTCAGGCCATCGGGCGCTCTTTCAATTTTAACTCCTGCTTCTTCAAGCCTGTCTATAACTGCCGTCAGATGTTCATGGCGAGCTCCTTTCAATAGGGTATCCCCGCCACTGATGGCAACGGCAATGAGGTATGTTCCTGCCTCAATACGATCCGGGATAATAGTGTGTTCCGCTCCTCCGAGTTCTTCCACTCCCTCAATCCGCAAGATGTGTGTTCCCGCTCCGATGATTTTTGCTCCCATCGCATTAAGGAAAGCTGCCAGGTCGGCAATCTCTGGCTCACAGGCAGCTCCTTCAATTATTGTCTCTCCTCTGGCGAGTGTTGCTGCCATCATTACATTTGCTGTCCCCAAGACGGTGGAGCCAAGCGGACCCCCAAGATAGATTTCGTTTCCACGCAAGCCATCTTCAGATTTAGCAATAATGTAGCCATGTTTCATTTCTATTTGCGCGCCTAATTTTTCTAACCCTTTTAAGTGAAGGTCTATCGGACGAGGTCCAATGACGCAGCCACCTGGATGAGAAATCTCTACTTTGCCAAATCTCGCCAGCAGTGGTCCAAGGAGGCAGACGCTCGCTCTCATTTTTCGCACCAGGTCATGGTGAATAAAGGAGCGTTTTATCTTGTCGCATTTTATAGTAATCTCATCACCAGAGATGATAATGTTCGCCCCTAAGGCTACCAGCAGGTAGCTCATTGTAGTAACGTCCTTTAAGTTAGGAATATTTTTAATGACAGAGCTTCCCCTGGTGAGAAGAGTAGCCGCCATAATAGGAAGAGCAGAGTTTTTTGCCCCACTAATTTTGACAGACCCTTTCAGCCTGTTCCCGCCAGAGATAATAATTTTATCCATTTACTTCTTTTTTGCTATAATCACTCGTTCTATTCCTGCGTAATCATTTACTGTCTCTATCTGCTGATAACTCCCATTTTCAAAAATAATTTTTCTCACCTTCTCTGCTTGCCCAATTCCTACTTCAAGCGCTAAGTATCCTCCGCTGGAAAGAGCCCCAGATGCCAGATAAACTATTGATGGATAAAACTTAACTCCGTCTTTTCCTCCATCAAGTGCCATATGCGGCTCATACTCTCTCACTTCCCGAGGGAGTCCTTTAATGTCATCATGAGGGACATATGGCGGATTAGAGATGACAAGGTCAAGGTTTTTAGGAAGCTTAAACTCTGATTCTAATATATCTTTACAGATAAATGCTACCGAGTCAACATCAAGGAGTTCTTTTGCATTCTCCTTTGCAACATTTAAAGCATGGCAGGAAACATCCAGTGCGTATACCTGGCAGGAAATGGAGGTGGCTAAGCTAATTGCAATATTTCCACAGCCAGTGCCTATATCAAGGATAGTCGGCAGTCGATAGTCAATAGTCGATAGTCGCTCTATAGCCGTTTCCACCAATATTTCTGTCTCCGGGCGTGGAATCATAACATTTTCATTTACTATAAACGGGAGGGAAGAAAACCAGGTTTTACCTGTCACATACTGGGGTGGAACATACCTTGCCCGTTCCCTGATGAAACAAAAGAAAGAAAATAGCTCCTTAGTAGAAAGCGAGATGTTATGATTAAGATAAAGGCTGCTCCTTGAACAGTTGAGCAGGTCAAGAAGTAAATACTCTGCCCCTTCCCTGGCGTTCTCAATTCCATGCTCGTGGAGGTATTTTGTTCCCCATTCTAACGCTTTACTGAGCTCCATTCCTATCTACTACTTACTCAATGAGGATTGGATGCCTGCGAGCAACTTATCCATATCCCCTTTTAATATTTCATCCAGATTGTGGAGAGAAAATCCAGCTCTGTGGTCAGTAATTCTGTTCTGGAGAAAGTTATAAGTTCTTGTTTTCTCGCTCCTCTCCCCGCTTTTAAGCTGCGATTTTCTCTCATTTGAGGTCTTTTTTTCTGCTTCTTTTCGGTGGTGGTCAAGTATTCTCGCTCGCAAGACACGCATTGCCTTGGAGCGATTTTTCTGCTGTGACCTCTCATCCTGACACTGAACGACTATTCCGGTAGGAATATGGGTAATCCTCACTGCAGAATCAGTAACGTTCACATGCTGACCACCAGCACCTGATGCGCGATAAGTATCAATCCTTAAATTATCCGGGCTTATCTTTACTTCCACATCCTCAGTGGCAGCTTCAAGAAGTATGGCAACGGTAACCGTTGAAGTGTGAGTCCTGCCTTGAGTTTCCGTTGTCGGGACGCGTTGTACCCGATGAATCCCTCCTTCATACTGTAACACTTTATAGGATTCATTGCCACTAACGACAAAGATTATTTCTTTAAAGCCGCCAACCTCGGTGGGATGACTGCCCATCATCTCTATAGTCCATCCTCTTCTCTCTGCATAACGGGTATACATCTGAAATAAATCAGCAGCAAAGAGGCTTGCCTCATTTCCTCCGACTCCGGCTCTTATCTCCACAATGGCACTTCTTTTTTCATCATTATGCCCCGGTTCCATGAGAGATCGCAATTCTTCTTCCATCTTCACTCTCTGTTGCTGTAGATTCTCAAGCTCTTCCGCTGCCAGCTTTGCCAGCTCTCTATCTTTATCTTTCAGAATTGACTTACCTTCGTCAATTGCCTGCAGCACCTTTTCATATCTTTTAAACTTTTCTACTATTTTCTTTATTTCACCGTATTCCTGCGCCAGACGGCGATATCTATCTCTATCTTCAATTACTTCAGGAGAGGAAAGAAGCAAAGACAGTTGATTATGCCTTTCTTTCATTTTTCTAAGATGAGAAAATATCATAGATTGTATCGCTTACGGAATCTTTCTACCTGACCAGCGCTATCCACTAATTTTTGTTTCCCTGTAAAGAAAGGATGGCACTTAGAGCATATTTCTATTTTGATGCTCTTTTTTGTAGAGCGAGTGTGAATGACTTCGCCACAAGCACAGGTGATAACTGCTTCCCCATAAGGTGGGTGAATACCTTTCTTCATATCAAATTCCTCCTGAACCCTTTAACCCTTTTCAAAATAGTGCACCAGTCACTAATTTCCAATTTCCAATTTCTAATTTCATCTCTCTCTACTCTCTACTTATTAGCTGGTGGAGGGAATTGAACCCCCAACCTGCGCATTACAAGTGCGCTGCTCTACCGTTGAGCCACACCAGCCGCTATTATGTAGCTCTTAACACATTTCAGGATTTTAGTCAAATTATAACCGTAATTTTTGCGATTGCTGCCTTTCTATGATAAAATTCACACTTACGTAGATTCTTTTAATCAATTAATGCAAAGACGGTGAATTAGTGAAAGAGATAGCTTCTCATATTTATTCTGTTTATAGTAAAGAAGAGACAGATAAACATTTAAGAAAAGTAGACCTGGTTCTAATAGACATGGATGGCTGTGTTTATCCAAGAACAACCGGACTATCTTTATTCAAAAACTGTTGTCTTCTTTATTTTGACGACAGAAACATTAAGATTATTTTCTACATTATTTCCTTCATTGCTTACTACCCCATAATAATGTTTCTTCACTTGATTCGCTTGGTTAATAATCATAAGCTCATGTGTTTCTTTTCTGGAAGATTTCGCGGTATCCCGCTTTCGTATTTGCAAGCTGCTGCCAGGCCTATTCCTGCCAAATCTTTTCCCGGAGCAAAGAAAGTGTTAAGTATTCTATCCAAACATGCAAAGACAGGATTTATCAGTTTTGGATTAGATATGGTTTTAAATGAATACAAAGTTCAATTCAGGGATGAGGGACGTCAATTAATTAGCTTTTATGATAGCAATCATTGTATCTGGCGAAAAGACAGCGAAAGAATAGTTAGCAATGGCATAGAGCAAGAGCAACTAATGATAAAAGCATCAGATAAGGCCGATAGAGCAAGAGAAAGAATAAAAGAGTTTAGAGCAAAGGCGCCGCTGGTTATCGGACACAGTCAAGGTGATCTGGAAATGATGAAGGTGGCCAAAGAGTATGGAGGTTTGGCTTTAGGTTTTAACCCTTCCTCAAAGATAGCAAAGCATTGCCATATAGTAGTAAAAGCAAAGAACTGGCAACCATTGGCAAGCTATCTCTCCTCGGTATTCTCCGATACGATGGATAAAAAATGTATTTAAGGTTGATAAAATCCCTCAAGCCGTACCGGGGAAAGTTTCTCCTGGCAATTACCTGTATGCTCTTTTATTCTATCTTTAGCCTACTCTCCCTGGGCACGATTATTCCCTTACTTGAAAGAGTGTTGGGCGAGAATGAAACAGCCGCTCATCAGGAGATAGAGCCACTCCCTTCTCATACTGACCAACCTGACTGTGACGTGCTCGACACGGCAGACAGGTCACTTATTATACAGGCAAGGCAAGCTGTAGATGAGAAGATGGTTCTTTTTCTTGAACGTTATGATGGATGGCATTTACTGGCAGTTATTGCCATTGCCTTGGTGGGTTTCGCCTTTCTCGGTGGGCTATGTGCCTTTGGCAGGGATTATTTTATGTTCTATACTGCCGAAGGTGTAGCTATGAATATGCGTTCCATCCTTCATAGGAGTCTCCAATCTCTTTCCCTTGATTATTTTACCAGTCATCGTACCGGAATGCTTATCTCGCGCTCAACTAATGATGTTAAGCTCGTTGAGAGTTCAATCAGCATAGCATTGGCTAATCTCCTGCAGCAATCACTCCAGGTAGTAGTTTTTCTCATTGCTATATTTATTTTTATTCCCTGGCAGCTTGCTTTGCTATCTATTGTAACTGCTCCATTTATTGCCCTTCCTATAGTCAAAATTGGAAGAAAAATCCGCTATATCAGCGCCAGATCTCAAGAGAAAATGGCTGACATATATTCTTTTATTGGAGAGACAATTTTCGGAGCGCCGATTATTAGAGCATTTTTAATGGAAAATTACGAAATAAATAAATTTCAGAATGAGAATAAGGAATTTTTTAATGTTATTATGAAACTGGCAAAGCGCCAAACGGGACTTTCTCCTATGATACGTCTTGTTGCTACTTTGGGAGGAGTGATAATTATTCTTTATGGGGGCTGGCTTGTTCTGGAGGGAGCCCTCTCCAGCGCTCTCTTTATTTTCTTTCTTTTACTTTTTGCCTCACTGACTGGTCCTTTTGCAAAACTCAGCAATGTTAATGCAATGATTCAACAGGGATTAGCCGCTGCCGGACGCATCTTTAAAATTATTGACACCTACCCCACCGTGAAAAATGCACCGGATGCCATCCCGCTTCCCAGAATAAAAAATAAGATTTGCTTCTCAAAGGTGAGTTTTTCATATAATGACACCGAAGTTGTGCTCAAAGATATTGACATAGAAGTCAAGGCTGGAGAAACGGTAGCATTGGTTGGGCCTACCGGGTCGGGAAAGACAACTCTGGTTAATCTCATACCCCGTTTCTACGACCCTACATCCGGCTCAATTGAAATAGATGGTTACAATATCAAAAAAGTAACTATGGAGTCCCTGCGGGAGCAGATAGGAATAGTCACTCAAGAGACAATCCTTTTCAATGATACAATTTATAATAACATTACCTATGGCAGAAAAGATGTTTCTTCCAGGCAGGTGGAGCGAGCCGCGCGTATTGCAAATGCCCATCAATTTATTGCAAAGATGTCCGAGGGTTACCAGACATCGGTGGGAGACAGGGGAATAAGGCTCTCTGGAGGAGAAAGACAGAGAATTGCCATTGCCCGGGCAATTCTCAAGGACTCGCCCATCTTAATCCTTGATGAAGCGACATCAGCTTTAGACACAGAGTCAGAAAAATTGGTGCAGGATGCTCTTCGGAAGCTGATGGCCAACAGAACAACATTTATCGTTGCTCATCGTCTTTCCACGCTCAGGGATGCTGATTGTGTAATTGTACTTGATGGTGGAAGAATTGTCGCAACCGACAGACATGAAGAGAGCCAGAAGAGAAGAGCCAACAGTAAAGAATGGCAGTGCTTATGAAAAATATTATATTAAAACTTATTTCTTTTCTTGGCTGGCTGATAATTTTTCTAATCGGGAAAACAGTGCGCATTAAAATTATTGGGAAAGAAAATCTGAATGCACTGAAGGGGGAAAAAAAGAATGCTATTTATGCTTTCTGGCACAACCGACTTTTTTTACTAACATACATCTTTCGTTATCGTCACATTCAAGTCTTAATCAGCTCCAGTCGCGACGGAGATTATATAGCTGCAGTAGCGTCCCGGTTCGGAGCAGAAACAATCCGTGGGTCAACGACCCGCGGTGGTAAAGGAGCAATCTTGGGCATAACAGAGAAGCTGAAATCCGGTTATGACGGAGTGGTCGTTCCTGATGGGCCACAGGGGCCTAAATACATTGCTCAACCAGGTATAGTGCACATAGCAAAGAGAACAGGACTTCCAATAGTCCCGGTAGCTTATGGCGCTGAGAGGAAAAAGGTGCTTGGCAGCTGGGACGCTCTCCTCATCCCCTACCCTTTTAGCCGCGTTGTCCTTATCTATGGCGCGCCTGTTAAAGTTCCAAGAGAGACTGCAGGCAAATCATTGGAAAGCAAAAGACAGGAATTAGAAAAAACATTGATGGCAATCACGCAACGGGCAGATGATTATTTCTAATATAAAAAACGGCTGGTTAAAGCAACTGGAGGGTCTCAGCAATAAAACAGGGATATCGGGTTACTTCCTGAATATAATTCTCACAGTTCTTTCGCAACTTTATCGCGTTGTAATTTTTTTTATCGCTCTCTTCTATCGCAGGGATATTTTGCGCCGCAGAAAACTGCCATGTTACGTAATAAGCGTAGGAAATATCACCGCCGGCGGAACTGGAAAGACACCGGCTGTGGCTATGATTGCGGGGTTGCTTAAGGAAAGGGGGAGAAAAGTAGCAATTTTAAGCCGTGGATATAAGAGAATCCACAGTCGATGGTCCATAGTCCATAGTAAAATAGGAGTAGTTTCTGATGGGGCAAAGACATTAATGGATGTTAAAGAGTCTGGAGACGAACCCTATCTCCTATCCCGGAAGTTACCTGGAATAGCGGTGCTGGTGGGAGGGGACCGCAGATTGACAGGTAGCTACGCAATAACCAATTTTAGAACAGATACCATTGTTTTAGATGACGGATTTCAATATTTACGACTCCATCGGGATTTAGATATTGTCATTATTGATAGCGCTGCTCCATTTGGCAACGGGAGGCTTCTGCCGCGAGGAAGATTGCGTGAGCCTTTGAGGAGCCTCAGACGAGGAAAAATTTTTCTACTGACAAGAGTTGACCAGGCAGATAACATTGATAACCTGATTAAGAGATTAGGGGAAATTAATCCTCACGCCAAAATCGTGCAGACCATTCATTTTCCCGAACACCTAATTGATATCAGAACAGGAAGCAGAGAGGAAATTGCTGTCCTCTCAGGAAAAAAAATCCTTGCTTTATCCAGCATTGGCAGCCCGGAATCTTTTGAGAAAACCCTTATCGGGCTGGGGGCTGTTTTAGTAAAAAAACTCCGTTTTCCTGACCATCACTGGTATGTGGAAAATGAGCTCCGGGAGATAAAGAAAAAAGCAATAGAGAAAAGGGCTGAGTTTATCGTTACCACTGAAAAAGATGCAGTTCGTATTGCCTTGACGGAGGAAGAGCCTTCAATAGATTTCTTCTGCATGGTAATTAAGCTAAAAATTATTAAAGGGGAAAAACTGCTGGAGGAGCAAATTTTGCACCAATGAGTAAAATAAAGAAGATTATAGTCAGAGTGCCTAACTGGATTGGAGATGCTGTGCTCTGTACACCGGCGCTTCATCTACTTCGCAAGAGCTTTCCTTCCGCTTCTATCACTGCATTAGCCAAAGAATGGGTAGCGCCGGCGCTTAAAGCTAACCCCGATATTGATAGAATAATCGTAATGACAGAGAAAGAAAGTTACTTTGAATTAGCCGGGAAGATAGCGGTTAATAAATTTGAAACAGGAATACTCTTTCCAAATTCCTTTTCTTCGGCTCTTCTTTTCCGATTAGCTCGTATTCCCAAAAGAATAGGCTATTCTACCAACGGCCGTTCCCTTCTTCTTACTCAGCGGATAAAGCGTCCACTTAATTTCAAAAAAGAGCATCAAGTTTTTTACTATCTTCAACTAATAGAAAAATATCTATCCATAACAGGCAATTTTAGGTCTAATCAGGAAATGGTAAAACTGATATGGAATATAACGGAGGAAGAGAAGGTAGGCGCTGATGAGCTACTTCGGGGAGCTAATATTTCATCACAAAAGAGATTGATCGGAATAAATCCAGGGGCAGCCCACGGTCCTGCCAAGCGCTGGTTCCCGGAAAGATTTGCTGAAGTGAGCGATGAGTTAGTGCAAAAATATGATGCGAGAATAGCTATTTTTGGCAGCCCTGATGAAAGGAAAACAGCGATTTCAATTGCAGAGATGATGAAATTCAAGCCGCTTAATTTTGCCGGAAAAACAAATCTCCGACAATTAGCCGCCATCATCTCCAGATGTCAACTATTCGTTACTAACGATACGGGAAATATGCATATTGCTGCTGCGGTGGGAACCCCGGTGGTAACAATTTTTGGCCCCACCGATTCCCGGAGAACAGCTCCCCGGGGCAACGGTCATATTATAGTTCAGAAAAAAATTAGGTGCAGCCCTTGCATGAAAAAAAATTGCCCAAAGAGACATCATAAGTGTATGAAAGCAATAAAAGCACAGGATATCTTAGACGCTGTAGAGAATAGGCGATTTTTAAAATGAAAGTGGGAATCATTATTACAACGTATGATAATCCATCTGCTCTGGAGCGGGTCCTAAAAGGATTAAACCTCCAGACAAGGTTGCCTGATGAGGTCATCATTGCCGATGACGGCTCGGGCAATGAGACAGCAACCCTCATAAGTACCTTTAAAGAGAGGGCATCATTTCCCGCCACTCATCTGTGGCAGGAGGATAGCGGATTCAGACCAGCAGAGATCCGAAATAAAGCAATTAAATGTTCAAGCAGCGATTATCTCATAATCTTAGATGGCGATTGTATTCCTAACAAGCATTTTGTAGCTGACCATATCCTGATGGCTGAGAAAGGTTGTTTTTTTCAGGGAAAAAGAGTATTGGTTGGCAAAAAGGTAGCAGAGAAATTTATGAGCACTCACACCGCCTCGCCCCTCTATCTTCTCAGGTTAATATTTTACGGTTCTATATCAAACACCCATCATCTTCTTCGGATGCCCTTTTTCCCATCTTTAAAAAACAGGAAGGTAGAAGAAGCAAAAAGCTGTAATATGGGTATCTTCAGAGACGACCTTTTGGCTGTTAACGGATTCAATGAGGAGTTTGTAGGATGGGGAAGGGAGGATTCTGAGCTTACAGTAAGGCTTTATAGATATGGGTTAATACGAAAGATGCATCCATTCATCGCAATATGTTTTCATCTCTGGCACTCGCCCATTTCCAGAGAGAACCTCAGCAAAAATGATGCGATTTTACAGATGGCAATAAATTCAAAGGAATACTTTTGCAAAAATGGAATTGTTAAAAAATAAAGGCATAGCGGTAGAAAAGCTAATTTTCTGGACATTTTGCGCAATGTTCTTTTCTATGCCTATTGGCACTACCCCGATGGTGATTTTCGGCTTATTGACCCTTCTCTTATGGATATTCTCAGGAAGGTTTCTTAAAAGCAAGCAACAACTGCTTAAAAACAAAAAAATATTTCTTCCGGTGCTGGTGTTCATGGCCATTCCGTGGATAGGACTTATTTATACAGAAAACTTCTCTCTCGGGCTTGAATTTGCAAGAAAAAGTTACTACTGGTTATTTGCCTTTGCCATTGCTTCATTATCTTTCTCCCATTATTCGCCAAAAACCTTTTTCAAGGCATTTCTCGCCGGACTAACAATTACTTCTCTTTTCTCTGTAGGGCAGTTCATAGACCTTATTCCAATGAGAGAATGGCTTCCGACAGTCTTTGAAGGGCGACGGATAACTATGTCGCTCTTGCTTGTCCTGGGAATGTCAATATCATCATTTTACTTTTTAAAGGAAAATAGATTAAAGCACAGAATATTGATACTTTTCCTGATACTCTTGCTTCTTTTTACACTATCTATTAGTCAAGGAAGAATCGGTTATCTTGCCTTCATAGCGCTTTCTCCGTTAATTGCCTATAATCTCCTTGGACAAAAGCATATTTTTAAGGTCGCCGCTATCAGCATTTTGATTGTTAGCGCACTTTTTCTATCCCCTGTCGTCCGACATCGCTTTGACCAGACAATAAATGATATAAGGCTATACCGTGAAGGAGATCCACGGACAGGCATTGGCCTGCGACTCCATATGTGGGAGGGGGCGGTAAAGATTTTTACAAAAAATCCTATTATTGGAGTAGGTACTGGCGGGTATCAGTTAGCAATGGAAAAATTTGACGTTCCTGCGCTTCAGGAGGAATTTAGAGACCCACATAATAGCTTTCTTCACACCGCCGCAAACCACGGAATAGTGGGCTTGATTTCTCTTTGCTGGCTCTTTGCAATAATGCTCAAGGCTGGCTGGCAGCATCGGCACACGGCAACAGGTTTTTCCGTTTTCTCTTATGGACTTGTGCTACTCATAGGCAGCCTGGCCGCTACACAGATATTAACTCCAAAAACAGGGATGTTATTTGCCCTGTTTATAGGACTCTGTGCTAAAATGCCGGAAGAGATTTGATATAGATATGGGAAAACCCGTTAAATTCGGAGGTTTTGAGGGAATATTAGAAGAGACAACCTGCCCATTATGTCCACCTGAAGCTATTCCCAGACTGCTCTTTAAGGGGCCTGATAAGATTGGATTCTATCACTGCTCCAACTGTAACATTATTTATGTCAGCCCTCGCTTTAGGAAAGAATCGCTTTCAGAGATTTATGAGAACAAAGACTCTATAAACTCATCTTTCTATGAAGAATGGTCTTACGATACCTGGAAAAGCAATAAAGACCGCTCTTATATCGTCTCTTATCAAAAAGTTATGTTAGTGAAAGAATTTTTGCCGGAAGGAAGTAGAGTTCTTGATGTGGGATGCGCCACCGGGCTTTTCGTTCTTGAGGCATTAAAGCATGGGCTTCGCTGTGAGGGCATTGACCCAAGTTCTATTCTTACAGAGATTGGACAAAAAACGCTAAAGATACCTCTCCATTCAGGAAGTATTGGTGAGTTCAGTCCCCGTTATCAATTTAAAGGAATTATGCTCTGGGATGTCCTTGAGCATATACCTGACCTAATGCACATAATAAAAAAATGCCATGATTTACTTGAGCCGGGAGGTTTCCTTTTTTTACAGGTCCCGAATTACAAAGGTGTCTCTGATTCTTGTAAGATGTATATGTGTCGATTAGGATTAAAACGCTCTTTTAATTTCGGTTTTCCCTGGCATATATATGCCTTTGACAGAAGAAGCCTCTCATATCTGATGAAAGCCTCTAAATTCAGTCCAGTGCGTTTTGAATCATGGTCGCATTTTCTAAAAGACAACAATGAAGGTATTCTATCCCGTGCGGCTATGCTCTTCAAGAGATTTTGTCTGTCTGATTATATAACCTGTATCGCAAAGAAAGCAGCTTAAAATGAAGGTGCAAAAAGCTCCCTTTTCTGTAGCAATTATTACCAAAAATGAAGAAAAAAGGCTGCCTGATTGCCTCAAAAGTGTCTCTTTTGCCGATGATATTGTAGTTCTTGATTCAGAGAGCACAGACCGAACAGTGGAAATAGCAAAAGAATTTGGCTGCCGTGTATTTGTTGAAGAATGGAAAGGTGATGGCCCTCAGAAAAATAGTGCAGTTGCTAAATGCAGGTATGAATGGGTGTTTGTTATTGATGCCGATGAAAGGATACCGAAGGAGACAAAAAATGAAATTATAAAAATAGTTAACTATTCCCATAGCGCTGACGCCTATAGCTTCCCCAGAAAAAATTTATTTCACGGCAAGTGGATAAAGCACTCTGATTGGTGGCCAGATTATAAAGTAAGGCTATTTAAGAAAAATGCGGGACAGTTTCACTTTCTGACACATGAGGCGTGGTTGACAAAAGGCACTGTGAAGAAAGTAACTACTCCAATAGAACACTTTAGCTTTTCTAACTATTCCGATATGTTTAATGTCTTGAACGAAAGAACGACAATTATGGCTAAGGAACTCTTTGATGCTGGTAAAAAAGCAACTTCATTTACTCCTTTTCTTCATGGAGCCGGTATGTTTTTAAGAGCATATATTCTAAAGCTCGGTTTTCTCAACGGACTTGATGGTTTTATGATAGCAGCAACCGGAGCAGGTGGTTCATTTTTAAAATATGCAAAACTGCTTGAGTTGCAATGGAGGAGAGAGAGTACACAATGACAGTTCTCCCTGAGAATGTTAATAATCTTATAAAAAAGATTGCTGAGGACTCAAAAGACATAGATGGTAATCTCACCGGGAGAGAAGCAAGATTCCTCGCTCTCCTCGCCTTTTTCCCGACAGCTGACGGAGAAATATTAGAGATAGGAAGCTTTAAAGGTAAATCAACTATTGTACTGGCTAAAGGAGCCCAGCTCTCAAACAAACCTTGCATTATATCAGTTGACCCTCTGACTTCTCCATCACCAACAGACCCCGACTTGAAAAATGAAGGGACGTGCGGACAGCACTTCCATGCAAATTTAAGAGAAGCAGGTGTTGAAAATATGGTTGAATTTCACCAGAAGTATTCTTATGAACTTGCCAAAGGATGGAGCAGAAAAATCAGGCTTCTCTGGATAGATGGAGACCACCGATATAAAGGAACAAAATTAGACTTTGATTTATTTTCCAGGCATCTTTCTGACAGAGCCATAATTGCATTTCACGATGTCCTTGCCCCCTTTTCCGGTCCCGTCAGGGTTTTTGTTGAAGATGTTCTTCTTTCGGATAAATTTGGCCCGGCCGGTCTTTGGGGAAGTATAGGGTGGGCACAATATATTGCTGATGGGAAAATCGCTTTAGGATTCAGACAAAAAAAATCAAAGTTACATTTACAACTGGCAAAGCTAATCCCTTTTTCAATTTTTGACGCGGGCAATAAAATGAGAGGGATAAAAAAATTGCAATATGAATTTTACCGTTCCAGAGTTCCTCACAAGGAAATTTCTCCCTCGGAATGGATAGGAGAACTTAAATGATGATGAAGATACCCTTACTTGACCTGAGAGCGCAATATGCGGTGATTAAAGATGAGATAATGCTTGCTGTTGAAGAGGTATTGGAAGCCCAATATTTTATTCTTGGTCCCAAAGTAATGAAAATAGAAGAGGAAATAGCCCACTACTGTAATGCCAGATATGCAATTGGGCTATCTTCCGGCACCGATGCTCTCCTTGCAAGCCTGATGGCTATTAATATTGAACCGGGCGATGCCATTATTACTACTCCTTACTCTTTTTTTGCCACTGTAGAAGTAATTATCAGATTAGGAGCAACACCGATATTTGTGGACATTGACCCCCTAACCTATAATCTAAGTACGGACAAACTGAAAGAGCTTTTTGAGAAAGGAGAGAAGAAACCCAGGGCAATAATTCCGGTTCATCTTTACGGTCAGTGCGCCGAGATGAATGACATAATGACGCTCGCCAGAGAACAAAAAATAAAGGTTATTGAAGATGCTGCCCAGGCAATAGGGGCAAAGTACAGAGAAAATTTTGCCGGCGCAATAGGAGATATGGGTTGTTTTTCTTTCTTCCCAAGTAAAAACCTGGGCGGATATGGCGATGGAGGCATGGTGATAACTAATAGCCCTGATTTAGCGAAAAAACTGAAATCTCTGCGAGTTCACGGTGTTGGTGATGCACATCACTACCATATGATTGGAGGAAACTTTCGCCTTGACGCCCTTCAAGCTGCTGTTCTATCCGTTAAGCTAAAGTATCTGGACAACTGGACGGAAAAACGGAGGCACAATGCCAATACTTACAACAGCCTCTTTAAAGAATACGGGCTTTGTTCTATTCAGACGCCACACTCTCTCCCTGAAAATTTTCATGTGTATAACCAATATGTTATCAGAGCTTCAAACCGCGATAAACTGCAAGAATCGCTCAAAGCAGAAGGAGTAAACACAGCGGTATATTACCCAATTCCGCTTCACCTCCAGCCCTGCTTCTCTTGTCTCGGCTACAAGAAAGGAGATTTCCCGGAAGCTGAAAAGGCATCAAGAGAAACCCTCGCTCTCCCTATTTATCCAGAGCTTACCTTAAAGCAGCAAGAATACATAGTAAGAAAAATAGCAATGATAAAGGAAAGAAGGCTGTAGAGGGAGGGTTGAATTTGATGAGTAAAATAGGTAAAGATAATGGAAAAGATTGGAATTATTCCTGCCAGGTATAACTCAAGAAGACTTCCGGGAAAACCTCTTCTTGATATTTGCGGAAAAACGATTATAGAGAGAGTATACCGGCAGGCAGAAGCAGCAAAAGTTTTGGACAGGATAATCGTCGCTACAGACGATGAGCGGATTATGAGAGAAGTCAGGAGATTCGGCGGAGAAGTTCTCCTTGTGCGAGGACAATTCAGCTCAGGAAGTGACCGTGTAGCCGCAACTGCTGCCAGGCTAAGGCTTCCCAACTCGGCAATTATCGTCAATATTCAGTGCGATGCTCCCCTACTCCCTCCCGCGATGATTAAGGCACTTCTGAAGCCGCTCCTCAAAAACCATTCAATTCCCGTAAGTGCGCTCTATGCCAAAATAAAAGATGAGAAAGAGCTAATGAAAACTGACATTGTCAAAGTTGTCGTTGACTGCAATGAATTTGCTCTCTTTTTCTCACGCCTTCCCATTCCATATTTTAGAGACCAGAAACGAATAAATCATTACAAGCATATCGGCCCTTACGCCTATTGCAAATTATTCTTGCACAAGTTAGCAAAAATGCCTCCAACGCCGCTTGAGAAGGCAGAAAAATTAGAGCAGCTTCGAATACTGGAAAATGGCTACCGGATTAAAATGGTAAAAACGAGACAGGGCTGTCCGGAAGTAGATACACCGGAAGATATAAGAGAGGTAAGAAAACTGTGTTCGCATTCAGAATAGTTCCTGAGATAATTTTTGGCTGCGGAGTTGCTGATAGAATTGGTACCGAGGTAAAGAAAATTGGAGCAAAGAAAGTTCTTATAGTGAGCGATGCAGGAATAGGAAATGCCGGATTGATAAGTAAGGTAGAGAAATTCTTACATCAAGAAGGAATAAGCAATGAAACTTTCACTGATGTCCCTCCAGAGCCATGGGTAGATGTGGCGGATGAGGCAGGAAGCCTCGCACGAGAATGCGACCTCGTTCTTGGATTGGGAGGAGGCAGCGTTATGGATATAGCCAAAGCCGCCGCAGTGCTTGCTAAAAATGAAGGTAAGGCAAGTGATTATCAGGGAATGAACAAAGTCCATGCGCCAGGGCTGCCCAAAATAATGATGCCCACCACTGCAGGAACAGGGAGCGAAGTTACTTTTACTTCCGTACTCTCAAATAGACCGGTTGGAAAAGGAGGAATTAATAGTCCGTATCTATTTCCCGAGATGGCACTGCTTGACCCGCTTCTGACACTTTCTATGCCTCCTGCGATAACCGCAGCGACCGGAATGGACGCCTTAACCCATGCCATTGAAGCCTACACTTCACAACAAGCGAATCCAATGACTGATATTTTTGCCCTGAAAGCAATAGAATTAATTTCAAAGAATCTACCTATTGCCTTTAATGATGGGGGCAATCTTACGGCAAGAGAAAACATGCTTATGGGAAGCCTTTTAGGCGGCATTGCCATCGCAAATGCAGGTGTGGGAGCAACCCATGCCCTTGCTTACCCGTTAGGAGGATTTTACAGGGTTCCACATGGAATTAGCAACGCTCTCCTGCTGCCATACATTATGGAATTTAACTACAAATCCGCGGAGAAAAAATTTGCCCAAATCGGGAAAGTAATGGGAGGAAATTCCGACAATCTCTCACAGGAGAATGCAGCGCTGATGGCAATTACGGCAGTTCGCAAGCTTTTGCACAATGTTCAGATACCAGCTAAAATAAAAAAAATAGGTGTAGAGATAAAAAAGTACTCGCTGGAAGAAATGGCTGCAGCAGCTATGGGAGTAAGCCGCCCGTTAGAGAATAATCCAAGAAAATTAACATCTGAAGATGCAATTAAAATATACAAACAAGCTTATTAATGTTATCATAGTCTACAGGGATCGGTTTCCAGGGCTCAGGGAAAATCCGTGACAACTGACAACTGATAACTAGCAACTGAAATACTACGGAGGAAAAATGCCAAAAAGAACATATCAGCCATCTAATACAAAAAGAAATCGCTCCATCGGTTTCTTGGTGCGAATGCGAACGAGGTCAGGAAGGAAAATCATCAAAAGGCAGCGGCAAAAGGGACGGTGGGAACTTACAATGTTATTATAAGCCAGAATTCAGGAGTCAGAATTCAGAATAAAATAATCAACTCCTGACTACTGGGTTCTGGATTCTGGCTTTAGGGTCTGTGCCTTACTCTTCCAATCTATGCTTTGCTATCTCTTCATTAGGTTTGAGCGGATAATCAGCATTAAAGCAGGCAGTGCAAAATTCTTTACTATCAACAGGCATTGCCTGTAATAATCCATCAAGACTGAGGTACTCTAAGCTATCTACCCCGAGATGCTGGCGAATCTCCTCTATTTCGCGAGAGGAGGCTATCAGCTCCCCTTTTGCTTGAAAATCTATACCGTAGTAACACGGGAAACGGTGGGGAGGACAACTTATCCGCAGGTGCACTTCCCGCGCCCCGGCCCGCCGCAGGGTATTCATTCGCGTGCGGCCGGTCGTTCCTCTAACAATAGAGTCATCAATAACGACTACTTTTTTCCCACGAAAGAGACTTTTTATTGGACTAAGCTTTACGCGCACCTGAAAATCTCTGATTGACTGTGTCGGCTGAATAAATGTACGACCAATATAATGATTTCTGACCATTCCCATCTCAAATGGAAGTCCGGATTCTTCGGCAAAACCAAGAGCAGCATAGTTAGCGGCATCCGGGACCGGCACTACCAAATCCCCGTCAGCGGCCATCTCAAGAGCCATCTTTCGCCCTATCATCTTTCGGGTAAGACAAACATTTCCGCCAAATATATTACTATCAGGTCGGGCAAAATAGATATATTCAAAAATACAGAAGGAATGTTTCTTCTTTGGAAATGGTGTTAGTGAGTGCAGCCCATTTTTATCAATAAAGATTACTTCCCCCGGCTCTACATCCCGCAAATATTCTGCCCCTATCAAATCAAGAGCACAGGTTTCAGAGGCAATTATATGAGCATTGTCTATTTTCCCCAGGCAGAGAGGACGAAAACCATATGGGTCGCGGGCAGCAATGAGCATATCTCCTGCCAGAAAGACGAAGGAATAAGCACCCTTTAACTGAGAAATGGAGTGAACAATTTTTTCCGCAAAGTCCTTCTTTCGAGAGCGAGCGATGAGATGAATAATTATTTCACTATCCATTGTTGATTGAAAAACTGAGCCCAAAGATTCTAAATGATTTCGTAATTGGGTGGAGTTTACAAGATTACCATTATGAGCAACTGCCAATTGACCTCCGCCGGCATAATCAACGAGAAATGGCTGAATATTCCTCGCCGCAGAAGAGCCTGTGGTTGAATAACGAACATGTCCAATGCTAAGATGCCCTGGAAGTAATTTATCAAACCTCCCGCCAAATACATCGGCTACCAACCCCATGCCCAGATAAGACTTTGCTTTTTTACCGTTAGCAGCGACAATCCCGGCACTCTCCTCGCCACGGTGCTGTAAAGCGTAAAGTCCCAGGTAGGTCAATTCTGCAGCGGATTGATGCCCATAAATACCAAAAACCCCGCAAGCCTCTTTCGGTCTGTCATTTTCCATCATCATAAGCCCCTAGTATATCACATGTAACTACTCAGGTAAATAGATTGAAACAATCATTGATAAGCATGCCCCGATGCAAATCGGGGTCGCACCGCTACTCTGTTGGTAACTGGTCAATGGTCAATAGTAAATGGTCAATGGTCAATAGTCACCAATCACTAATCACTAATTTCCAATTTCCAATTTCCAATTTTCAATTTCTAATTTTCAATTAATTTTCAATGACCTAATTTCTAATTTCTAATTTTGAATTTTGCATTGTAATTTTGACTTTTGAGTTTGTTTCGAGTTTCGAGCTTCGTATTTAGAGTTTAAGCTTCTTTGTGCCTTTGTGCCTTTGTGCCTGCTCAGATAGATAGCTTATCTATCTGATTTGTTACATTTTTAATCTTTTTTTTAATTCTACCTCTATCATTTCTTTTCTTTTTTTAATTTCCGATTCTATCATTTCCCTTCCTTTTTTAAAATCTTCTCTTGCTCTCAAGATTAACTCTTCAGCTATTTGCTCAAGCGGACCTATAAACCTTGACCTTGTTGCTACAATCAGCACAGGGAGTAGTGTCATTGACGATGATGAGGCAATCACCATACTCAAAGCGAGTAGATAGCCAAACCTTTGCATGGGAACGATGTCTGCCAGGCCCAATACAAGGAAGCCTGCCCCCACCGAGGAGGCATTGATAACAATTGCCTTTCCTGTAGTAGTCCATGTATTACTTAGCGCTATTGGCTCGGACTTCGTCCGGGCAAGTTCAAACTTGAATCGTGATACAAAGTGAATTGTGTAATCAATCCCAATGCCTACAATTACGCTTGCAGCCGTAATTGTAATCACATCCACCGGCATATTAAAAATTACCATCACAATGAAATTAATGAGCAGGGTAAAGAAAATCGGGGAGAGAGAAATCAATCCGCCGATTAGTGATTTTAACCGCAGGGCAGAGAGAGCAAAAATTAGAAAAACGGCAATTGAGAGACTTTCCACCAAGCTTCTTACTAATATTCTGTCATATTCCAGCATTACTATATGCATTCCTGCCTGACTAACTGTTGAGATAACCCTGTTTTCAACATTATCTAATTCGGCAAAGTCAGCGTATCTCAAACTGTCTATTCCTGCCCAATCTTCATTTATCTCCCATAGCTTATTTCTTAAAGTTTCACGGTTAAAACCGGGCAGAAGAGGCGCAATTTCTGTAACAAGGAAATCAACTCTCGCTCGCTTCCCGTCAATATTTATAATTTCTAAAATATCTTCAGCTATCCATTTCACCATCACCGGGTCTTCTGCATACAATTGTGGAGCATTTTTTCCTATAATGGAAATAAGCTCCTTATAATCTGGAGTTCTTATCAGTAATCTCCCTGTAATGTCATTAGCAATTGTGGCAATGATTTCTTCTGACAGATTTGTTTCTTCAGTTAAATACTCATAAAACTTTGTCCTCAGTATCTCTCCTGCATTGCGGTCAAATTGACCCTTAACAGCTTCTGTAGCGGATATAGCGATTAATTCTCCTACATTAAGTGGGATATCAGCAATTCCTTTCTTCTCAGCCTCCCAGCTTATTCGGGACAGGATTCGTTTCACCCTCTCTCTTTTCAGCACTTCAACCAATTCAGGAGCAGCGGAAGCAATTTCTACTCTTATCATATCTGTCCTCAGCTCTTCCTCTAAATAGCGGTTGATTGCCTCCACTACTTCAATAGTTTCTCTTTTATCTGCTGTACCCAATCTGAGCATAATAAGGGCTGCCGTAGCATCTTTATTTACCATATGAGGAAACATGGGGTGTTTTTCAAGAAAACCCCAGAGAAAGTCTATATCTCCTCTTGTCTCCGGGATGGTATAATGTCCAACCATGCGGCCATATGCCCTCTGAATCAGGTCAGCAATGGAGAAAGGATAGTTAATGTTGTATTGAAGTTCCAGATATTCCTGCAACCTGAGCATCTCCCGCAGCACAAGAGGGTCCTTCATATCCCCTTCAACTAACAGCTTAATAGGGATGATAGAGCCGCCAAATTTATCCATCATCATTTCTTCAGTTTTTCTGAGTGGAGCCTCCTCTTCAAGAAACTCAATTAAGTTAGTTTCCCACCTCAAGCGGGGAACTACAAGTAGTCCCACTATTCCAAAAATAACACACCCGGCGATAAGGAAATTTTTATTTCTGAGTGTAAGCTCTCCTACTTTTTCTATAGCTCTTGTTATCCGGGTGTCTTGACTGTATTCCCTCCGGGGCTTGCCTTTTCTAACTTTCAAAAAGGAAAGGCATGCAGGTAGAAAAGATAGCGATATGCCTGTAGCAAGCATTGTGCCTATGCCGGTGAAAAATCCAAATTCCCGCACCACCCACATCTCAGCAGTAAGAAATGAGAAGAAGCCAATTGAAGTAGTAATGCCAGCCAGTAATATGGGAACACTCACTTTGCTCAGAGCGTTTTTTATCTCCTGGATTCTATTCTCTTCACTGCAAATATCTTCCCTGTATTTAGAAATCATGTGAATCCCATAGGCACTTCCAATGGCGATAAGTATTATCGGCATAACAGCTGAAATAAAAGTAAGTGGACTTCCAATTAAACCCATTATTCCCAGCGTCTGAATAGCGCTAATCAATATGGTGATAAGTGGAAGAAAGATACCATATAAGCTCTTGAAGCTGACATAGAGGACAACTGCTGAAACTATAATGGCAATCGGGATGAGCTTTCTTAAATTGTTTAAAATAAGCTCTGTGCTGAAGAGAATAAAGAATGGCCCACCACTGAAATGAATTTTTTCATCACCCGTGGTGTTGTGAACAATTTCTTTTATCTGGTGCCCGATTGATATTAAGTCTACATCTCCCACGGTGACAGTAATCAATGTAGTGCTGCCATCTTCAGAAACCATGAGCCCCCTCAGGAGGTCATCGGCGAGAACGCGCTCTCTCAAATTTCTAAATCCTTCAGGGTTCTGCGGGAGATTATCAATATCAATGATTCTGGTGGGTCCTAATCCCTTCTCAGTCCTGCTGACATCAGTGACATTGGTCAGGCTTATTACCGAGACAATCTCATCCGTCGCTTCAAGACCGCGGGTAATTTCATCTACTCTTCTCAAGGTGTAATAATTAAAGACATCTTCTGTTTCCAGCGCCACTGCGGCTATGGTATAAATTCCAAATTCGTCCATAACTCTGGCGAGAAGCATCGCTGAAGGCTCATCTTCATCCAGGTAACCTCCAGGGTCAGCGTCAATTTTGAGGTCTCCCAAAAAATAACCAAAGAAGAGAGTAGCGGCAATGGTTACTACTATAATTGGCAGGCGGAATTTGAGAATTAATTCAGCGAATTTCTGCACTTTTTTGTCCTCAGGTTAACCGACACCTAACTCTCTACTCTCTAATTTCCAATTTCTAATTTCTACTCTCTAAGTTCCCACTTTTACCACACTAACAATGCTTTTTAATGTGGCAATTGCCGAAAAGACAGCCAGATAACTTGTGCGTGGATTATCCGGGGAAAGAAAATTCTCAGTAGAGCTATAAATGCGACCAAATTCCCCTATAACCTCCATTTCGTGAACATTTCGCTTGAGCTTCGGGTTGACGATAATCTTCACCACTGTCTCCTCAGGACCAAGACTCACCAAAGACAAGGTTGCGGCAACGTTAACATTTTGAGGGAATCCAGCCACTGCCTGGGCAACATTTCCTGTAAATATTAACATTTCTTTCCTGACTGCCCCAAGATTAATCCTATTTTTTACGACATAAGGAGCTCCCTCTAATCCATGCGGATGTTTCCTGATGGTAAGGGTAGCCGATGTTATTTTACCAACTGATGCTGATTTAACCCCATCCAATCCTGCCAGCGCTCCTGATGGAATATAGATGCGCCGCTTTCTCTTAAAGGCAAGTGCAAATAAATCTTCTCTTCCAATCAACCCGCTACTGGAGAGCACCATAATCTCTTTGCCTTGCTCCAGTGTCTCTGCCACCAGCGCTCCTACTACCTCTTTTGCAGCGCACTCAACCACCAGGTCAACGGCAGCAATTAATTTAGTGATGTCTAAGACGGCAGGTTGCGGGAGGAGAGAAGATGCTAATTTTTCTGCCTTCTCGCTTTGAGTGTCACACACTGCCTTCAGATTTAGCTCAGGAATTTCTTGATTAATGGCACAAGAGAGCCTGCTCCCAATCGTCCCGCAGCCAACTATTCCAATGTTCAGCTTTGTCTCCAATTAAAACTCTTTCTGTAAGGAATAAAGGAAATAGATAAAATAATCAAGAGAGTCCCGCTTACGATGAGAGGAACATGATAGCCATATCTGGTATTTAGATAACCGCTTATTAGTGCCCCTAAGAATACTCCCCCTGCCCTGATGGTCATCATCAACCCAAAACTACCCCCCATTCTCTCGCGCGGGAAGATAATAGAGATAATCAATGCCGATGAAAGAATAAGAAAAGCATCTCCGCTAACATGAAGTATGCGAACAATAATTATCGCAAGATAAGAATTAGCCAGAGGTGTCAGCGCCTGAAAGATGCCTGAGATAGCTAACCCGAGCGAAAGAAAAATAAAAACATTTTTTTTAGTATCGAATGCGTGTCCGCAAATAAGGCTGAATACTCCCAGCCATAAGCCTGAGATACCAAAGACAGTCGCTATTTCCCACGCGGTCAAATTAATCGCCGTATCCATAAAAAGAGCTAAGCTTGTCTTTTCCGTGCCAAAGTGGAATCCAACTGTTAGAATAATTAGAATGAGGAACAGAACATCCTTTTTCCTCAGGTCTTTCTTGTATTGCACCAAAGCAAATTTGATTGGAGGAATATCACCAATCTTTGTTGTTATCATAAGGAGAAGCAGTACCGCTATCGCGCCAACAAGAAAGACTGCTCTTTGCCCAAAAAAATCAATTACAAGTCCGCCTGTCAGCGGGCCTAATCCAAGCCCAAGATGCCCCGAGAACATCAGGATAGCTAACTTTATGCCCCTTTTTCCACCTTGAAGATGCTTGAAGTAGAGAGAGTTCAGAGAGATTAAAAAAAGCGTTGTTCCTGCTCCAGCAACAACAAAAATAAGAAGAAGAGCAGGAAAGTTAGTGGCAAAGTAAAGCCCGCATAAAGAGAGTATAATCAATCCTGCTCCTGTTTGAATCAGACTGCGCGGGGATGACCGGTCAGAGAGAAGACCAAAGAATAATGCCAGCATTGGCGCAACGAGGGAGAAGACTCCAACAAGAATGCCTATCTCTATATTAGAGATATTAATAGTCCTGAGATAGACAGGCAAATAAAAGAAGACCATCCAGGTGACATAGAAAAACAAAAAAAAACAAATGGAAAAAATAATAACAATTCTCTTCATATGTGCCAGACCACCAGTCACCAGTGCACCAGTTACCAGTTTAAGAACTAATTCAAAAGTTAAAAGTCAAAAGGCAAAAGTGCAAGTTAAAAGTTAAAAGTTTTTTAAATCAATTTTGAATTTTGCATTGTAATTTTGACTTTTGATTTTTGAATTTATCTCTTCAGCCCCTGTGCCTTACTTATAGATAGAGGCTCCTTCTCTTCGTGTTAGACTTTTGAACTTCCTGCTCAGCTTGCGGGTAATCTCGCCGGGCTTTCCATTAGCAATTACTCTTCCGTCTACCTCTACTACGGGCATTACCTCGGCAGCAGTGCCGGTAAGAAAGCATTCTTCGCAATTATAGAGTTGATATCTGGTAAAAGGCTCTTCTTGAACTCCTATCCCGAACTCTTTTGCTAGATAAATAATTACATTGCGGGTAATGCCTTCAAGAACACCGAGGAAAGCAGGTGGAGTAAGAAGTGCTCCATTTTTTAAAATAAAGATATTTGTTCCGCTGCATTCCACAACATATCCTTCCACACTCAGCATCAAAGCATCATGAGCATTACTGTTTACCGCCTCAATCTTTGCCAGGATGTTGTTTAGATAGTTGAGTGACTTAGCACAGGGATTAACAGCTTCAGAGATATTCCGCCGTGTGGAAACAGTAACAATCTTTATTCCCTTTCGGTAAAGCTCATCCGGATAAAGAATAATTTTATCAGTGATGATAATTATGGAAGGATGATGACAAAGCCTCATATCCAGCCCCAGGTCTCCTTCTCCCCGCGTTACAATGAGCCGTATGTAGGCATCATGAAGATTATTTTTTTGCAACGTTGCGAAGACAGCCTGCTCCAACTCCTCTATTTTAAGGGGAATTTTTAGCATTATCATCATGGCTGACTCATAAAGTCTCTTCAGATGCTCTTTCAGACGAAATACCTTTCCCCCATAAGCACGAATACCCTCAAATACCCCGTCGCCATATAGAAGCCCGTGGTCAAAGACAGATATTTTAGCATCACTGCGGTCAAAAAACTCACCGTTGATATAGACCTCCAATCCCATATTCATCTCCTCTTTTTATCGGTTAATAGTGATATTTGCTCCTCAATCTTGTGTTACAGCTCCTAACTGAGGAAAGAGAATAACATCGCGCACAGAGGCAGAATCTGTAAATAGCATTATAAGCCGGTCAATACCTATGCCCATGCCACTTGCCGGAGGCATCCCATGCTCAAGAGCAAGTAAAAAACCTTCATCAACCACATCTGCCTGCTCATAGAGCCTTTTTCTCTGTTCAATCGGGTCAGCAAGCTCTGAATAAGCATTCGCTATCTCAATGCCGCCGGCGAAAAGCTCAAATCTTTCACACACATCTAAGTTATCTTTCTTTCTTTTTGCTAAGGGGCAGAGAAATGCCGGGTAATCAATAATAAAGGTAGGGAAAGTGCTCGCGAGAGACTTCTCCAGCAGTCTAACGATACCGCTGCGGGTTATATTTTCACCGGGAATTTCTACTTTTGCGGCGCGAAGTTTTTGAGTAAGGCTTTTCAGGTCTTCGGTTTTAATGTCAACATTGTACAATTCACGCAGAGCCTCATTAAAAGTAGTCCTTCGCCATGGGGGAGACAGGTCAATCTTCATCCCTTGATAAGTTATTTGCCGTTTGCCTAAAATAGTATCGGCAAGATTAAGGATAAGTTTTTCACAAAATTCCATCATATATTCATAATCAGCATAAGCCTCATAAAGCTCCAGCATAGTAAACTCAGGATTGTGGCGGGTAGAAAGCCCCTCGTTACGAAAAGATTTGTTCAGGTCATAGACTTTTTCCTCTCCCCCGACAAGAAGTTGCTTAAGGTATAATTCAGGAGCAATCCGAAGGAAAAGCTCCATCTTTAATGCATCCTGATATGTGCGAAAAGGCTTTCCCGCCGCACCCCCGGGGATTGCCTGAAGTATAGGAGTTTCAACTTCAGTGAAGCCCTGTTCATCAAGCCATCGTCTCAGCTCTTTGGTCAGTGAGGAGCGAAGAGCGAACACTTCTCTCGCCTTAGCGTTGGCAATGAGGTCAAGGTAGCGCTGTCGGTACTTTATCTCTACATCTTTCAGCCCGTGCCACTTTGCAGGAAGTGGCCGCATTGTTTTGGTGAGCAGCGTCCAATTACTTGCTTTTACGGAAAGCTCCCCCATGCGGGTGCGAAAAACTTCCCCGGTAATTCCAATGAAATCTCCAATGTCAATTCCTTCTTGAAATATATTATATTTTTCTTCTCCTATAAAACTACAGTTAAGGTAAATCTGAATTACAGCGCTTCCATCCCACAAATCAAAAAAGATTGACTTGCCATGCTTGCGAATAGCAATGAGACGCCCGGCAATAATTACCTCACCTTCCATTTCCTCATTTAAGTCGGCAATAGAATGAGTGCGCTTAAATCGACCACCATAAGGAGATACGCCGCTACTCTTAACTTTTTCAAGCTTTTGGAGGCGCTCTTCCGGGATTTCTTCTATTTTTTCCTTCTTATCCATGCTTTCGTTCTGTCAAAAGTTTTTAGTTTATTCCCTCTCCCCTTGTGGGAGAGGGTTAGGGTGAGGGGATAGTAAGAGTGTGTCCCTTATAACTTCTAAGACACCTTCTATATTCTCAAGAACATCGTGATCCCAAAACCTTAAAACCTCAAACCCTTCTCCCCTTAACCACTTATCCCTTTTTCTGTCTTGTGCACCTTCGATTGCATGCTGTCCACCATCTACCTCTATTACAATCTTTCTTTTAAAATTTACAAAATCCACTATATATCTTCCTATTGGTTGTTGCCGCCGGAATTTAAATCCTTCTAATTGATTTCTTCTTATATATTTCCATAAATATCTTTCTGTATCAGTAAAATTTTTTCTAAGATTTCTTGCAATATTAACTGACTTCTTGCCCGATTTCACCCCTACTTTTGTCCTCCCCCATCAAGAGGGAGGAACAAGTTTATTAGATATTTTTTGATCTCAACCCATAAAAGTATATTCTCTCCCCCTTTATGCAAGATTTTCTCCTTCATTAACACATTAACAAGGGTTTTCTATAAATTCTTTCATACTATTTTTTCCTTCTTATCCATGCTTTAATCAGGCTATCAATATCGCCGTCCATAACGGCATTGACATTGCCTATTTCCAGGTTTGTGCGATGGTCTTTAACCATTGAGTAAGGATGAAAGACATAGGAACGTATTTGACTGCCCCATGCAATCTCATCCTTCTTTCCTTTTTCTTTTAACATCTCTTCTTCTTTTTTCTTTCTATAATACTCGTGAAGTCGTGCCTTGAGGACTTTGAGAGCAGTTTCCTTGTTCTGATGTTGAGACCTCTCATTTTGACACTGGGCAGTGATTTTTGTGGGAATGTGGGTAACTCTAACTGCTGAATCAGTAACGTTCACATGCTGTCCACCGGCGCCTGATGCGCGGTAGGTATCAATTTTCAAATCGGATTGAACAATTTGTATCTCTTCGTCTTTTATCTCAGGAACGACATCAACTGAGGAAAAAGAGGTATGACGACGCTTGGCAGCATCAAACGGGGAAATTCTGACAAGCCGATGGACGCCGTTCTCGGCTTTGAGGTATCCGTGAGCATGGTCTCCTTTTATCAGGGCAGTAACGCTCTTTATCCCGGCTTCTTCCCCATGAAGCAAGTCAATGATATCTACTTTATAACCTTTCCTTTCTGCCCAGCGAAGATACATGCGAAGAAGCATTTTTGCCCAATCACAGGACTCAGTGCCTCCGGCGCCGGCATGAATAGAGAGAAAAGCATTACAGTAATCATTTTCTCCATCCATCAAAAAAGTGAATTCCAGCGCTTTTAGGCGCTCATTCAGTTCTTTATATCCTTCAGCAACTTCACTTATAAGGCTTTCTTCTTTTTCTTCCCCTGCTAATTGGAGCAATTCCGATAGTTCGCTTTCTTTCTTTTCCAGTTCCTGCCAGGGAGTAACCTCTGCTTTAAGACGGTTCAATTGCCCGATAACTTCTCTTGCTTCCCGCGGCTCATCCCAGAAAGAAGCCCCCTCTATTTTCTTCTCAAGGCTTTCTATTTCTCTTCCCTTATTGGCAAAGTCAAAGGTGCCCTCGCATTTTCAGGAGCTTTTCCCGAATATCAATTAGCTCCTTGCGCAATTCATCAAACATATTCTTTCCTCCCCCTCTAACAGTCTTCAGTCTTCAGTCGGCAGTCTAACAGTCCTTAGTCTATCCACCTGGGAACAAATCTTAAACTCCCTGCCTGCGGCAGGCAGGTAAATCCTAAATCCTACCCTGAACTTGATTCAGGGCAAAACCCAATTACCAGTTACCAATTTCTAATTTTTAATTTCACTCTTTGTGCCTTCCTCTTTTCCTTCCATTACTTCAATTGCATGTTCTAATATTGGAGATATTATTTCAAGAGAGTCTTTTGCCCCTTGAGGGCTTCCGGGAAGATTCACAATCAAAGTTTTTCCTCTGATTCCAGCAACACCACGGGAGAGATAGGCTCGCACTGTCTTTTTAGCTCCCTCAGCTCGTATTATCTCAGCAAAACCCGGCATCTCTTTATCCAATACCTCTCCGGTTGCTTCAGGGGTTACATCCCGCAGTGATGGACCTGTTCCACCTGTGGTGAGAATAAGATTAACGATACCGCTATCAGACCAGTTTTTCAAAGTTTTTATAATCTCGCCGAAGTCATCGGAAATGAGCTTATACAGCATCACTTCAGCAGCAAGAGCTTTTAATGTCTCTCTCAAGAGCATCCCGCTTTTGTCTTCTCTTTCTCCGCTTGCGCATCTGTCGCTTATAGTGAGTACACCTGCCAAAATTTTCCTGCCGCCTCCCGGGGTAATCCTATCCCACTTTTTTACTTTACCTCCACTTAGAACTTTAGCAAATACTCCCTGAGAAGGCAGGATACAGTTACCAAGACTTTTGTAAATTTTACATGGTTTCTGGCAGGTCTTGCCAATTTGAGTTATCTCAAGAAGAGCACTCTTGCCAACCTTGAGTCTTGCACCCACGAGAAGACTTGTAATTTCTATTTTGGTGGTAGTGAGGTTTTCTCCAAAGCCGCCACAGCTAATTTTTATGCCTTTTTTCTTCATTTCTTTGAGGGTCTCATCCGCCAGAAGACTTACTTGCCTGGAGCCTCCTCCGGCATGAGCATCTCCCTCCAACCCATAATTTTTCCTGAGAATTCCCTCCTCCACTCTATTTTTAGAAGTACCTTTCTTCTTGCTGATACAGACAGCTAAAACCTTTCCCATTACATTTCCCACCTATTACAGCGGCTTCCCCATCTGGAGACAGGCTCGCCTTCAAATAAAAGCTGAACAATCTCGCAAGAGTTAGTGCACTCATCACACTCAAAGCCTGATGTTCTATAATCAGCCATAGTAATCTCAAGCCCTTTAAACCTTGTCGTTCCTGATAGCTCTTCCCGCGCCAGGATTGCCACTCCAATAGCTCCCATCATAATATGGTTTGGCGGGATAATGACCTTCTGCTCCAATTCCTGTTCAAATGCCGACTTAATTCCTAAATTTGCTGCTACTCCCCCTTGAAATACAAATGGGGGAAGAAGCTCTTTTCCCTTAGCCACATTGTTGAGGTAATTCCTCACCAGCGCCTGGCACAGTCCAGCAATAATATTTTCCTTATTATGCCCTGTCTGTTGCTTATGCACCATATCAGTTTCAGCAAATACAGTGCAGCGTCCAGCGATTCTAACAGGACTGCTTGCCCGAAGAGCATATTCTCCAAAGTCTTCAATGGGAATGCCAAGCCTCAATGCCTGATGCTCAAGGAAAGAGCCGGTCCCCGCAGCACAGACCGTGTTCATAGCAAAATCGGTCGCAATCCCGTCTCTGATGATAATGATTTTTGAATCCTGCCCCCCAATTTCAAATACCGTCTGGACCTCGGGAAGAAAGACAGTAGCTGCCACGGCATGAGCAGTAATCTCGTTCTTGATTGTATCTGCACCCACCAGGGTTCCTGCCAGGTACCTCCCGCTACCCGTGGTTCCCACTGATAAAATTTTGCTGGTTGCATCAGCTACGGAGGAAACTTCTTTTAAGCCGGCCTGGATTGTTCTGACAGGGTCTCCCTCTGTCTTGGCATAGCTACAGACTATAATCTCATCCTGCTCATTAATAATGGCTATCTTTGTCGTTATTGAGCCAACATCAATTCCCAAAAAAGCATTTGTCAGCGTATTATTCATTGTGCGACTCCGGGTTTCCGATTTTTATTGCTAAATTATTTTGTGTTTCTATATCACATTTCTTTATTTTTATCAAGCAAAATTATTGGTCACAACTTTTTTAGTGAATGGTGATTAGTAAATGGTGATTGGTGAATGGGGGTCAGGAGCCAGAATTCAGAAGTCAGAATCCTGGACTGCCTGCCTGTGCGTTGCCTGCCTGAGCGCCTGCCTGAGCGTTGCTCGCCTGCCTGTGCGGTGCACGCAGACAGGCAGACAGGCAGACAGGCAGACAGGAGAGCGCTCGCAGTCAGGCACGCAGACAGGTGGACTGTATTTGAACTCTGAACCCCGGAACCTGAATATTAGCTTTTTGTTTTACTTTTCTGCAAAGATTCCTGAAGAAAAGCCAAAAAAGTCCCAAAGAAAATTCCCAAAATGCCGGCTACGGACATATTCAAAGCCGGTCTTGGCTTAATCGGCACTTTCGGAATAAGCGGCGCTTTTATTACTTTAGTGGATCGGATATTTTCAAGTAATCTTTTATGAGAATTAATTCCTAAATATAGATTTTCTATTTCCCGTTTTCTGATTTCTAATCTTTCTTTGGTGGCAAAAAGGGCAAACTGAGAAGCAGGAGTCTGTTCTTTAAGAGGGACTTTTTCTAAAATTTCAATTTGAGTTCTTATGCTTTCATTTTCTTCTTCTAAAGAAATAATTTTAGTTCTCAATCTTTCAATATCATTTTCAAAAAGCTCTTTTTTAACTTTAATTTGTTCCTGGTGGTTTGATAGAATCAAATTATTAATTTCCTGCAAAATCGCTTTAGTTAGTTTCGGCTCAGTATCTTCTGCTTCTATTTTGAGCAAGTTAGTGCCTCCTGGGTTCTCAGATTTTACTTCTATATTTTTTTCTTCCGGGATGCCCAGCCTTGCCCTGATTAATCTTTCATATACGCCAAGTTTAAGTTTTTCTATTATCTGAGACGAGGCTTCAATAGCTTCTACTACTTCTTTTATGTATCCTATTTCCAAAATGGTCTCGGCTCTATAAATTCTTGGCGAAATATAACTGAAAACTCCGGCCCCGGCCACTGCCAAAACAAAACCAAAAAAAATCAGCCGCTTTCTCCTCAAAATGACATTCAAATAATCCATCAAGTTTATTTCATCAAATTCCGAATGAACTTCTTGCTTTTGATCCATAATAAAACCTCCATAGCAAAACCATACTATCTGTTGCTAAACCTGTCAAGTCTTACTTTTTCTTCACATTCGGCCGATACTCAGGAATCATTTCCTTAAGTTTTTCAGCAATCCGGTGGCGATTTCCTTCCCGAGCCAATTCTTTCAGGACTTCCACATCTGCTTTTAGTCGCTTACCATCCACCCTGGGCATCTCAGCCACAAATATGCATTCATGAATGGTAGCCCTAACCGCTCCTTGAACTCTTAGCGGTTCCTCGTGAAGTTTTTCTCCCGGCCGCAGCCCGATAAATTCAATAGAAATATCCTCATCCGGTTCAAATCCTGAAAACCTGATTAAATCCCGCGCTAAATCAACAATCTTGATAGGCTCTCCCATATCTAAAACAAAAATCTCTCCGCCCCTGCCCATTGCCCCTGCCTGAAGAATTAACTGCACCGCCTCCGGTATAGTCATAAAGTAACGGGTTGCCTCCGGATGGGTAACCGTTACCGGACCGCCTTCGGCAATTTGCCTGCGAAACAGAGGAACTACACTTCCATCACTTCCCAGGACATTTCCGAAACGAACACTGATAAAGCAGGTTTTCGAATCATCTTTACTCTGACCGAGCATCTCGGCCATCCTCTTTGAGGCTCCCATAACACTGATGGGATTGACTGCCTTATCGGTAGAAATGTTGATGAACTTATGCCCCCCGTATTCATCGGCTAAATCAACTAAATTGGCTGTTCCGTTGATATTGTTCTTAATTGCTTCAGCCGGATTATCCTCCATCAGAGGAACATGCTTATAGGCAGCAGCATGAAAAATAATCTCCGGTTGGAAGCGAGCAAAGATTAGACGCATTTTTTCTTTATCCTTAATATCACCGAGCGCTATCTTCAGAGAAACAGATTTAGAATTCTTATCCTTTTTCAACTCATGCTCTAAAAAAAAGAGCCCATTCTCATTATAATCAAGAGCGATTATCTCGGATGCATTTAATTGAGCGATTTGACGGCAGGTCTCAGAGCCTATTGAGCCGGCTGCCCCGGTAACCAAAACCCTCTTCCCTTCAAGATAAGAGGCAATTTCCGGCAAGTCCATCTTGACCTCTGCCCTGCGGAGGAGGTCTTTTAATGTTATATCTCTTATTTCCTTTATGCTTACCCGCCCGTAAATCAACTCATTCAACCCGGGAATAGTCCTGCACTTCACTTCTATCCCTTCACAGATAGAGACTATATCGCGAATAATTTTCCCCGAGGCAGAAGGCATAGCAATAATTATTTCCTCTATATTCCTCTGCTTCACTACTTGAGGAATATCGTGTCTTCTCCCCAAAACCTTCACTCCATGAATAGACATCCCCTGCTTCGCCCGATGGTCATCAATAAAACCAACTACCAAATACTCCGACTTAAGGTGACTCCTTATCTCCCTTAAAATCATCTCTCCGGCATCTCCTGCTCCGACGATGAGGATTCTTTTCATCCTCTTCACCCTTTCAGTGCGCCACTCCCGCAAGGCCCTGACCGCAAATCTCTCCCCACCAACAAGGACTAAATTAAGCAGCCAATCTATAGCAAAAACTCCCCGCGAATAAGGCAATCTCAAAAAGAAGATGAACGCCGCCAAAACAACTGAGCCTAAGGTAACTGCTTTGATTATAGAGGAAAGGTCCCTGAGCCCGGCATAGCGCCACATCCCCTTATAAAGTCCAAACAGCCAGAAGATAGCCGGGCGAACGAAAATGATGATGGGCAGCATCCTTAAGAATGAAGCCATATGCGCATTATCTATCCTGCCCTCAAAGCGAAAAAGAAGAGCTAAATACATACATGCGGTAACAATAACCGCATCAATTACAGGTAACAAAAACCTCTTATTGCTAAACATCATTTCCTCTTAAAGAAAATAGGGACACATCCCATTTAATTCCCTCTTTCTTTCTACGGGGCCTACCTTTCGGTCTGAAGGTTAAATCTCTCCCTACTTTTTTTGAAATCTGTTCTATGAATTCCGCACTCCCCAATGGATGACCCAGCCTTGTCCTTTGTCTAATCTCATCTGCCTGCCCATCACCTGCCCCTATTATCTATTCTCTAATCCTCCCTTTTAAAAGGTTATCTACTAATTTAAATGTATAGGAATTTCCTTTTTGGTAGCCGCAGGCTTCAGCCTGCGTTAATTTAATGGCTTTTTCTGCTGCCTGGATATTTCTTTCTGCTCCTTGCCTGGAAAATTTTCTTTTATAATCTGCCATCTCTCGAAGATCTAACGCCTGGACAAAATTATCATAATACTCCTGAGGAAGTAATCCTTGGTCTATATAGAGGCTTTTAATGGCAAACGCCAGTTGAATATGACTTTTTTCTCGGTATTTTTTATTGTAAAGTAACGCCCTGGATGCGTGAAATATCGCAAAATATGCAGTTACAGTAGCCAATTTGATCTTTTCTAACCCCAAAACATCTTTGGCGTCTTTTAAATCTTCTCTGGCAGTTCTCATTTCTTTAGAGCTGACCTTAGGACCGTCAGAAAAAGGAATGATTCTTCTCTTCTCAATTGCTTCCTGGATATCAAATTTCTTCATAAGTCGGCCTTCCCCTCCAAAGAGTAATCCCCTTTTCCACTTGCCTGTGAAATACACTGTCTTCTTTTTTTGACGATACAGATTCTAAAGGGTCTTGAATAACAGCCTGATATTTTACATCGACAGTCTCGTATTTACTGATAATTTTTCTCACCTCTTTTTTATATTCTGTACGAATAAATAAGTCTATATCACTTTCTCCAGCATTGCACCCATCTGCACGAGACCCAAAAAGAACAATTTCATAACAGTATCTTTGAATTTCTTTAACCAATATTTGTAGGTCTAGTAAGTTCTCAAATACTTTGAATTGTTTCAAAAGGAAATTACCGGCGTTAAGTTTGTATAAAAATAGATTTCCTTTTCTTTCTCGAGATAAGAGAGCTAATTCTAAAAGCAATCTTAAGGCTTGATTAGTTGCGCCCTTACTACATTTAGTCGCCCGGGATACTTCATTGGCAGAAAATACCACTCCCGGATGGTTAGAGAGAAAGGAAAGTATCTTTAAAGGTGTTTGGTGGTATAGGTATTTTTTGATTTTTAGATAGTTCATTATATTATCCTCTTTGTTCATTATAATGAAAGATTACTGCGGTGTCAATAGGTCTTTGTTAAATATTCAGCATTAAAGAACAAAAGTTGTCAAATTGGTCAATTCAAAATTAATGCGTAACATTTTCCATTCGGACGACTTTTTTAAACGTTCTTACTAATATTTTCATATCAAAAAGAAAAGACCTGTTTTTCAAATAATATTCATCGAATTCAACCTTTATCGGAATCGGCAATTCATCCCTGCCATTTACCTGCGCCCAGCCGGTAATTCCCGGAATAATCTTATCTATTCCCTTGCTGGTTCTTAATTCAATTAAATCATCCTGATTATACAGTGCCGGACGGGGGCCGACAAAACTTATATCTCCCTTTAAAACACTGTAAAGCTGCGGTAATTCATCCAGACTAAACTTACGCAAAAAAGACCCAATTGAAGTAAGATATCTATCAGGGTTTTTCATCAGATGAGTTGCGACGGCTGGGGTATCAATACGCATCGTGCGAAACTTTGGCATCCTGAATATCCCATTATTAATCCCCACTCTATCCGACCAATATAAAGCTGGCCCCTTTGATGTTAGCTTTACTATTAAAGCAACCACCAAAATCAGCACACTCAAAAAACACAATAAAAAACCGGCCATAGTTAGATCAAAGATACGCTTCATAAAATTATCGCCTGCTTTTTTTATACCATTCAGCGGTTACCGCCAAACCTTCGGCCATTGTATAAGGCGGCTGCCAGCCAAGTTCACGCCTGATCTTACTACTGTCCACAAGCAGAGACCCTGTTAATTTCTCCAGCTCTTCAGTCTTTCCTGCAATCTTACACAACGCCTTTAGGATACTGGGATGCAAAGAAAATAACCTTGGCTTCTTACCCATCGCACAAGCAATCATCTTTATTAAATCCGGCGTAGACACATCCTGCCCATCACTTACTAAAAAAGTCTCACCTGCTGCCAGCGGATGACTAATACAAGTAATAATAGCATCCACCAAATTACCAAGGCAGACCATGCTGCGCCGGTTGTTAACGCTGGCAAACGGCAGAGGAATACCCCTTTCAACAATACTTAGCAGACGCAGGAAATTAGCCTTTACCCCCGGTCCATAGACCAGTGGCGGACGGAGAATCACGACCTCCAGACCGGTCTCTTCAGCAACTTTTCTGAGAATCTTTTCCGCTTCCAGTTTGCTGACACCGTAGGGATCCTGCGGAGCGAGGTGGTTTTCCTCCGAGTATGGAACATTAGTTTCCTCACCATGAACTTTTACTGAACTAAGGAATACCAACCGCTTTACCCCTGCCACGGCAGCCTGTTGCGCCAGACGTTCGGTCCCGGCAACATTAACCTGGCGATAAACAGCAAGAGGAACCCCGGACGTCTCGTTCATAACATGCGCCCGCGCAGCCAAGTGCACAATGCTTTCAATACCGGCCAGAGCCCCAGACCAATCAGTTTCCGGGCTGATATCGCCGACCATCGCCCCTTCAACCCCTGAAGGCAGAGCCGTCATTTGAGCCGCGCTCCTGACAGCTCCCCGCACTTGGTATCCGTCAACCAGCATCCCCTCGCAGAGTGCTTTTCCGATAAACCCATTCGCGCCTGTTATTAAAATATTCATTACAAATTAATCTTACCCAAAATAGCCTTAAGCGGAAATGGGTAAAAATTGCACCTCTAAAAAGACAAATTAATTCTTTATAATGAAGCTTTTAATATGTTGTAAACGGTCTTTCGCGATACACCCAGTCGATCTGCTATTTCTGTTCGAGTATAGCCACGGGCAATGAGTTGTTCTATGAGGTATTTTTTCGCCTTTCTACTTTCGGGCTTGCTATGGGGAAACTCCTTTGCCACGGTTTCAATCTGTTTTTCTAACTCCTCCATTCCTGTTAAATCTATACCTAAAAATTTGGCAATCTGTTTTTTCTTGTTAACCATTTTGAAAATAGAAGGAAACATGGAGGCAAGTTTTACCTGAAAACGTTCTATGGCATCTTCCTGTTCCAAGACATGCGCAGACTCTAACTGGCCACCCTGTTTCAGTAGGAGCCGGTATTTCTTTTTATTCTCAATTTCGTTCCCGGAAAGCAAGTTTAAGATGAAATCGGGATCAATAAAGGATTTCGGAGCATTATCCTCATAATATAATCTACATGATGACCAGTGATAAGTCAAAGGGTCAGTTGCAAGGCCGACTTTTACAGGATTCAGATGAATATAAAGAGAAGCAGCTAAAAGATAGCTGTCATCAAGGCAAACAGCCTGCCTGTAAGGGCCACCGAACAGATGCCCTTTCCTTTCGTACTTTTTGTTGAACTTCATGGCGTATCTTGAGAACAGATCCCGCATGGCGTCATATAAGTTGCTTTCTGTTGGGCTCAGGAGTACATGCACATGATTCGGCATAAGACAAAAGGCATAAACCCTGAGAGAATAATTGTCGGCTATCTTCTTCAGGCATCCTATCATAAAAAGATAGTCGCTATCTTCCATAAACAGCGGCTCCTTGCCAGCTGCCCTTTGTGTGATGTGAGAAACCACATTAGGGGCATTCAGTTTCCGGGTTGCCCGAAAATACCGCTTAATCTTCCCTTGTCTGATCAGATCAAATAGGTCCATGGTTTTTATATAAAACGATCAACAGCGCCCGCAAAATGAAGCATGCAGATTTTTACCCAAAACAGCCTTAGGTCGAAAGGAGTAAAAAGTAGTTTACCCAAAAGTGCCTTGAGCGGAAATGGGTAAAGGAAAGATTTCTTCTGTCATTTGTTGTATGATTTTATTGCGGTTGTATTCTTTGTTTAAAAGTGACTTCATATTGCTTCCAAATGTTTGCAACTCCTGTTTTGGCGTAGCTAAAAATTTCTCGAACCCTGCTCTTATATCGTCAATATTGTTTGGTTGTGCAACAAAACCAATTTTATTGTTTGTTACTAAATCAGCGACTTCGCCTTTCATCACACAATAAATTGGTTTACTGGATGCAAGATACGCTTGAAATTTAGCAGGCACTGTTAAAGAAAAAATTGGCTCATCTATTAGAGATATTATTAAAACATCACTGCCCTCAAACCATTTTGGCATTTCCTTTAATGGCCTTCGTCCCCAAAAATGAACATTGGTAATGTTCTCTTTTTTTACAATATTTTTTAGAGGTTCCAGATTTGAGCCATCACCAATGATATTTAAGTTAATCTGGTTATTGGATTTTGGCAGGAGCGCGAAACCCCTGATAATATTTTCCAAATTCTGAACTGTTCCTACATTACCCGCAAATGTAAAATTAAACCCTTCTTTCAACGACTCATGTGGCGTTACTTGATCGAAATTCAATTCATTGGGAGCCCATTGAGGAGAAAAGATTATTCTGGCGTCTGGAACATAGTTTTGTATTTTCTGTTTGAACCCTTTGCATGAGACAAATACTGTTTCGCAATTTTTATAAACGGTTTTTACAAACCAATCCAATAACTTCCTGGAAATTGCTTTTTCCCTGAATCCATACGCATAAACTGTATCCGGCCATATATCTAATGTCCAGATGTAAAGTTTGCTTCCAAAGATTTTTTTAATAAGTACAGCAGGAATTGCCTGCGTCAGAGGGCCGATATGATACACAAAAACATTATCATATGTTCGGCCTATAAACAAAGATGCCAAAGACGCAAAAAAAGCAAAACATAAATAATTCAATACTTTTAAGAGCACACCTTTTTTATAACCCATCAAAGAAAATACTCTGTAAATTTTAATACCCTGCCACTTTTCAGTCTGAAAAAGCTTATTCTTATATCCTTCATACACCCTGTCAAAAGGATAACTGGGGGCTTGTGTCAATACGGCAACTTCATAGCCTTTAGCCTGCCATGCCTGTGCCAGATCATTAATCCCGAACTCTTCCGGATAAAAACGTTCTGTGATTATTAACACACTATTATTTTTCTTCATCTCTTACCGCGCTGCTCATTCCGGAGGAAGATATCTTCTGGTTCATTTTAATTTATTCCATCCCAGATATGACTCAACTTTGCAGTCCCTATTATCAGTTTGACCACCCTTTGTGATACATTCTCAATTTCATACTCCGCAGGAATGGGATGCTTGCCTAGAGAAGCTTTTTCTTCTGTCACCATTTTAATTGCCTGAATAATGGTTTCGGGATTTAAACCTGTCAAAACAATATTCCCCGTGTCCAGAGCTTCCGGTCTTTCCATAGCGTTTCTTACCGTTATGGCTGGAAACGAAAGGATGGAAGATTCTTCACTGATTGTGCCGCTGTCTGAAATAGCGCAAAAGGCATTCATCTGGAGATGGTTATAATCAAAAAATCCAAATGGTTTCAAAAATTGGATATTGGCATGCAGCCTAGCTTCAGCTAAAGCCTCCAGACGTTTTCTTGTTCTCGGATGGGTCGACACGACCACAGGAAATCCATAATCTTCACAAACAAGACTCAAAGAACGCAGTAACAGGCCAAGATTCTCCTTGTTATCTACATTCTCTTCCCTGTGAATGCTGGCGATAAAATAGCCATCTTTTTTTAATCCGAGTTGTTCAAGGATTTTGGAAGATTGTATCTTGTCCATGTATGTCAAAAGAACTTCTTTCATTGGCGAACCTGTAAGATAAATGCGGCGGTGGGGTAGCCCTTCAGAGAGCAAATGACGCCTGGCGTGTTCCGTATAGACGAGATTAAAATCACTGATATGATCAATTATCCTGCGGTTGATCTCCTCAGGAACATTAAAGTCAAAACAGCGATTCCCAGCCTCCATGTGATAGATGGGAATCTTCATGCGTTTTGCCATAATCCCTGCAATGGAGCTATTGGTATCGCCTAATATCAAAACTGCATCAGGCTTTTCCTTTTTAAGCACTTTCTCAATCAAAATAAGAATATTCCCCATAACAGCACCCAATGAGCTATAATCAACTCCTAAAAAATAATCGGGCTTTCGGACATTCAATTCTTTAAAGAATATCTTATTTAGTTCATAGTCATAATTCTGGCCGGTATGAACAATCTTATGGTCAACATATTTATCCAAGAGCGCCATCACGCACGAAAGACGTATGATCTCAGGCCGTGTGCCCAGAATTGTCATCACTTTAATTTTATTCATTTTATACCTCACAATGATAAGTATCCGGTTCTTCAGGATTAAAAATTTGATTTGCCCAAAACAAAACTACTATTTCACTATCCCCTAAATTTTCAATAGAATGGGTATGCCCTGGTGGAATATCTACAACTTCAAGATTATCGCCAGAAACATAATAAGATAAAACCTCATCTTCAAGAATATGCCTAAACCTAATAACAGCTTCCCCTTTCAGAACGCAAAACTTCTCAATCTTGGTATTGTGATAATGATTACCCCTGATTATCCCTTTATGTGTTGTTGACACAAATATCTGACCAAAATGTTCAGACTTAATCAATTCCGCCAGACTTCCCCTTTGATCGGTCTTTAAATCCAATTTGTAGGAAAAATCATCTTTATCCAGGTAGGATAAGTATGTTGCATGCAGACATTTCATAAAGTCATCAGACAAATCAGGCACAACTAATGACTTACGCATACCCCTTAATTGATATATCTTCTCTGCCAGTTCGCCGAGGGTTATCCTGAACGTCCGTTTAACTTTATAATAATATTTATTTTTATCCCCACTTTTTTGTGAAACCACGCTTAGAAATTCATCTATCACATCATCAATATAAACTAACTCAATTTCTTTATTGACATCTGAAATGGAAATATCGAGCCCGTGCCCAATATTACAACAAAATGTTGCCACAACCGAATTGTAGTTTGGCCTGCACCATTTCCCAAACACATTTGGGAAACGATAAATATATATCTTAGCATTGTTTTTCTCGCTATATTCAAGAAGCATATCCTCCGCTTGCTTCTTACTTATTCCATAAGGGTTATCAAGAGTTGCCTGGATTGAGGATGATAGTACAACAGAGACATTCCTTTCTGATTTTTCAAGTATATTAACAATGGTTCGTGTCAGACCGGCATTCCCTGTCTCAAACTCCTCAACCTTCTCGGGCCGGTTAACCCCTGCCAAATGAAAAACAACATCAGCACTTTTTAAATACTTCACTAAAATAGATAATTCATCTTCGATATCAAAGGTCATTATTTCAACATCTTCACATCTTTTTAATCTCACAACTAAATTCTTGCCGATAAATCCGTTTGAACCAGTAACAAGCACCTTATTCATAATAATCCCTTTCTCATCTTCGTGTTCTTCGTGCGCTTCGTGGTGATAAATGTCTTTCTTACTTCGCAAGCTCTTCCCGAATATATTCTACCTTAAGCAACACCTCTTTTATTTCTTCAACATCCAATATCCTTGTATTCTCAGACGTGTAGTCTTCTTTCTCTGATATCTGCTTTTCACCCTCAACAAAATACTCATTATAATTCAAATCTCTGGCATCAACCGGAATCCTATAGTAATCACCCAAATCCTGGGCGCATGCCATCTCTTCCCTATTCAATAAAGTTTCATACAGCTTTTCCCCATGCCTTGTTCCAATTATCCTCACCTCATTTTTTGCTTTAAACAGCTCCTTAACCGCAACAGTCAGGTCTCCAATCGTGCAGGCAGGCGCCTTTTGAACAAATATATCACCCGCATTTCCATTCTTAAAGGCATATAGAACCAGCTCAATTGCGTTTCCCAGAGACATGATAAACCGTGTCATATTAGGATCTGTCACCGTTAATGGTTTGCCCGCTTTTATCTGCTCCACAAACAGAGGGATCACAGAACCCCTTGAAGCAATCACATTACCATAGCGCGTGCCGCAGAGCATGATCTTCTTTTCATCGACCGTTCTCGCCTTCGCAGTCATCACCTTTTCCATAAGAGCCTTTGACATCCCCATAGCGTTTACCGGATAAACCGCCTTGTCCGTGCTTAAAACAACCACCCTTTGGACATTTTGTGAAATGGCCGCATTTAAGACATTCTCCGTACCCAGAACATTTGTTCTTACTGCTTCAATAGGAAAAAATTCACACGACGGCACCTGTTTCAGGGCAGCAGCATGAAACACATAATCAACCCCATGCATAGCAAAAAGAATGCTATCACAGTCTCTCACATCTCCAATATAAAACTTCAGCTTATCATTACGATACGCATTCCGCATATCATCCTGCTTCTTTTCATCCCTGCTAAAGACACGGATTTCTCTTATGCCGGTATTCAAAAATTTCTTGATTATCATATTCCCGAAAGAACCGGTGCCGCCGGTTATAAGAAGTGTTTTGTCTTTAAACATTTGTTTCCTCCTGACCACGACTTTTCATCATGTTTACAGTGTAGTGAAAAAGCTGGCGGTTTTGCTCAACAACCCCATCGTCCTTTGCCACGCCAAGCCCATACATCATTGCCTTTTCAGACCATTTTACATGTTCTTCTTGCTCCATATCCACACACTTCTGCAAAACCTCCCGACTCTTCAACTCTTGACTCATGATTTAAATCGCAGCCATTCAACAGT
>NDHY01000004.1 GCA_003574845.1 candidate division NPL-UPA2 bacterium Unc8
GGGTAAAGATTTTGTTCAGGACAGACAGTATTAGAAAAAATGGGGTCAGGAGCCTTTTTTCCTGACCCCACCTCATATAGGCTGGAGATTTGAGATGGCAAAAATTGGGTTTATTTTTCCCGGACAGGGTTCCCAGTATGTTGGAATGGGTAAAGAACTTTATGAATCTTACACCCAGGTCAGACAGATACTTAATAAGGCGAATGAAGTACTGGGGACAGATTTGTCCCAACTCTGTTTTACCGGTCCAGAGGAAGTTCTTAAGGAGACAACAAACACGCAATTGGCAGTGCTATCAGTAAGTGTTGGCTGTTTTGAACTGTTAAGGAACGAGGGGATTTGTCCTGACATTGTAGCTGGCCATAGCCTGGGTGAGTATACTGCTCTCGTCGCTGCCGGCTCACTCAGCTTTCCTCAAGCATTAAAGCTGGTTCGCAAACGGGGAGAGTTTATGCAGGAGGCGGCTGCGCACCACCCCGGAGCAATGCTGGCAATTATCGGAGCAGAAGAGAAAGTAATAAACGAAGCTTTGCTTCAGACAAGGACTGCCGGCACTGTCCGTATTGCCAATTTTAACTGCCCCGGACAGGTCGTCATCTCCGGAGAGACCTCTGCCATCCAGCAAGTAAGAGACCTGGTGCTGAAGATTGGAGCAAAAAGAGCGATACTGCTGCCAATATCAGGCGCATTCCATTCACCACTGATGAAGGTGGCACAGGATAAGCTGAGGCAGGAAATAATTCCATTTACCATTAACTCACCTGAAATACCGGTAATAGCAAATGTAACTGCTGACTATATGAGTAGCCCGGAGACAATAAAAGAGTTACTGGTTGAACAGATAGCCAGCCCTGTACTGTGGGAAGACTCAATAAAAAAAATGGCTGCCGAGGGAGTGGATACCTTTATTGAAGCAGGCCCTGGAAGAGTGCTTACAGGGTTGGTGCGAAGGACAATTCCTACCGCTAAGTGCTTAAATGTAGAAGATGAGGCAACTTTTAGGAAAGTCCTGGCCTCAATATAAGTAGCACCTGCAACTCAATAACTGCTCGGCCAGGGCTCGAACCTGGAATGCCAGATCCAAAATCTGGTGTGTTACCAGTTACACCACCGAGCAAACTTTTAAATTATTTCTTCAGGAACTCTTCCATTAGCTTCCAGCCGCGTTTTAGATGCAGGGCACCTTTACGAGCAGAAGGCTCATTGAAAGAATCCATTGCATCAGACTTTATATCATTTCCACAAAAAGCAAAAGGAACTGCATCGCGAGTATGTGTTCTTGAAGCCAATGCAGTAAGATGGTCAGGAAGGACAAGAACCCGATATGCATTGAAATTACTCACTTCTTTTAAGATTGTTCCTACAATTTCCCTGTCAAAATCCTCAATGGCTCTTACTTTTGCTTTGATATTGCCCATGTGTCCTGCCTCATCAGGTGCCTGGATATGAACAAAAACAAGGTCTTTCTCTTCCAGTGACTTCAAGGCGGCGGCGGCAATTCCTTTATAATTGGTATCAAAGTACCCTGTTGCTCCAGCAACACTGATCACTTTCATACGAGCATAGCAGGCAATTCCCTTGACGACATCCACCTCTGAAATAGCCGCACAGCTGATACCGAATCTTTCTTCAAATGAGGCAATGTTTGGTGCATAGCCCTGACCCCATAGCCAGATCATATTGCCGGGATTCTCGCCAAGACTACAACGCACACTATTTACTTCGTGACTGCATAAAAGGTGATAGGATTGCTCCATAAGGCAGCGCAAAAGATTATTTCCCTTGCCACGCGGGAGATTTTTCTTTACCGATTGATTGAGAATATCATGAGGAGGAGTGCAATGCAGTGCACTCAGAGCAGCCGATTCCTCACTACGCCCAATGACCATCAGATGGCGATAGCTAACTCCAGAGTAAAATCTGATATCTTCCCTTCCTAATTTCTCATCAATGAATTTAATAAGTACAGCAGACTCTTTATTTGATATATGTCCGGCACTGTAGTCAACGAGGATATCATCATTAACAGTTACCAGATTACATCTAAAAGCAATGTCATCTTCTTTAAGCTCTACTCCCATACTTATTGCCTCCAACGGGCCTCTCCCACTATAATATTTATTAGGGTCATACCCAAGGAGAGAAAGTATCGCTACATCGCTGGAAGGAATGAACTTAGGAGGAACCATCACAGCCGTTCCCCCCCTACCCTCGCGGGCAATGAAGTCCATATGAGGAGTGCGGGCAAACTCAAGCGGAGTCTTGCCGCCAAGCTCGCTAATGGGATGGTCAGCTATTCCATCCCCGACAAATACCACATATTTTTTCATCATTTAGCACTACTAACAGCCATTAGCTTATTCGGGGTCAGGGACGACCCCGAATACTGGATTCCCGCGTCCGCGGGAATGACAATTGTGAACCGTGAACCTTGAACCTTGAACCTTGAACCTTGAACCTACCATCCCCTATCCTCTCAGCCTTCAATATTTGCAGCTTTAAGGACGTCTCCTATATTGGCAGGAACAATTTTTGGTTCCTCAGTAACTTTTACCGCCCGCTCCGGATCTTTTAATCCATGTCCGGTTAAAATGCAAACCACGCGGGCTGCCTTCTTGAAATATCCCTGACGGCAGAGCTTAATCATACCCGCCACCCCGGCAGCGGAGGCAGGTTCAACAAAAATACCCTCCAGGGCCGCCAACATCTGGTAGGCATCTAAAATTTCATCATCACTTACCGCAGATATTATTCCCTGAGACTCATCACGCGCTGCCTCAGCCTCCTGCCAGTTAGCAGGATTGCCAATTCTGATTGCCGTAGCAACGGTCTCGGGATTTTCAATAACTTCTCCTCTGACAATGGGCGCCGCTCCCGCAGCCTGAAACCCCATCATACGTGGGAGTTTTTTAGCCTTACCTGCCTGATGATACTCTTTATACCCCTTCCAATAAGCGACAATGTTACCGGCATTCCCCACCGGTATAAATTGATAATCCGGGGCACCTCCCAACTCATCAACAATCTCAAAGGCACCTGTTTTTTGCCCCTCAATGCGGTCGGGGTTGAGAGAATTGACCAGAGTAATTGGGTATTTGGCAACAATCTCTTTTGTCAATCTTAGCGCATCGTCAAAATTTCCATCAATGGCAAGAATTCTGGCAGAATGGATTAGTGCCTGAGCTAACTTGCCAAGAGCAATCGCTCCTTTTGGAATCAGAGCAATGCACTTAATGTTTGCTCTGGCAGCATAGGCAGCAGCAGAAGCCGAGGTGTTCCCCGTTGAAGCGCAGATTATCGCTTTCTGCCCCTTTTCAGCCGCCCTGGAAACAGCTACCGTCATCCCACGATCTTTGAAGGAGCCAGTAGGATTTAGCCCCTCCACTTTGAGAAATATCTCCAGATTTGTTTTAAGGAAAAACCTCAAGTTATCTGCTCTCACAAGCGGAGTATTACCCTCTTGCAATGAAATTACTGCAGATTTATCTATAGCCGGAAGATGCTCCCGATACCGTTCAATAATTCCTCGCCACATCATCATAAGTTAAGTGCTTTTTTTATTCCCCTCACTGCCTGACGGATGCGATATTCGTTTTCAACAAGAGCAAATCTTACATACCCCTCTCCATTTTTTCCAAATCCAATGCCTGGAGCAACGGCAACTTCGCCCTTGCGCAATAGAAGAGAGGAAAAATCAAGAGAACCCATCTCTTGAAAAGCAGGAGGTATTTTTGCCCACACATACATCGTTGCCTTCGGGAGAGAAACTTCCCACTTAATGTTATTTAACCCTTTTACCAGTACATCCCGGCGGCGACGGTAAGTTTCAGCTATCTCTCCTACGCACTCCTGGGGACCACGCAGGGCAGCAATGGAGGCAACCTGAATAGGGGTAAATATTCCATAATCATAATAACCTTTAATCCTGGTCAATGCTTTAAGTATTTTTTTATTTCCCAGGGCAAAGCCCACTCTCCAGCCTGCCATATTGTATGACTTAGAGAGCGTATAGAACTCAATGCCAATCTCTTTTGCCCCCTTTGCCTGAAGAAAACTCGGGGCGCGATATCCATCAAAACAAATGTCAGCATATGCCAGGTCATGAACAACAATGAGCCTCCTCTTTCGGGCAAATGCAACCACTTCAGTAAAAAAAGAAGGGTCTGCTGTCTGAGTCGTCGGATTATGAGGGTAATTAATAACAACCATTCTTATCTTACGGGATGGAAGCTTCTTTAAAGCAGCAATAAATTCATCCCCGGTATTAGATGAAATCCCTCGCATTTTCCCTCCGGCAATGGCAATACTGTAGATATATGAAGGGTATGCAGGATCCTGGATAACAACGGCATCTCCTTTATTAATAACTGCCAGCATAAGATGGCTTATCCCTTCTTTGGAGCCAATCGTTACCAGCGCTTCACTTTCCGGGTCAAGAGTTACCGAGAATTTTTTCTCATAGTGCTCGCAAATTGCTCTTCTTAAGTGCTTTATTCCGCATGAGGCAGAATATTTATGCACCTTCTGGTCATGAGCAACATCACAGAGTTTTTCAATAATGTGCTCGGCTGGTGGCTGATCAGGATTTCCCATTCCGAGGTCAATAACATCTACTCCTCGCTGTCTTGCTTCTAACTTTTCCTGATTAATCTTCCCAAACATGTAGGGAGGCAAATTTGCTATCCTTTTAGATTCGTATGTAATGCTCACAAAACACCTCTACATCTTCTCACAGGGAGGTATTCCCAGAAGAGTTAGTCCATTTGCTATCACTGTTTTAACTGCCACCACAAGCCTGAGTCGCGCTTGTGTTAGCTGTTGATTATCAGGGTTTATCACTCTGAAGTGATTGTAGTAGTTGTGAAATGCCTTTGCCAAATCCTGAAGATACCCGGTTACTGGCTGCGGCTCCACATTTTTAGCACAACCTGTGATAACATCAGGAAATTGAGCAAGTTTTTTCATTATGGCAATCTCTTCTTCCTCTCGTAGAAAGGATAAATCCGCGTCTTTCCCAGGGGCAATTGCGTTCTCCCGGGCAACTTTCATAATACTGGCACTGCGGGCATGAACATACTGAACATAATAAACAGGGTTCTCAAGGGATTCGCTTTTTGCCAGTTCTATGTCAAAGTTAAGATGACTATCTGTTTTTCGCATTAAGAAGAAAAATCTGGCTACGTCTCCTCCTACTTCATGCAACACCTGGCGCAAAGTAATAAACTCACCCTTCCTTGTAGACATTGATATCTTTTCTTTCCCGCGATAAAGACTCACTAACTGGACAATGATAATTTTTAGCTTTCCTCTATCATGCCCTAATGCCGTGAGTGCCGCCCAAAGGCGCGGAGAATAGCCATGGTGGTCAGGTCCAAAGAGGTCAATTAACAGGTCAAAACCTCTCTCGTATTTTTGGTGGTGATAAGCAATATCAGGAGCAATATAGGTTGGCTCCTTATTTCTTCTCCTAATTACCCTGTCTTTTTCATCTCCAAATAAAGATGACCTGAGCCATAAAGCGCCCTCCTCTTCATAGACTTCTCCTGCTTTCCTCAATTCTTCAATCACCCTATCTACCGCACCACTTTCATAAAGGTCTTTCTCCTTGATCCAGCTGTCAAAATCCACCCTGAACTCTGATAAGTCCTGTTTAATTCCAGCGAATATCCTCTTCTCAGCAAATGAGGAAAAAAAGTCAATATCTTTTTTTGCTTCATCGTTAGTTATTTCCCGTGCTAATTCTCTAAGATATTCCCCATGATAGCCATCTTCACCAATATCTGCCTTTGCCCCGGAAGCCTCCTTGTAGCGAGCATAGAGGGATCTCCCTAAAAGCTCCATCTGCCTGCCGCTATCATTATAATAGTACTCTTTTACTACCGTGTATCCAGCCATTCTCAGTATGCGAGCTATGGCATCCCCGACAGCGGCGTGGCGACCGTGAGCAACGGTCAGGGGTCCGGTAGGATTGGCACTGACAAACTCCAAAAGAACCCTTTTTCCTTCCCCAAAATTAGAGCACCCATAGCGACTACCTTCTCTTATTATCCGGTTAATGATTGGATAGAAAATTTCCGGTTTAAAGAAAAAATTGATGAATCCTGGAGGAGCCACTTCAATGCGGCTAAAAACCGGGGAGCGGAAAGCAATGAGCTTCACAATATCCTCAGCTATTTTAAGTGGCGGTAATCCACTCTGCTTTGCCAACTGGAGAGCAACATTAGTTGATAGGTCCCCGTGCCGGGTCTCGTGTGGAATCTCTAAATATGGGCTGGGGAACTGCCTCATTCCAGTTTTTTCCCCAATTTTTACAAGAGCCTCTTTAAGCAGGCTAGATGTTTCTTTAACTAAAATCAAGATTTCTTTCCCTGGCCCTTTCTCTTCAAGGTCCTCAGGAAAACATCAACTACAACCGGGTCAAACTGAGTGCCACTATTATCCTTAAGCTCTTTCACCGCCTCCTGGTGAGAGTAGGCGCCACGGTATGGTCTTCTGGATGTCATTGCCTGATAGGCATCGACAACACTGAGTATTTTTGCCTCCAGAGATATTTTTTTATCCTTTAATCCGTCTGGATAGCCTGTTCCATTATACCTCTCCTGATGTTGCCTTACAAAGGTGATCACGTCTTTAAGAAAGTGAAGAGGCTTGAGAATCTCCTCTCCACGGCGCGGATGAGTCTTTACTATCTGCCATTCCGAATCGGCAAGAGAGGATGGTTTAAGCAGGATATAATCAGGAATTCCAATCTTACCAATATCATGAAGAAGAGCGGCATATTCAAGGCCCTTCAATCTTTCAGTGGAAAAGCCTAATTTTTTTCCACAAGCACAGGCATATTCAGCGACTTCCCGAGAGTGCCCCGCCGTGTATTCATCGCGAGCATCAATGGCGGATGAGAGAGCGGCGATTGATGAAATGTAAGCCTCTTTTGCCTCCCCATAAAGACGGGCTTTATCAAGAGCAATTGCGCACTGTTCTGCGAGGAAAGACATAAAATCTTTGGCATCCTGATTAAGATAATCTACTTTTCTTTTTGTATAAATACTTAGAGCCCCGACTACCTTTCCCTTGACTATAAGGGGGGTACAGAGAAAAGATCTCATTCCTTCTTCCCGCATCAGCTCAAAGGAAGTATGCAATTTATCTTGAGTCAGGTCCACCGTAATCATTCTTTTCTCCTGCACTGCCAATCCGGCAAGGCTCTCTCCTACCCTTAATTTTTTTTGGCGACGCAGGTACTCGTTGCTATGACCAACAGATGACCTTGGCACAAGCCATCCCCTTTCCAGAAGCCTCAATGAGCAGACGTCAGCCCTTGTTATCTCTTGCGTTTTCCTTACGATTGTTCGCAATACATCATCTAAATTTATCTCGGAAGATATTGCACTGCTAACCTTAAGCAGAGCGGAAAAGTAGTCAGCTCTTCGCTCCATTTCCTCCATTTCACTTTTTTCTTCTTTTTCTGACATGACTCCCCCTCCTTTTCAGTATATAGACTATATCGCCTGATATATTCCTCCACCTCAAGAGTAACCAGATATCTGATACTTTTTCCCTCCTTTATTCTCTTGCGGACATCTGTTGCTGAAATTCCTATTTCCGGAATCTTCATTATGTGAGAACGCTTGCGTACCGCCGGATTGATTTCCTCAACATTAAACCCTGGTCTTAAGGCAACAATAAACTCACACAGCTTAAGCAACTCATCAACGTTCTTCCAGCTTTCTATCTCCAGCATAGAGTCAACCCCGACAATGAAATAAATCTGAGCTTCCTTGCCATAGGCAGCCAGGAGCCTCTCCACTGTCTCTACGGAGTAGGATTTTCCTCCTCTTTCTATCTCCAATGAAGAAATAGAAAAGAGCGGATTAGAGCGTGTTGCGAGACGAGTCATCTCATACCGAGCCTTTGCAGGAGCAATATCAGAGCTGTCCTTATGAGGAGGAGTCCCTGACGGAATAAAAACTATGTTGTCAAGCTTGAACTGGTCTCCTGCTTCAGCGGCTACAACGAGATGGCCATAATGAATGGGGTTAAATGTTCCCCCCATAATACCAATTCGCATCTTTCCCAGCCTTCTACTCTCTACTTTAGTCTTATCTGTCCTTCTCCCTGAATAACGTACTTATAGCTTGTCAACTCTTCCAGCCCCATCGGGCCGCGGGCATGAAGCTTATCAGTGCTAATTCCAATTTCTGCCCCCATTCCGAACTGACCACCATCGGTAAAACGCGTGGAAGCATTTACATAAACACAGGCGGCGTCCACCACTTGCAAGAAATTTTTCGCAGCACGATAGCTGTCAGTAACAATCGCCTCAGAGTGCCCGGAGCCATATTTCTCTATGTGCGCAATTGCCGCCTCCAGATTAGAGACAATTCTAATGGAGAGAATTAAGTCAAGGTATTCTGTCTTCCAGTCATCTTCTACCGCTTCCCTTGCTTCCGGAATCATCTTTCTTGTCTCTGCGCACCCTCTTATCTCTACACCTGCCTTAAGCAATCTCTTGCTAAAGGACGGAAGGAATTTTTTTGCAATACCCCGATGAACAAGGAGCGTCTCCATAGCGTTACATACTCCGGGACGAGAAACTTTGGCATTAAATGCTATTTCCTCTGCCATCTTCAGGTCTGCTGCTTCATCAATATAGGTGTGACAGATACCCTGGTAATGCTTGATAACAGGAATGGTTGAGAACTCACCTACCATCCGAATCAATCCTTCTCCGCCACGTGGAATTACCAGGTCAATCCACTGCGATAGACCAAGTAACTCTTTCACTGCCTTCCGCTCTACTTTTCTTACTATCTGAATCGCACCTCTCGGAATGCCAACTTCCTCTGCTGCCTCCGAGATAAGGTGTGCAAGAATCACATTTGTGTGAGTTGCTTCCGAGCCGCCGCGTAAGATGACACTGTTTCCTGATTTTAAGCATAACCCGGCAGCATCAACGGTCACATTCGGTCTTGACTCATAAATAATTACAAGGACTCCAATTGGCACTCTTACCTTGCTAATCTCCAGATCATTTGGGGTTTTCCACGACTTGATAGTCTCACCTATGGGGTCAGGCAAATCTGCAATCTTCTCCAGACCACTTGAGATTTCCTCAACCCTTGCCGATGTAAGCATCAGCCGGTCAAGAAGTGCCCGTGAGATGCCCTTTCTTTCCGCCTCCTTAATATCAATCTCATTTTCGGCAAGAATTACTTTATTCTCCTTTCTAATAGCTCTTGCCATGTTTATCAGGGCTTTGTTTTTTACTTCTGTCGAGAGATTGGCTAACCCCTTTGCCGCTTCCCTTGCTGCCATGGCAATGTGGAACATTTCCTCCTTAAGTGTCATAGAATCACCATGTTATTGCGGTGCACTACTTCATCATAATGCTTATAACCTAAAATGGGCTCTATATCCTGGGTTTTTACGCCTTTTATCCTGTCTAATTCTATGGAGGAATAATTCGTCAATCCGCGGGCAAACTCCTGACAAGAACTTTCATCAATAATTTGCACAAGATCTCCGCACTCAAAATTGCCACTCTGATTAATAACTCCCCGTGGCAGGAGGCTCTTCCCTTTGTGTCTTAAAGCCGCTGTAGCGCCACCGTCAATGGTTATTTTACCCTTTATCTTCCCGCTAAATACAATCCACCGCTTGCGGCTTTCCATTCTCCGATGTGGGAGAAAGAGTGTTCCGACTTCCTCGCAGGCAAGAATTTTCTCCAAAATATGTTTTTTCTTTCCATTGGCAATAACAACAGGGATTCCACAGTTTGTAGCAATCTTTGCTGCCTGAAACTTCGTCTGCATACCCCCCGTTCCATCCGGTCCACCGGCTCCTCCCGCCAGAGACTCCATCGCTGCATCAACTTCCGGAATAATATTTACTACCTTGGGTTTTCCCATGGTTGAATCTCTCAGTACTCCATCAACATCGCTCAATATAACCAAAAGGTCTGCCTCTATCAGGTTTGTAACTAATGCCGAAAGAACATCGTTATCGCCAAACTTTATTTCATCTGCCGCAACAGAGTCATTTTCATTGATAATTGGAAGAACTCCGAGTTTAAGAAGAACTATCAGGGTATTTCGCGCATTGAGATAACGTTTGCGGTCGGAGAGATCATCCCGGGTGAGAAGCATCTGGGCAATGAGCAGCCCTTTCTCCCGAAACAGTTGTTCATAGAGATGCATTAAAGAGCTCTGACCCACCGCAGCAGCAGCTTGCTTGTCTAATATTGTGAGTGGCTTCTTCTTCCACCCTAACTGTCTTGCCCCTGCGGCAATTGCTCCTGATGTAACAAGAACAACCTTCACTCCTGACTGACGCAATGAGTTCACCTCAGAAACTATTTTTTCCATTTTCTTCGCGCCCAACCCCCGGGATGGAGAGGTAAGTAAGGTGGTCCCGACTTTCACGACGACACACTTTACCTTTTTCAGCACATCTTTACGATTAATAGAAAAATTATCCATTTACCATTTACCAATCAGCCCAGTACATCAATCCTTTGAGTTTTGCCTGATTTCCTGAACTGGACAACTCCTTCAACAAGCGCAAACAGGGTATCATCTCCTCCCAGACCAACATTCTTTCCCGGCTTGAATCTTCTTCCTCTCTGTCGGATAAGGATACTACCCGCAGAGACAAGTTGTCCCCCAAATCGTTTCACTCCCAAGCGCTGAGAATGACTATCGCGATTATTCCGAGAGCTACCCATTCCTTTCTTATGAGCCATCTTTAACTTCTCCTTTTATTTTTAGAATTTTGATTTCAGTAAACTGCTGACGATGCCCGGTCTTGCGACTATAGCCTTTTCTTCGCTTCTTTTTAAAGACGACAATCTTTTTTTCTTTTCCGTGTCCCCTGACCTCCGCATCTACACTTACTCCCTGGAGGTTTGGTCGGCCAACAGAGACTTCATCTCCATCACACAAAAGAAGAACATCGTCTATCTTTATCTTCTCACCTTCAGCAAAGGTCATCTTTCTTGCCTGAATCACATCTTCATTACGAACAAGATGCTGCTCGCCGCCTATTCTGATAACTGCATACATTGTCTTAATAACCTCTCCCTATTATGCCCTTTGGGCAAAATGCAAAAATCAAATTGCAAATTTTAAATTGCAAATTCTTTCCTCTTTCCCTTTGCCGATCCCCGACCCCTGAACCCTGAACCCTGAACCCTTACTTTGTGTCTCTGTTCATCCTGATTACTTGCAGCTCACCTGGATAACAACGCGATAGCCTGCCGGCAGCAGCGCGCTCAACAATTACCGTTGTCTTCCGGTGAAGCTGAACAACGGTGGCTGGAACCATAGCCGTTATTGGACCCTCAATCATACTTGCTACTGCCCCGGCTTTTTCCTCTCCATTAGCAAGGAGGATTAGCTCTCTGGCATCCATAATGGTTCCAATACCCATCGTAATAGCATGGCGAGGGACATTCTCCCGACAAGGAAAAAAGCGGGAATTATTCTGAATTGTCTCTTCGCTTAGAGTTTCAATGCGAGTGCGTGACCCCAGGGATGAGCCCGGCTCATTGAAAGCAATATGCCCGTTTGAGCCTATGCCAAGGATTTGCAGGTCTATTCCCCCGGCTTCTTCAATTTTCTTTTCATATTCAATGCAAGCAAGCTCAATATTCTCTGCCATCCCATCCGGCAGATATGTATTTTCTTTCTTGACGTTAATATGATCAAGCAGATTCTGATTTATAAAATAGCGATAACTTTGAGGATGCTCCGGCGGCAACCCAATATACTCGTCTAAATTAAAGGTCACTACCTGAAAAAAGGACAGCCCTTCATCTTTGTGCATGCGAATAAGTTCCCTGTAAATGCCCAGTGGGGTGCTCCCGGTAGCCAGACCGAGGACAGAACGAGGCTTATTCCTGACAATCCTGGCAACTATCTCCGCGCCAAGAGCACTCATCTGCTCATAGCTTTCCTTGATTACTACTTCCATCGCTTTCTTTTGGCTATGCTATCACAAACACTGCCGATAAGTAAAGATAAAAAGGTTCAAGGGTTCACAGGTTCAGGGGTTTGTTTGCTTAAAAGCATCTTTTTCTGTATAATAGCAACTTATGCTCAAAATTTTAAGAGGAAAAAAATTAGGTAAAAGTTTTTTTGACCGGCCAACCGTCAGGGTAGCCCGGGAGCTTCTGGGAAAATATTTAATTGTCAATCAAAATGAGCACTTTCAAATCGGTCAAATTATTGAAACCGAGGCTTATGTAGGAGAAGAAGACAAAGCCTGCCATGCTTGGCGAGGCTGCACGCCAAGAAACAAAACTATGTGGGGGCAGGCGGGTGTACTCTATGTTTACTTGATTTATGGAATGTATCATTGCCTGAACATTGTTACAGAGCAGGCTGGTTTTCCAGCAGCAGTTTTAATTCGTGGGTTAGAGCCCATCTCCGGCATTAGCGGAGAAGTTAACGGGCCTGGAAAATTATGTCGTGAACTTGGAATAACTACCAAAAACACTGGTGTTGACATTACAGAAAGCAACAAAATTTACATTAATGATATTGATATTGGTAGAAAATCAAAAAGAGTTATTGTTGCCGAAAGAGTGGGCGTTGACTATGCCGGAGAGTGGGCAAGAAAAAAATGGAGATTCCTTAGAGGAAAAACAAAATGAGTAAACTTTTAATTACCGGTTGTGCCGGCTTTATCGGTTGGAATGTAACCGAACTGGCACTGCGTGATAGCAATGTCGTCATAGGAATAGATAATCTGAACGACGCTTATGATGTCCGCCTCAAAGAGTGGCGCTTGCACCAATTGAGAGATAAGCCAAACTGGACATTTTACCGGATAGATATTAGTAATCAATCTGAAGTAGCCGGTGTATTCAAGGAGCACCAGGGAAGAGAATCCTTTGACGCAGTTATTAACCTCGCTGCCAGAGCAGGTGTTCAGCAGAGCACAAAGGACCCCTGTGAATACTATGACACCAATCTTACCGGTACATTAAATCTTCTGGAACTGTGCCGAAAATTTGAAGTAAAAAAAATCATTCTTGCCTCCACTTCAAGCATCTATGGAGAAATGAAACGTCCTTTCCGGGAAGACCAATCTACCGATACACCTCTTTCACCTTACGCTGCTTCCAAAAAGGCAGCCGAAGTATTGTGTTATACATACCATTACCTTTACAATTTAGACATCACCATTTTGCGATATTTCACAGTCTATGGCCCGGCAGGGCGGCCTGACATGAACATCTTTAGATTTATCAAGCAAGTTGCCGAAGGAAGCCCTGTCTTCATTTATGGAGATGGCACCCAGGAGCGAGACTTCACTTATGTGGATGACATTGCCATGGGTACTCTATCAGCGCTCAAACTGATGGGTTATGAGATTATTAATTTGGGCAGTGACCGACCGATAAAGCTCTTGAAAGTGCTTCACCTTATTGAACAGTTTGTAGAACGACAGGCAGAGGCAAAATATAAGCCGCGTCATCCGGCCGATGTACCTGCCACCTGGGCAGATATTTCCAGAGCGCGGAAGCTGCTGTCATGGAAGCCGCAGGTAACTTTAGAAGAAGGTATTCACAAGGCAGTAGGGTGGTATATGGAAAATCGCAACTGGGCTAAAGACATCTTAATTGAAGAATAGCAGGAGAGTAAAATATGAAATCTCATTTTCCTTCTTGTGTGGCTGTAGTAGGTTTAGGCTATGTAGGACTTCCTCTTGCCGTAGCATTAGGTAAAGTTCTCTCCACTATAGGACTTGATGTAAATAAAAAGCGAATACTTGAACTTCAAAAAGGGTATGATTCTACAGGTGAAGCAAACAGAGAGCAACTGAGAGCGCCTCATCTGAAGTTTACTTCCAACCCGGCAATTCTGCGTCAGGTCTCCTTCATTATCGTGACCGTTCCCACACCTGTGGACCAACACAAGCGCCCTGACTTAAGTTACCTCAGAGAAGCAAGCCGTTTAGTAGGGCAAAACCTTTCCCCCGGCACCATTGTCGTCTATGAATCCACTGTCTATCCGGGAGTGACAGAGAATGTCTGTCTGCCAATCTTAGAGCAAGAGTCAAAGCTCAAGGCAGGAGAAGGATTCAAAGTGGGTTACTCTCCCGAGCGTATCAATCCGGGCGACCCGGAGCACACTCTTGAGAAAGTGGTAAAGATAGTAGCTGCTCAGGACGAGGAAACATTAGAAGCTATTGTCAATGTATTAGGACTGATAGTAAAAGCTGGAGTTTATCGCGCCGCGGACATCAAAACCGCTGAGGCTGCCAAGATAATTGAGAACGTGCAGCGCGACCTGAATATTGCCCTGATGAATGAGCTTGCCATCCTATTTCACAAAATAGGATTAGACACAAAGGCAGTGCTAAGGGCAGCACAGACCAAGTGGAACTTTCTCTCCTTTGAACCGGGGCTGGTGGGTGGCCATTGTATTCCAGTAGACCCTTACTATCTCACCTATAAGGCAGAGGAAGCGGGCTATCATCCTCAGATTATACTTACAGGTAGAAGAATCAATGACTCTATGGGAATTTATGTTGCACAGGAGACCGTAAAACTTCTCATCCAGGCAGACAAAGCAGTTCGGGGAGCAAAAATCCTGGTCTTAGGTGTAACCTTCAAGGAAAATGTGGGCGACATCCGCAACAGTCGGGCAATAGAACTGGTACAGGAAATGGAAAGTTATGGGATTGATGTTCGAGTTTATGACCCACTTGCAAGCACTGAACAGTTAGAACAACTGGCTCTGAAAACAGTCGGAGACCCTTTCAAAGCAAAGGGCAAATATGATGCTATTGTATTGGCCGTTGCACACAGGGTATTTCAAAAAAAGGAACTCAAGGCATATCTTCAACTACTGCAGAATAATGGCGGATCCAGTGTGATAATAGATGTAAAGGGTATTTTGCCCTGGAAGGTGGAAGAAAATCCAGGAATCCTTTACTGGAGTCTATAGCAAAGGACAATTGATGGGGGAGAAAATTATCATTAAGGGGGCGCGGGAACACAATCTCAAGAACATTAATGTAGAGATTCCCAGAAACAAGTTAGTTGTCCTTACCGGAGTCTCGGGCTCAGGAAAATCATCACTTGCCTTTGACACTATCTATGCTGAAGGGCAGAGAAAATATGTAGAATCGCTTTCTGCCTATGCCCGCCAATTCTTAGACCAGATGGAAAAACCGGATATGGATGAAATTAGCGGACTTTCCCCTGCCATCTCCATTGAACAAAGAAAGCCCGGCGCTAATCCCCGCTCTACCGTTGGAACGGTAACTGAAATCTATGACTACCTTCGGCTGCTCTTTGCCCGTGCCGGCACTTCTTACTGCTACAAATGCGGCAAAAAGATAGACTCGCAAGCCGTAGGAGAAATGGTAGATAGAATATTTAACTTGCCCGCCGGCACCCGCATTGAGGTGCTTTCGCCACTGGTGCGCGGGAGAAAAGGAGAATATATGAGTCTCCTTGAGCTGATTCGTCAGGATGGATACAGTAAGGTAAGAATAGATGGAAAAACTTATAGCCTTTCCGAAGAAGTAAGGCTAAACAAAAATAGAAAACATAACATTGAAGTAATCATTGATAGATTGAGTATCAAAAATGAGAACAAGAGCCGCCTTGCCGACTCTCTTGAAACAACGCTCAGTTTAAGCAATGGACTTGCTCTCATTGTCATCAATCAAAACAGCCCCCGGGGATGGGAAAGAGAAACTCTCTTTAGCGCTACTTTTTCCTGTCCTCAATGCGGCATTTCCTATGGAGAGATTAATCCACGCATTTTTTCTTTTAACAGTCCCTATGGAGCATGCAATACATGCGCCGGCCTGGGGAAAAGCACAGAGATTGACCCTGATCTTGTGATACCTGACAAGAGAAAATCCATAAGGGAAGGAGCAATAGGTCCCTGGCAGGGCGGAGGAAGAAGAATTCGGTCTTATTACCGCTGGCTTCTGAGGATGCTTTTTAGGGAATGTGATGTTGACCCTGAACTCAAATTCGAGAAGCTTACCTCTGAAAAACAGAAGGCGGTTCTTTATGGCTCGGGAGACGGGAGATTTGAAGGAGTAATTCCTAACCTTGAGCGCCGCTTTAAAGAGACAAAGAGCGATTATGTTAAAAAGCAAATACTAAACGTTATGAATTTTCTTCCCTGCGTCTCTTGTCACGGAGCGAGATTAAAAAAAGAAAGTCTGGCAATAAAAATAGATAACAAATCAATCGCTGAGGTAACGGCAATGTCAGTAACGGCAGGACAGGCGTTCTTTGACAATTTAGAACTTGCTGGCGAGAAGAAGGTTATTGCTCGGGAGATAGTAAGTGAGATAAGTAAGCGTCTTTCTTTCCTGATAGAGGTGGGGCTCAGCTACCTGACGTTGGACCGGGAAACAGCCACATTATCCAGTGGAGAGGCAGAAAGGATAAGGCTTGCATCTCAAATCGGCTCGGGGCTGGTAGGTGTGCTTTATGTGCTTGACGAGCCATCAATTGGATTACATGCTCGGGACAACCAAAGGCTTCTCAATGCCCTCGTGCGACTCCGTGACCTTGGGAATACCATCCTCGTGGTTGAGCATGATGAGACAACAATAAGAAGTGCTGACCATATTATTGACCTTGGCCCTGGGGCTGGAAACGACGGTGGTTGGTTGGTTGCAGAAGGAAAATTAGATAGGATTATGAGCTCCCCGCAATCTCTGACAGGAAAGTATCTAAAAGGTGAATTACAAATTAAAGTTCCTCGTTTGAGACGCCAACTAAAAGGGATATTTCTTGAAGTTAGAGGAGCAAGAGAAAATAACCTGAAAAACATAAACGTGCAGATTCCAATCGGGGTCTTTACCTGCGTTACCGGGGTCTCAGGCTCAGGAAAGTCAACTCTCATCGTTGATACTCTTGAAAAAGCTCTTTCTCGCATCTTGCATCGGGCTAAGGTTGGTTCTGGAGAATATGACAGTATCTCAGGAAATGAACATATTGATAAAATGATAGTTATTGACCAGGCGCCCATTGGACGAACCCCCCGTTCCAATCCTGCTACTTATATAGGAGTGTTTACATTTATTAGAGAATTATTTTCATTGATTCCTGAGGCAAGAGAGAGAGGATACAGGTTAGGTAGATTTAGTTTTAATATTAGAGGAGGAAGGTGCAATGCCTGTCGGGGCGACGGTATTATTAAGATTGAAATGCACTTTCTCCCGGATGTCTATGTTCGCTGTCAGACCTGCGGTGGAAAAAGATATAATAGGGAAACATTGGAGATAAAGTATAAAGACAAAAGCATTGCTGATGTCCTTGATATGACGGTTGATACAGCCCTGGATTTCTTCAAAAACATTCCGCAAATAAAGAAAAAACTGGAAACTCTTAGCAATGTGGGGTTGGGATACATAAGATTAGAGCAGTCTGCCCCAACCCTCTCCGGTGGAGAAGCGCAACGGGTAAAATTAGCGGCAGAGCTCAGTCGGCGGGGAAGTGGGAAAACTCTCTACATTCTTGATGAACCGACAACGGGGCTCCACTTTGCTGACATAGAAAAGTTGCTGCAAGTGCTCTCCCGATTAGTAGACGCAGGAAACACTGTACTTGTTATTGAACACAACCTTGATGTAATTAAAACGGCAGATTACATCATAGACCTTGGGCCAGAGGGCGGAGATGGCGGGGGAGAGGTTGTAGCCACAGGAACACCTGAAGAGGTTGCTGTCAACGGAAATTCTTACACAGGAAAATTCCTCAAAAAACTGTTAATAGGGAAGGGCTTTGGTAACGTCAAGGAAAGTGTGTAAATTCATAAAGTGCACCTTTCTCCATTAATCTTAAACTGATTGAAATCTTTTAGGAGCCGAGCTCCCCAGTGATTATTCAGATGATTAAAGATACAGTAGATTATCCTCTCACAACTGGCCTGGTTAGTGAAACAATTCATGGTTCTTACCCGTCGCCTTACCTCTCGGAAAGACCTCTCTACTACATTCGTTGTCCTTATCTTAACTCTATGCTCTTTAGGACAATCCAGGAAAGCTAACAGTTCATCTAATTCTCTCTCTATGCATCTTACCGCCTCTGGCTTTATCTCTATCCACTTCTTCGCCCAGGATTTGTAAATTCTCACGGCTTCTTTCTTATTATCTGCCAGATAAATCTTGCCTGCTTCTTTGGTACACTCCTTCTGATACTTCTTCGGTAGATAGTTAGATACGTTCCTTAACTTGTGCACCCAGCAGGCCTGACGAGGAACTTCTGGATATACTGTCTCTAAGGCTTTATGTAACCCTTTACAGCCATCGGTGGTGATTAATTTGAGCTCTTTACCATCTAATCCCCTGTTGTAGAGATCCGTCAGAAACTGTTCCCACTTGACCTCAGATTCTACCCCTACTACCCGGAATCCTATTAGTCTGCGTTGGCCCATCACCGTTATCCCATAAGCTACTAAAATTACTTTCTTCTTCCCTTTAAGAACGCCTTTTATCTTCAGATGTATCCCATCCAGAATTAGATATTGGTACTCATCAGTTAATTTCTGCCGGTGAAACTTCTTAACCTCCTTATCCAATGCCTTGGTGACATTAGATACTGTACCAGCACTTACTGGAGCATCCAGAAGAGCACTTAAGGCTTCTCCAACTCTTCTGGTGCTTACCCCGCAGATAAACACATCTCTGATAGCCTGATCTACTGCCTTCTGCCGCGCCTGGTAGTTCTTGAATACCCTGGTCTGGAATTTTCCCTTCCTTAATCGGGGCACCTTTAAATCTTCAATAGGTCCTTCATGAGTGAGAAAACGTCGGTATCGGAACCCATTACGGTAGTCTATCTTGTTCTCATTTCTCTCATGCCACCGAGAATGAGTGTAAGCTTCCACTTCCCCTCTCATCGTTGATTCCATCAACCTCTTAAGTGCCTGCTTCATATATGTCCTGGTGTTGACCCAGAAATCCTCCTCACGATTTTCCTTGATTTCTCCCCACCATTCCTTTAATATTTCCTCAGGCCTTAGTTGCCTACTCTGCACTATTTCCATTGGGTGTACCTCCTTTCTCCTTTGGGCGAGCATTATTGCCCAACCCTTCTTTCTGGGAGAAAAGGTACACCCTTTTTTATCTTATCTCAAGCCTTTTCAAACCTGAATTTACACACTTTATTTTATATTACCAATCAAAATCGAACACTTGACTTTTTTCCAGGATGGTTTTATAATGAGGCTAAGCCGAGGTGCTAAGGAGTCACCATAAACCGGAGTGGTCAAAACTTTTTTGGAAAAACTAAACTGTTACGCTGGCAGAAATTTGCGTCACAGTGCAGTAGGTTATATAAGGAATATAAGGAGCAGAAGATGAACAAAAGAGATAATTTGGGGTTATTCAGGCAATTAGCTTACAGCTCCGGGTATATGGGCTTAGCGCTTACCAGTGAGCTTATAGGCATGTGGTTAATTTTCTTCTATGCGGCGCGGGAAGAAATGGTCTTTGTGCCTGTTCTGCTTATGGGCGGTATCGTTTTTTTCGGCAGGGTTATGGATGCTGTTAGCAGTCCTGTTATAGGATATTTTAGCGATAGATCAAGAAGCCGCTTTGGCAGGAGAATCCCGTTTATTGCCATAGGAACGCTGTTTTTAGTTGTAACCTTAATTCTTATTTTTCACCCGCCTGTTCCTGCTGAATCGGTAATTAATGCCATCTATTTAATAGTGGTATTAGGGCTTTTTTGGATTTTCTTCAGTGCTGTAGCTACGCCTCATCATGCTCTTCTCCCAGAGCTTGTTTCTACAGGTCGCGAACGGATAAACCTGGCAAAGTATGTAGGTATTTTTGGCGTTCTGGGTCTTTTTATTGCTTTTGCGGGCTCAGGTTATCTGATAGATCATCATGGCTTTGGATTAATGGCTATTGTTATGGGGGCTATTGTTTTTGTCAGTTTATATATCCTGGTGATATCTATTAAAGAGAGTCCTTGGTCCAGCGCAAAAGAAGTGGACTTATCATTTATTGCAGCAATGAAGCATTGTTTTATGAACAAACCGTTTCTTTATTATGTCTTTGCCTTTACTCTCATGATGATGGGGCTTAGTCTTCTTGCGGCTGCCGTTCCTTTTATAGTTACGGTATTGATGGGAGCAGGAGAGGAATGGGCAGGATATGCAATGGGGATGATGATGGTGGTGGCACTCTTGTCTTTTCCAATGATTAATTATCTCGCAAAGAAATTTGGCAAGAAAATTGTTTTTGCTGGTTCCATCTTATTCTTCAGCGTTTTTGCGAGCTTACTTGGCACTATTGGAATGTTACCGATATCGCCCTTTTACCATGGATTATTTCTTATCGTCATCATGGGGGCCCCGGTTGCCAGTGCTTTGATGCTGCCTTTTGCAATAATTGCCGATGTAATTGACCATGATGAGACGATAACTGGATTTAGGAGAGAAGCATGTTATTTTGGGGTGCAAGCGTTAATATGGAAGTCAGGAGCAGGTATTTCCGCTTTAATTCTAACTCTGTTGCTGCATCATTTTGGCAAAACCGCAGCAGAGCCACTCGGGATTATACTGGCCGGGCCGGCGGCAGGGCTCATACCTCTTATTGGTTTTTTCGTGTTCCTCAAATACCCATTTGAGAAATGAACAACGGTTCAAGCCTATTGATGCCACAAGCCCACTAAATGTTTACTATAAGTTTGTCATGTTATTACAAACACTGCCGATAAGTAAAGATAAAAGGGTTCAGGATTCAGGGGTCAGCATTTTCGGATCGTCGGTAAAATAGTTTTCTGAAAGGCATAAACTTTTAACTTGCACTTTTGACTTTTAACTTTTGAATTAGTTCTTAAATACGTAAATGAATAAGGAAAAACAGCAAATTCTCAAGGAAAAGTTAGGCCTTCTTCCTCTATCTGTTTCCAAGATAGAGGGAACACCCCGTATCTGGGTAAATGCAGTATCAGTAGGGGAGGTTGTCGCCGCCGGCTCAATCGTCAAATTGCTAAGAGAGACTTATCCTTCTGCCTCTATTATCCTTTCTACGGGAACAGAAACGGGTCGGAAAACGGCAGAGCAAACTATTAAAGAAGTAGATGGCTACATCTACTTTCCACTTGATTTCCCCTGGGTTGTCCGGCGCGTTTTAAGAATTCTCCGCCCTCATCTTTTTATTACTATAGAGACAGAAATCTGGCCAAATTTTTTAAGCATCGCCAGAAAAATGGGAATTAAAACGATGCTTGCAAATGGGAGAATCTCTGCAAGGTCATTCAATCGCTACCGACGCACGCGCTTTCTCTGGAAAAAGGTGCTTGGCAACTTTGATGCAATGAGTATGATTTCAAAGATAGACGCCGAAAGAATTAAATCAATAGGGGCAGAGCCAGAGAAAGTATTTATAAGTGGTAACTCAAAGTATGATACTTTGATTTCTCGGGCAAATCCGGGATTCAAAGCAGAAATAAGAAAGCTTTTACAAATAGAGCCTTATGAGGCAGTCTTTCTTGCTGCCAGCACTCACGATGGAGAGGAAAAGATTATCATTAAAGCATATAAAAATTTGCTTAAGGAGTTTCCACATCTGATTTTTATTATTGCCCCCAGACATATTAAAAGAGTGGCATCGGTTGAGAAGGCACTCCGCAGCGAAGGACTTTCTGACTTTATTCATCGTAGCAGCCTGCAGCATACCCGGAGAAAATCTCCAATAATTATTCTGGATGTAATTGGAGAACTTTTTTATGTTTATAGCCTGGGAACGATTATTTTCTGTGGAGGAAGTCTGGTTAAAAAAGGTGGTCAAAACATACTTGAGCCTGCTTGCTGGGGAAAGGTTGTTTTTTATGGTCCTTCAATGGAGGACTTTCTTGTAGAGAGAGAGCTTTTGGGAGGGGCTGGAGCAGGGATAGAGGTCAAGGGAGCAGCTTCCCTTGTAAGAGAGGCGATGGTGCTCCTCAATAACCCGGAAGAACGAAGGCAACGCGGAGAAAAAGGAAGAGAAGCTATCCAAAAAATGGAAGATGCCGCTAAAAAAAATGTGAGACTTGCTCAAAAGCTCCTGAAAGACTTTTGACAACGACTTCTTTTCTATGATAGGCTACTCCTGAAAATCAGGAATCGGAGTGGGATTGAGCCCCAGAATCTTGAAATGAATAATCAAAAGCAACAAATACTGCGGACAATCAAGGGACTGAGCTCGGAAATGAGAGTCACTTCAGAGGATGTCTCTATTATTCTTGCTGCCGGGCATGGAAAGAGAATTAAGTCCGAGATTCCCAAGATGCTTCACAAGATATGGAACATTCCCACTATCTGCCGAGTAGTTGATACAGTTGGTGATGTGCTGGGCAACAGCAGGATAGTGGTAGTGGGAATAAAGGGTGATGAGGTTGCAGGGCAAATCGGGAAGAGAGATGGCATAACATTTGCCTACCAGGAAGAACAGAAAGGAACGGGGCACGCCTTACAAATAGCCCTGAATACTTTTGGAGGCAAAGAATACAATGGAAACATCTATGTCTTTCCAGGAGATATGGGACTGATAACAACAGAGATAGTCAGAAAATTTAAAGAAGAGTTTGAACGCTCTCATCCGGATATGTTAGTTCTGACCGGCATCTATGAAGAAAAAATAGAAAACAATTACTATGGTCGGGTATTGCGAGTTCCTGAAAAGGACCGCACAGGAAATTCAAGTGGTAGTAACCACGGATTAATTATTGAAATAATAGAATACAAAGACATACTGGCTCTGGATAGTGATTATACAACGAGATTTAATGGAAGAGAATACTGCTTCACCAGCTCCGCTCTTCTGAACATAGGAGAATTTAACAGTGGGGTTTATGCCTTCAGAGGCAAATTGGTAAAGAAGTATATAACGGAGATAACTAAAAAGAACGTTCAGGGAGAATTTTACATAACGGAGCTTATCAAAATATTCAATCGCCACCAGCTTTCGGTTGGAGCATTAAAGATGGCAGACCACACCGCACTCCTCGCTTTCAACAACAAGTCCGCTCTTAGAGATATGGAGGGAATTGCCCGGAGTCGAGTATATAACAAGATAGGAAATATCATCACTATTGAGAACAAAGAAGATTTTTTTCTTGCTGACACAGTAGTAGAAAGCATCCTGACTCTGGACAAAGAAAAAGGGCCACTTGACATTGTCATTGAGAAAGGAGTTTACCTCTACGACGGAGTAGAGCTGAACAAAGGAATACACATTAAGAAAAATAGTGTTCTCAACGGAAATATTAAGCTCGGGGAAGGAGTAATCATTTGCGAAAATGTTTCCTTGAGCACTTATCCGGAACAAGTGATGAAAATAGGGGACCACACGGAAATACTCAAAGGCAATATCATCAAAGGGAATACTCACATTGGAAGGGATTGCCGTATTGAATCATCCGTTAACATAACCGGCGGCGATGAATACCCAACAAGAATTGGCGATAATGTTACCATTAAGGGAACAAGCTATGTCTTTGGCTCAATCATTGAGAATGACCAGTGGATAGAACACTCGATCATTAAGAAGAAGTATATCAGAAAAGTAATTAGTGATGGCTCTGTTCAGCAAATAAAACATTATCTGCCTCCCCCGGAGGGAATTTCTTCCATCAGTAACCTGCCTTACTCCTCATAATAAGGAAAAATATGAAGCAGATAAAGATTATCCCCTGCCTTGATGTCAAGGATGGAAGAGTAGTTAAAGGGGTAAAGTTTGAAAATCTTAAGGATGCCCGAGACCCGGTAGAAGCAGCAGCTACCTATTGCCGCGAGGGTGCTGATGAACTTGTCTTCCTTGATATCTTCGCCACAGTGGAGAATAGAAAGACTAGATTGGAGTGGGTGAGAAAGGTTGTTGATGTAGTTACTATTCCCTTTGCCGTGGGCGGTGGCATAGGTAACATTGAGGATATGAAGCTTTTGCTTGACCTTGGCGTCAATAAGGTCTCTATAAACACGGCCGCGGTCAAGAACCCTGAGCTTATAAGAAGAGCATCTAAGGAGTTTGGTAAGAACCGGCTGGTGGTGGCTATCGATGGCAAGAAGAATCAATTGGGCAGTGGCTTTCCCCGACTTGAAGTGGTGGTTAAGAGTGGCAATGAAACTACGAGCATAGAAATTGTTGACTGGGCAAAGAGGGTAGAAGAATTAGGCGCGGGAGAGATTTTACTCACCAGCAAGGATGCCGATGGCACCAAAGAAGGATATGATTTAGAAATGACCAGGGCAGTAGCCGAAGCGGTTCGCATTCCAGTTACTGCTTCAGGCGGCGCTGGCAAATTAGAGCACCTTTATGAGGCTGTTGTAATAGGTAAAGCATCAGCAGTTTTAGCTGCTTCAATCTTCCACTTCAGGGAGATTTCAATCAAAGAGGCAAAAAAATATTTGAAAAGTAAGGGTATATCGGTTTACGATTAAGTATATTTAATCGAAAGGTAAGATTATGCAGAAGAAAAAGCTGAATCCCTTCAAGATCGCTCAGGCCCAATTGGATGAGGCAGCCAAAAAGTTAGGTTTAACTCCTCATATACATCAACTTTTAAGAAAGCCTATGAGGGAATACCATGTGACTATCCCGGTGAAGATGGATAGTGGCAAGATTAAGAGATTCAAAGGCTTCAGGGTCCAATACAATGATGCCCGGGGACCATGTAAAGGCGGAATAAGATACCACCCTGATGAGACCATTGATACAGTGAGAGCATTGGCTGCGTGGATGACATGGAAGACCGCCCTTTTAAATCTTCCTTTTGGTGGAGGAAAAGGTGGGGTAATCTGTAATCCAAAGGAGATGTCTTCTGGAGAATTAGAGAGACTTAGCAGGGGTTACATAAGGATGATATTTAAATACATCGGTCCCAAGGTTGATATTCCTGCCCCTGATGTCTATACTACACCTCAGATAATGGCCTGGATGATGGATGAATATAGTAAACTTATAGGTTATTATTGTCCTGGTGTAATTACTGGCAAACCTGTAGAAGTGGGAGGTTCTCTGGGTAGAGATGATGCTACTGCCAGAGGTGGGGTGTATACGGTAAGGGAGGCAGCCAGGCATTTGAAGCTCGATACTAAAGGGGCTACAGTAGCGGTTCAGGGATATGGAAATGCTGGATTGAATGCTGCTATCCTGAGCCAGGAAATTTTTGGCTGTAAGATTGTTGCTGTGTCTGATACAAAAGGTGGAATCTATGACCCTAATGGTTTTGATCCTAAGGCGGTAGTAGAGCATAAGAGAAAGGTAGGTTCAGTTATTAATTTCCCAGGCACAGAGTTTATATCAAATGAGAATCTCCTGGAACTCAATGTTGATATCTTATGGCCGGCGGCGTTGGAGAATGTCATCACAAAAGAGAATGCCCCTCGGATAAAGGCAAAGATTATAGCAGAGGCCGCCAATGGTCCCACAACACCTGATGCTGACGGAATTCTTTATAAAAACGGTGTATTTGTGATTCCTGATTTTCTCTGCAACGCAGGGGGTGTTACTGTTTCTTATTTTGAATGGGTCCAGAATATTACAGGGCTCTACTGGGAATTGGAAGAGATTCACCGGAGGCTTGATGAGAGGATGACCAGAGCCCTTCACAATACTTTAAATATGTCCCTTGAGCATAAGGTCAATATGAGAGTGGCAGCCCATATGATAGCAGTAGAGAGAGTAGCCAGGGCCATGGAGCTCAGAGGATGGAGGAAAAAGATTAAGTGAAACAGCCCCACGACATAGTTAGTAAGTTAAGCGAATTAGGCTATCGGCTGACACCGCAGCGGATGATGATTTTGTCGGCTATTGAAAATAGCGATGACCATATTAGTGCCGAGGAAATCTACGCCCAGGTGACGGTTAAATATCCTAATGTTAACATCTCAACCGTCTATCGCACCCTGGAACTATTAAAACGACTTGGGCTGACAACCGAGACGGACCTCGGGGGAGGTAGAGTTAGATATCATCCCGCAGCGAAAGGGCATCATCATCACCTCGTTTGCCAGCAATGTGGAGCTATAATCGCCCTTGATGAGTCGCTGATGTCCTCTCTCAAGAGCGCTTTGCTCCGAGAATATAAATTTAGCGCCGACCTGAGACACCTGGCTATTTTTGGTCGCTGTGTAAATTGCGGTAAATAATTTTTTTTATTGTGTCACTGCATATTGTTGCGATAAAGATTGCATTATTTTAAAAAGTGTTGTATAATTATTCTAAAATAGTAAAGAAGCATTAGGCTCTTAATTTTTTTGCTTTGTTATTGCAAATAATTGCAGATGCATTTAATCGCTAAAAGCAGAAGCCAGAATCCAGAAGCCAGAATTCAGAATAGAAGAAGTATAGGCTTCCAGCAACTTGCTGACTTCTGACTCCTGAATTGGTGGCGTTGTGCAACCAGTTGTAATTATATCCTTATTAAGAAAGGGAGGAAAAAATGAAAGTGGTATTGAAGGTTTTCTTGACGTTAGTTTTCCTGACGTTAGTTTTTCTGGCTACGGCTACGGTTGAGCTCTTGGGGTGTCCACCTCCCGCAGAGCCAAAGGTAGATGTAGAAGCGGTCAGAAGTGATATAGATGGAATTAAAAGGGATATGGAAGCTTTTAAAAAAGCTGTGAATGTCATCCATCCGCAATCCGATGTAATTGTCTCTGAGGAAACCCTCCCTCAGGAGATAAGGGATATGGCAGAGACGATTCACCTGAGCAGCCACGGGCTTAAATACCTTATGCCTTATATGGAAAAGGTTATAGAGGAGCTTGACAGGTATAAAGAAAACCCCCAGACGCATAAGAAGGAAATCCTTTATGCAGCTGGGGGACTTGAAGCCCTAAGAAAGGCTTCTATAAAAATAATGCAGGAAAAAAGGTTCATCTCCCTTATGGAGCTTCCCTATCCTGAGAAAGCACCGCATAAAATAGCACATGTGCTTCTGGAAAAAGAAGAGATCAGGGCAATTGAGGAGACCAAAAAGGCAGCTGGGGATATTCATATCGCTATGCATGGGCTTGAGGATGCTTTAACCTCTATGAAGCTTAATCTGAAGAAGATTTTCGAAGCTTTTGTCGGTGAGGGTATGGCGAGGGCGGGCAGCACCGGTTATACCCGGCTCCAGTTGGCAGTGATGGCGGGGTGTGTCATCTGGGGATTTATCGGCACCGCTCTGTTCTTCAATAGGAGGGGCGGCTGATGCACATTTCAGATGGCGTGTTATCGCCTCAAGTCTGGATATCTGGATATGTGATTACCGTGGCATTAACCGCTTATGTCTTAGCCAGGAAAACGGACACCAGCGAACTGCCGAAACTCTCGATAATTACCGCGGCTCTCTTTGTGGCTTCATTAATCCATATACCGATAGGTCCAACAAGCGTTCATCTGGTATTGACCGGCTTAGCCGGAATAACCCTCGGACTGCTTGCTTTTCCGGCTGTTCTCGTCGCCTTAATCCTGCAAGCCCTTCTTTTCCAGCACGGAGGTATAACTACCATAGGGATAAACACCATTAATCTGGGACTTCCGGCACTGGCAGTCTATGGGCTTTTTCTCCTCGGAACCAGGACTAATATCAGAGGAAAACATGGAATATTCGGTGGTTTAGCCGGTGGAATGGCTGTAGCTCTGGGCATACTGCTTCTCTCCTTGAGTTTGCTCGTTACCGGTGAGCACCTTAAAGATGTGATTCCGTTCGTCGTTGTAGCGCATCTTCCGTTAATAGCAATTGAGGCTATAGTTGTGGGTGCTTTTGCTGGATTTGTGAGGAGAGTTAGTCCACAGGTATTAAAAAATGGTAGAGTATCCTCAAATCGACAGATATGCCGGACTTACCTCCCCGATCCACCGCTGGGACCCGCGGGCCAAGCTGGTCGCTATCCTTGGTCTGATCTTCTCGGTGGTGCTCATCACTGACTTGATGATGGCTATGGTTGGGTTAGCTGTCGCTCTCTTTCTGGTTTTTATATCCAGGATACCTTTTGGCTTTGTGCTAAAGCACTTAGCACGAGTTAGCATATTTATCTTCCCTCTCTGTGTGCTCATTCTGTTTACCTATCATCAAGGAGATGAGATAGCAAGGTTTTACTTCCTGACTGTTACCTCAGGTGGAATTGAGCATGCCTGCTTGATAGCAGTCAGGGCACTTGCCGCAGTTATTCTTATATTCCCCCTGATAGGCACTATGAGGTTTGATGTTGCGATAAAGGCTTTAGGAAAGCTTAAAGTCCCTAACAAGCTGGTTCAAATGCTAATTTTTACCTATAGATACATTTTTGTCTTTATTGAAGAAGTTCAAAGAATGTTCAGAGCACTTACTTCAAGAGGATTTACCGGAGGAATGAATGGACGCACGCTGAGGGCAACGGGCAGGTTGATAGGGATGCTGTTGGTTAGAACCCTTGAAAGAGCGGAGAGGGTTTACAATGCTATGGTTTCCCGAGGATACGAAGGAAATCTCGGGACTTTGGTTGAGTTCAAAATTGGAGGAGGAGATATTCTTAAAGCTGCCATTTTAATAGCGATAGCAATCGCATTAAATGTGTTTTGAGGGTTATTCAGATGAGTGAAAGAGCGATAAGTATTACAAATCTTAGCCATACCTATCCTGACGGAACACCCGGGCTGCGTGGAATTTCACTTGATATAATTAGAGGAGAATCCGTTGGTGTAATAGGTCCGAATGGGGCAGGAAAAACTACACTTTTATTACATCTAAACGGCATTTTTATGAGCAAGAATGGAAATGTAGAGATATTAGGAAAGGAAATAAGAAAGGAGAATATAAAAGGGATAAGGAGAAGTGTCGGGCTTGTTTTTCAAGACCCGAATGACCAGCTTTTTATGCCCACCGTCTTTGATGATGTTGCCTTTGGTCCGCTCAATATGGGTTATTCTGAGGCTGAGGTTCGGCAATGTGTAGCCAGGGCCCTGGATTGGGTGGGGATGACTGGTTATGAGCCGCGCTCACCTCATCATCTTGGTGTTGGTGAGAAGAAACGGATTGCTATAGCTACCGTCCTGGCTATGACCCCGGAAATCCTGGTGATTGATGAGCCAACGGCAAATCTTGACCCGGGGAGTAAGTGGTCTTTAATTGAATTACTGAGAGGGTTGTCAATAACTAAAATAATTGCCACTCATGACCTGGAGTTGGTGCGAGTCCTGTGCCAGCGGACTATCGTTCTTGACAAAGGGAGAGTAATTACTGACGGCACTACTAAACATATTTTAGTTGATAAACCGCTGCTTTGTGCCCATGAACTGGCTCCACCAAATGCCACTTAGATTAGTCTTAGGGTCTGTAGCTCAAGCTATTTCCTCTTTGGTCCTGATTGATTTACTATTGCCGGCATTGAGCAGGACACAGGGAAGACCATCAACCGGGTGGAGATAGACACAGTCCTCAGCTCCATAGACCTCCTTGATATTGCGAGCAGTGATAACCTCCTTAGGTGTCCCCTCAGCATGAACTCGCCCGTTATTTATCAGGACTAATCGATCGCAGTATTGTGAGGCAAGGTTCAGGTCATGAAGGGCAGCCAAAACTGTTAGATTATTCTCCCGGCAAAGGTTCTTAATCAGGTCAAGGATTTCAATCTGACGGCCGATATCCAGATTTGCGGTCGGCTCATCCAGAAGAATCGCCTTTGGCTCTTGAGCCAGAACACGAGCAATGAGTAGACACTGTATTTCCCCACCGGAAAGTTCGCTCACTCTTCGCTCAGCAAGAGAGTGAGTTGCCGTCCTTTCCATAGCTTGCCAGGCGATAGTTAGTTCTCTGGGTCCTTCATACTGAAAAGGGCTGAGGTGGGGATTTCTGCCCATAAGCACTATCTCAAAGGCGGTAAAGGCGCTGGGCAGGAGAGGCATCTGAGGGACGACACCAAGCAAACGAGCCAAATCCTGCCTTGGTATCTCCCTTACATTTTTTCCATCCAGAAGTATTTTCCCTGAATGGGGAGAGATAATGCGACTTAAAGTCCGGATAATGGTCGACTTACCACAGCCATTTGGTCCGATAAGCCCTACCATCTCTCCCGGCCTCACCTGAAAGGTCATCTCTTTCAACACTACCTTACGACCATAGCCAAAGCAGACATCCTGCATTTCTATCTTAATCATTGGAGGGTCAGAAAAGTATTTTTCTCTTGCGCCGCAATAAGTAAAGGAAGAAGGGTGCTCCACAGAGAGCAGTGATTACCCCTATCGGTATCTCGGTAGGAGCCAGAGCGGTGCGCGCGATTAGGTCGGTTAGGATTAGAAAGATGGCACCGGTGAGAACAGACAGGGGTAGTAGGAAACGGTGGTCAGCACCCCAAATTAGACGCACGGCATGAGGAATGATGATGCCGACAAAGCCGATGATGCCGACAAAAGAGACGGCGGCAGCCGTAATTAAAGTGGCTGCGACCAGGAGAACGAGCTTGAGTCTTTCCACATTGATTCCTAACTGCTGAGCCTGCTCCTCGCCAAGCTGCATTATATTAAGTGGACGAGCATAAAGCAAGATGATGACTATCCCCACCACCACATAAGGCAGAACAATCTTTACCTCTGACCACTGGCTCAAGGAGAAACTGCCCATTAGCCAAAATATAATGCCGTGCATTTTCTCCCCGCTGAAAATGATGAGATAGGAAATGATTGACCCTAAAAGCGCGCCTAAAGCCACACCGGCTAAAATAAGAGTAGTCACGGGCAGGGTTTTGCCTACCCGAGCCAAACCATAGACAATAGTAGTGCTAACCAGTGCCCCGGTGAAGGCAAGTAGGGGGATAATCCCGAAACCCATACCGTGCCAGGTGAACGGAAGTAAAAAGCCAATGACTGCCCCCAACGCTGCTCCTTGAGCGACACCGATGAGATAAGGGTCAGCCAGTGGGTTACGGAAGAGTCCCTGGTATGTAGCCCCGGCTATTGCCAGAGCAGCTCCGACCAATCCTGCCAGTAGTACCCGGGGAAGGCGAATATCAATAATAATTGTCTCCGCCGCTGCCGACCAGGCGGGGATGATATCTATAAGAGGCAGCCGGGAAAGCAATATCCCCCATATGGTGTTGAGAGGGATGTGGGTGCTTCCCACCGCCGTAGCTACAACCATTATCACTCCCAGGAGTAAGGCAAGCCCGGCTATGCCATATAGTCGGCTTCGCCACCGCAAGTGGTAGGCATGGGTAGCTCTGACCAGTGGTATCATTATAGTTCCTCTCTATTCACCGAAAAGTTCAGGGTGAATAAACTTTGTTAACTCCTCCAGGGCATCAACCAGCCTCGGTCCAGGTCTATCAAATAGGTCCTCCTCAACCAGATATACCCTGTTTTCCCGGAACGCATCAGTAACCCCTAACCCTAATCTGAGTTTATCCTTCACTCCGGCAGCGCGATGAGGGGCGATAATTAACTGAGGATTCCTGGCAATAACCGTTTCTAAATCAATACCTGCCCATTGAGTAAGGTCATAAGCAATGTTTTTTCCCCCGGCTTTGTTGATCAAATCATCAGCAAAGGTTCCTGAGCCAGCCACCAACAGCGGGTCGTGCCAGACTATATATAGAACCCGTGGTCTTTGCTCATCAGTCAGAGTCATGGTTTTCTCGGTTATGGCTCTAATCCGATCCTCCAGATCGGTAACCAGCCGGATAGCCTTCTCGCTCTTGCCGGTGATTTCCCCAACTAAGGTAATGTTGGATAGCACTTCATTTAGGGTCTTCGGCACCAGAGCAAAGACAGTTATATCAACTCTCTCCAGTGCTGGGATTCCTTTCCGTTCGTGAAGGGCGGCGGCCAGTACCAGGTCTGGCTCAAGAGCGACCACCCTCTCCAGGTCGAAGGGGAGCCAGCCACCTACCTTTTCTATATCCAGTGCTGTCTCCGGATAATTACAAAATTCAGTAACCCCGACTACCTTATTCCCAAGACCTAAGGCAAAGAGGATTTCGGTATTACTCGGGGCAAGGGAAACAATCCTCTGCGGCACTTCTTCAATATCTACTGTTCTTCCCAGGTCATCAACAAAGACGCCAGGGACAGGCGGGGGAGGACAAACCGGGTAAACCGCAGCCGAGCCCGAAAATGCCACCATCAGCAAAGTTGGAATACACCACCGAATATAATGTTTCATTTAAAAATCTCCTTTATTGTTCTAAATAAATCCTACCCCCTTACTCCGCGGAGGTTCAAGGATACAGCAATCCGAATCAAAAGTCCAAATAAATAATCAGCATTATTTTGACACGACCCCTTAAAAAACTTAACATGTGACAGCAGAATGTAGTATAATCAGGAAATGACGTGCTTTGTTGTGATTAATGTCGTTATGTATAGGTATTGATGAGGATATTATGATTAAGCTTGAAGAAAACCTTATTGCCACAACAGAACCTGAATGCAGCGAAAAGCAATGTATACAGGGAAAGGGTTACAGAATAACTGTATTGACTTCAGAATTATTCAGAATAGAAGTATCAATTGAAAATAATTTTCTTGATAAGGCAACGCAAGTCGTATGGTTTAGAAACTTCGATAATCCAGAGTATACAGCTAAGGAGATGAAAAATAATCTTCAAATAACCACCGATAAAGTTACGTTGTTTTTCGATACAAAATCATTAAAAGCAAAATATATTAAGTTTAATGATTCTAACAGGAAAATAAAGTGTAACAATAACTACAACTTAAAAGGTACAATAAGGACGTTAGATGTGTTTTATCTAAAGAAAAGGCTAAAAAATGGCATTATGTCATTAAACGGTGTTTCCGTATATGACGATAGCAAATCGCTGATTCTTGATAATGACGGAATGATCAGTTCCAGAGAGGCTAAAAGCAATGATATATATATCTTTGCCTATGGAAATAATTTCCGCAAATGCCTGAAAAACTTTTTTAGACTTACAGGCAAAACCCCACTCATTCCTCGCTACGCCTTATCTAACTGGTGGAGCAGATATAAGGCTTACTCCCAGGAAGAATATATTGACTTGATGAAAAGATTTATCAAAGAAGATATTCCGATTACTGTTGCAGTAGTTGATATGGATTGGCACTGGGTAAATGTCAATGAGAAATTTGGCACCAACTACAGACGCGGGCGCCTCATCTTGCCTGGAGTCCTGTCTGTGGGCTGGACAGGTTATAGTTGGAATACGGATTTATTTCCTGATTATAAGGCGTTCCTAAAGTGGTTGCAAGAACACAATCTTAAAGTTACCTTAAATCTTCACCCTGTAGATGGGGTTAGGCCCTATGAAGATATGTATAAAGAAATGGCATTAGAGATGGGTATTGATCCAGGCAGCAAAGAAGATATTAAATTTGACATTACAGATCCAAAATTTATAAATGCGTACTTCAAAATTTTACATCATCCATACGAAACAGAAGGCGTTGATTTTTGGTGGATAGACTGGCAACAAGGAGAGAAATCCAAAACCAAAGGCTTAGATCCTTTGTGGGCGCTAAATCACTATCATTTTCTGGATAACAGAAAAGAAGATAAAAGACCCCTTATACTGTCCCGGTATGCAGGTGCCGGAAGTCATCGTTATCCTATAGGCTTTAGTGGTGACACCGTAGTAAGCTGGGGCACATTAAAGTTCCAAATATATTTTACTGCTACTGCTACCAATATCGGTTATGCCTGGTGGAGCCATGATATAGGTGGTCATTGCCTTGGCATAAAGGATGATGAGCTCTATTTAAGGTGGGTGCAATATGGCGTGTTTTCTCCAATTCTGAGATTGCATTCTACCAGCCACGACTTACAGGGCAAAGAACCCTGGAATTACAGCAAAGACGTTGAAGCATTCACTAAAGAGCAATTGAGATTGAGACACAGGCTGTTGCCTTATATCTATTCAATGAACTATAGAACCTATAACGATAGCATTGCGCTGGTAGAGCCTATGTATTATGCTCATCCAGAAGACAAAAGAGCTTATTTGGCAACCGAGCAGTATTCCTTTGGCTCTGAGTTTATTGTCTGTCCTATTATTAGAAAAATCAACAAAAGGCTGAAGATGGCATATTCGGATGTATGGTTACCTGAAGGTCGTTGGACAGACTTTTTTACCGCTCAGATTTATAAGGGCAACAAATGGGTCAGGATGTTCCGAGGCTTAAATACAATACCTGTGCTTGCCAAAGAAGGTGCTATTATACCTATATCAGATAATATTGGTAATGATTGCTCCAATCCTGAAAAGATGACCCTGCATATTTATCGTGGAAACTCATCTTTTGTGCTCTATGAAGATAATGGTTATGATAATAAGTACATAGATGGCAAGTATGCCAAGACAACATTTAGCGTTGAAGAAAATAATGATATAATATTTAACATAAGTAAAGTAGAAGGTGTTAAGGAAGTAATACCTAAAAATCGACAGTATAAATTGTTATTTAAGGATATTGTTAGCGCTGAAAAAGTTGAAGTGAGAATTAATGACAAGATAATAGAGGAAATAAATTTTAATACAGATAATTGTCTATCAGTTGAACTTAAGAATATTGAGCCTGATGAGAATGTGCAGGTTATCATATCAGGTTACAAAATAAAAGAGAACATTTCCTATAATGAGGCAATAATTGAAATACTTACAAAATACCAGGCTTCAAATATTCTTAAGATGTTGCAATATAAGATACTGCAATATACAAAATCTAAGGATATAGCAACTAAAGACAGGTACATTGAAAAAATTAAAAGACTTTGCGTTCTTCCAAAGGTTATAAGAGGAGCGGTAGAAGAATATTTAGATTAAATAAGACTTGACTTTTTGTTTATAGCGCCATCCTATTTCCTTAATAAGAAGGGACTGAAAATGCGGAAATCCTACAAGCAAACTTCTTATACCCTGTTGAAGAATGGGCTTGTTGTTGACGGGACAGGGCAAAAGGGGATGACCGGCAATGTCCTCATTAATGGGCCCAATATTGAAGAAATTTCCCGGCAAGCAATTGATGTAGACGGTGAAATAATAGATTGCACAGGCAAAGTTATTGCTCCTGGCTTCATTGATATACACTCACATCAAGACTGGTTTCTTCCGTCAAAAGAACATAATAAATTCACATCGCCATTTACCTCTCAGGGGATAACCACCTTCATAGGAGGAAACTGTGGCTTTGCTCCCGCAGGCTTCAAAAAAGATAGCCCACATAAGGGCGAGATTGAGCATACTCTCTTTAGATTCTTCAGGGCAGGGCTTGATAAGCTGCCATGGGACTCTATTGAGGAATATTTCAAACATCTCTCGCGCGAAGGCATAAGCCATAATCTCTCAAACTTCGCGGGCTATAATACAACCCGGGGTTCCATAAAAGCACTTAAGCCCGACCCCATGAGAGCTGATGAAATGAAGGATTTGCTCTGGTTGCTTGAAGAAGCTATGGACCAGGGGGCAAAAGGAGTATCTTTGGGCTTACAATATGAACCTGGTATCTTTGCCACTACGAACGAGTTAGGAGAGATTGCCAGGCTGGTAAAAAGAAAAAATAAAATCATAACAGTTCATGCAAAGGCACTTTCAGCATTATCAGGCAGCTATCCACTAAGTCTTAATAAATCGCATAACTTGCAGGCAATTCAGGATATGATTGACCTTGCGCGTGATACCGGAGTAAGGCTTCAGTTTTCTCATCTGATATTCGTAGGTACCAGGACATGGGGAACACACGAGAAGGCGCTGGAGCTTTTTGACAGAGCCATGCTTGAGGGTATTGATATAAAATTTGATACTTATGCACATCACGGCGGAGCATCTCTCCTGTATGTAGTTTTGCCAGAGTGGTTTATTGTCAGAGCGCCTGAGGTGTATAATAACAGCTTGGCGTTGCGCAGACTCAGGTTTGAAATGATGTTCGCACAAAGGCTTCTGGGTTTCGGGTATGGAGAAATGCAGGTAACTTATGCGAACCACCCTGAATTAAATGAGTATAATGGAATGTTTCTTAGCGATATAGCGAGTAAGCGCGGGTTATCACCGTTTGAAAACTTCATTGATTTTATTAAAAGGGGCAATCGCGGAGTTAAAGTTCTTATGCACAAGCACAGCAATCAGAAGATTATTGAGGCTCTCATGAAACACCCGGCGTCTCTTTTTATGACTGATGCATGGTCAGAGCCCGAGGGGCAGCAAAATCCTGGCGCTTTTGGCACTTTCCCGAGGTTTTTGCAACTTGCGAGGGATAAAAAGCTGCTTTCTCTTGAAGAGACAATTCATAAGATGACAGGGGCTTGTGCATCAAGGGTTGGCATCAAAGACCGAGGCACATTAAAAGAAGGTCTGGCAGCTGATATTACTGTTTTTGACTGGAATACGATAAGAGACAATACAACGGTAGAGCAGCCAGCCGAGCCCCCTACAGGGATAGAATTTGTGTTTATAAACGGCGCACAAGTTCTGGGAAATGGAAAAGCAGATGGTTCACTGCGCCCAGGAGTAATTCTAATATGAAATTATGTTACTAATGCCTGAATCCGCGTCATGAAATCACTCAGGTTTCCACCGTACTCCGGAGAACCTTCTATTCTCAGATATCCTTTTTTAACAGCCTCAATCATGCCGACATCTTTCATTATTACGGGAAATGCGCCGTCAACTCCATTGAAATTGAGACGCACGAATGGGCGTCTTTTTGCATAGACCCCGCGGCCTGCTTTTGTCCTGCCGGCTCTTACCCTAAGATATGCCGCGATGCCTTCTTCGACCGAAATTTGATATATCCTCTCGGGCTGCTTCTTCGTCCACCTGACCATTTCAGGGTCCCCGCCTTTGTTATACTGACTTAAAGCGCTGATAATCATATAAAATGCCATTTTTACCTTAAGCCTTTTCTTTTCAGAATCCTTGGGTCTTGCATTTGGCATAAGTATCTTCAGGCTTAAAATCAGTCTGAATACCTTTAAGAAAAGACCAACTTTCATTATTCCCTTAATCTTTGGCATCACCATCTTTCCGGTAAAGAAGGCGTTCATTTTTGCTGCACTCTTAAAAGTAAAAGTAATGGTTGGGTTATCGCAGATGCCCGGGTCTACCCGAAAATCGCCATCATTGAATACCAGTACAGGCTCCGATGTCTTTGCCATCTTCGGTAGTATGAAAGAGCACCCTGGCACTGACCCCTTTGAATTTCTTTTTCATGCTCGGGACATCTTCAAGCACTACCTTCATCACCGGCAGGATAGCCCTTAAAATTATTCTTGAAGTAATTAAATCTTTTTCGGTAGCCATATTATATCTCATCTTCCCAGTCTTCATCTTCTTCAAATTCTTTGCCCATAACCTCTCTTGCCTTCTCAATAATACCATCAGTATCAAGTTTGTAGTGAGAATAGAGATCTTCAGGATAACCGACAAGGGAATAACAATCAGGAATGCCCACTTTACTAAAAGCGCAACCCTTTCCGCTTGCAGCTATTACATCAGCAACAGCACTGCCAAGACCACAATAAATATTGTGGTCCTCAAAGGTTATTATTCTTCGTGTTTCCTCTATTGCCCTGAGCACGGCGTCTTCGTCAAGCGGCTTGATTGTATGCATATTCAGCACTCGGACGCTTAAGCCGTCTTGCTCCTGAAGAAGTTTTGCCGCCTCAACTGCCTGCCGCACCGTAATTCCGCAGCAAATGAGGGTAATGTCGGCTCCTTCCTTCACCTCAACTGACTTGCCAATCTGGAAACCATAATCGGCGTTTTCATAAAAAGTTGGCTCAAATCCTCTGCCAATCCTGATGTATACAGGACCCGGATGCTCAACAGATGCGGCGACTACATTGCCTGTTTCTATTCCGTCAGCAGGCACGACGACGGTCATGTTCGCAAAAGACCTCATAATTGCAAGGTCTTCGGTACAGTGATGGGTTGAGCCAGCCTGCCCGAATGCCGTTCCGGCGTGAGTTGCAATTATTTTGACATTCAGGTTCTGATAACAAATGTCGGTTCTAACCTGCTCGGCAGCCCTCATTGAAATAAATGCCGCCATGGTTGACACAAAGGGAATAAGCCCGGACTTCGCAAGTCCTGCTGCTATGCCGAACATATTCTGCTCGGCGATACCGACATTAAAGAATCTTTCGGGAAACTTATCGCCAAATTTGCTGATTTTAGTTGATTTCGCAAGGTCTGCGGATAGACCGACAATATTTAGATATCGTTCTCCTAACTGACAGAGAACCTCGCCGTACACTTCAGCTAAAGTCAAAGCATCGGCGTCATATACCGTCCAGGTTAAACCTTCTCTCATAAGTAACCTCCCTATCTTAAACAGGAGCCAGAATTCAGAATTCAGGAGCCAGGAGCCAGAATTCAGAATTCAGAAGTCAGAAGCCAGAATTCAGAAGTCAGAATCTGAGATTTGTCATTTCTATGTGCCTCTGTGCCTTTGTGCCTTTGTGCCTCTCTAATAGCCTACAGCCTACAGCCTTCAACCTTTATACATTCTGTCTATTGATTGTTTTGCTTTTTCAATGAGGTCTGTATCAAGGCCCCCATAATGCCACTTCACCTCATTTTCCATGAAGTCAACCCCTTTCCCTTTTACCGTGTTTGCGATAATCATTACCGGGGCGCTATTTTCACTTCGGGCATATTCAATTGCCTCAGCAATCTCCTGGAAGCTATGCCCATTGATTTCCCTGACGAGCCATCCAAAGGCTTTCCACTTGTCTGCAAATGGCTCAAGCCCCATAATCTCTTCTGTCGGGCCATCAATCATCAATTTATTCCTGTCTACAAAAGTAACCATATTGGTAACTTTAAAGTGATGGGCTGACATTGCCGCCTCCCAGTTTGACCCCTCATTGCATTCACCATCTCCAAGTACACAATAAGTAAGCCATGATTTCTTCTGCACCCTGGCGCCAAGAGCCAAGCCAACAGATATTGGAAGACCATGCCCCAATGACCCGGTTGACACATCAACTCCTTTCACTTTAAGACTATCAAGGTGCATACCAAACGAAGACTTAAAATGATTAAATTCCCTCAAGAGTTCAAAGTCAAAATATCCTTTGCGCGCTAAGATGGCTGCATGACACACTCCAGCGTGACCCTTGCTTAACACAACCCTGTCCCTGTTTTCCAGTTCAGGGTTATTTGGTTCAATATTAAGATATTTAAAATAAAGAATTACAAGTATCTCTACCACGCTCAAAGCGCCGCCAACATGAGCTCCACCTGCCCATCCGGTAATATCAATAATGTCTTTCCTTACTTGGTGCGCTTTCTCTTCCAATTCTTTAATTTCCTGATCCGTTATTGGCATTTTTCCTCCCTGACTATTAGTCAATGCGTTCTACTTGCCAAATTTCCTCTTTACTGCCCTGAAAGCGGCATCTGCTACCTCCAGAGTTTTTTTTATGTCATCCTCTGTGTGAGCGCAAGAGATAAACCAGTTGTGATGCGGATGAAGAAACACTCCTCTCTTTGCGCACTCGGAACAGAAAAGTTGACTGCGAATGAAATTATCTTCATTTTTAAATCTCATAAACGGGATTGACGGTGGGCCGGTAATGGAGACTTTTAGATTATGACTCTCTGCAAGCTGCCCTAATCCATCCTGAAGCATTTTCCCTATCTTAAACATATAATTTATTCCATCAATTGCTTTCAACTCTTCTATGGTAGCAATCGCTGCCGCCATCGGCGCCCGGGAAAAATAAAAAGTTCCAGTGAAGAAAATCCTGGAAGCTACCTTCCTTAGTTCATCTCTGCCCACACAAGCAGAAATCGGATGTCCGTTTGCCATTGCCTTGCAAAAAGTAATCGAATCAGGCTTAAATCCAAAGTATTCATTAGAACCCCTCAGATGCAATCTGAATCCTGCCCTTATATCATCAAGAATTAACACAATGCTTTCCTTATTACAGGTGCTCTGAATAATTTCCCAGAACCCGTCTTTGGGGAATTCATGGTCAGCATAAACTGGATGATGGTAAGGAGTCATAATAACTCCGGCAATCTCTCCTCTGTATTTATCCACCAATTCTAAAAATCCTTCCGTATCATTCCACTTAAATATCAAAGTGTTCGCTTTATCTTCTTCAATTATTCCTCCATATCCGGGGCTGCACCAGGGGTGAGAGCCATGATATTCACTCTGAACCATAATAATTTTCTTCTTTCCGGTGTGTTCCCTGGCAATTTGAGTGGCATATGTTGTAACATCAGAGCCATTTTTGCCAAAGACTGCCCACTCTGCCACAGACACCAGAGATACCAGATATTCTGCAAGCTCTACCATCTTTTCGGTAGATAGGTCAAAGCAATCTCCCAGGGCTTTTTCTTTATTAACCACCTCTTTAATTTTTGGATAATTATATCCTAAAATTATTGGCCCGAACCCGCACATATAATCAATGTATTCCTGTCCATCAACATCCCAGAACCGACACCCTTCTCCCCTTGCTGCAAAGTAAGGAAAATGCCCCGGAACCATAAATCCAGGATGTCTCTGACCGTAAATTCCCCCCGGTATTACATTTCCTGCTCTTTTGAAAAGCTCAATTGACCTATCAAATTTATATGCTTTCATTTATCCTCCCCGGGAAGATATTCCATCAGCTTCTCCATAATTATGCTCATCGCTTCAGCGAATGATACAAGCCCGACTATTCTTAAGTCCATTGTCCCCAGTCCCACCATAAAGTCAATCTCTCCCTGAAACATTTTATAGGCAATGCTCGCATTCTTTATCTGAAATGTAGAAGTGGGAGAAGGATGCTTTCCTTTGGAAGGCAGAAATTTCCCGTCAGCCATCGTAATATACCCGCAAGGTCCATCAGGCAGTATCTCTACCTGAAAAACTCCAGAGGGAAATCGGGAGATGGTGGCATTAGCTCTTTTAATTTTAAAGCTGCCATCGTTCTCTCCCACAACCTTTATTCCCCACAGGAGAGTATAAAGTGTAACTTTCAGATAAAATTTTAAGTTTTCTTCCGTCTTCAGAAACTCTTCATCAGGTCGCAGGTAACGCTCCATCTTTTTTGTTAGCCTGCTGAAACCCTTGAGCAGCGAGAGGCACCAGAATCCTTTCCAAACTAACGGGATAATCTGCTTGCCTTCAAACATCTTATTTAAAGACGAGTGTTTGAGAAAAAATAGTCCAACTGTTGGCATAGGCGCCTTTTCTCTTTTTATTCCCAATCTGCCGTTTTTGAAAATCAGGCTGACCCTGGGCCCACTCTTTACACCAAGCCGAATAGAGGCGTTCCAATTTTTCGCAATGTCCCCTGCCTCTTCATCAAATTCTAATATCTCTTCAAGTTGCGGCAGGATGGCATGCAAATAAAGGTAGGATTTTATCTTTTCTTTATTCATAAATCTTCATCTTTCTAACTTTTGCGTAGCGATATTTTCAATGTTATATCATACGCAGGACAGATTTTAAAATTAAAAAAATCGGTTTACCTTGACATAAAGGATAATTTGGAGTATTGGAACTTCAAGAAGACTCCTGCAACTTGCAGAAGTGGAATCTTGATACGGATTAGGGAGTTTTGAGAGAAACAATCTGGTTTCTCTTGAGATGAGAAAGGAGGTAAAGAAAAAATGAAGGTGTTAATTGGGGGAATAGTAGCATTACTGTTTGGATTGTGGGGATTAATTGGCTGGTGGAGTGAATTTGTAGGCATATTGCAAGGCACGATACCTTTCCTTCTACTGGTCGGCGGCTCAATAGCCACTTATGCAGGAATAGCTTCTGCGAAAGATAGAGCGGCCAAGAAGAAAGAAGAAGAGATAAAAGAAATAGAAAAGAGAGAAGAAAAATTCAAGAAAGAGAAAGAGAAAAAAGAAATAGACAAGGAAAGAAGAAGAGCTCAAGAAAGAAAAGGAAAAGGGTAAGGGAAAAAAGAAAGTCGTAAGGAGAAAAGTAGTAAGGAAAAAGTCAGAGACCTGAGTTTCTTTTTTTCCGATTGTTTGTGTTTAGCTTCAAGCATCTTTTCTTTTGCGCGGCGGGAACGTCTGCGTTTCTGCCTGCGAATTTTCTCAATACGCTGCTTTTCCTCAAGTATAAAACCTTCCTGCCATTTTTCAATAAGGTCTAAAAGTCTGCGCCGGGCAAGAAAGCGATTTAAAGATTGAGAGCGTTCTATCTGACATTTGACTATAATATTAGTTGGTAGGTGACGAAGAAACACGCAGGTTGAAGCCTTATTGACCTTTTGTCCTCCAGGACCAGATGAGCGAATAAATTTCTCCTCTAAGTCCTCTTCAGAAACTCCCAATTTTTGCATGCGCTCTTCAAGCTTCCGTTCCTTATGAGCAGATATATTGAACATAAACAATTTTCAATTTTCAATCGTTAATTTTTGAACCGTGAACCTTGACCGCTTTTATTAATATTTCATTAAGTAGTAAATCTTATACTTCTTTAGTTTATCGCGACCGTGAAGAAAGGCAAGTTCAATCAAAAAAGTGCAAGCGATAACCCTACCACCAAGTTTTTCTACCAATTCCACCACACTTTTTACAGTTCCACCGGTAGCCAGAACATCGTCAACAATTAAAATATTTTCCCCTTTCGTAATTGCATCTTGATGTATTTCCAGGGTATCGGTGCCATATTCTAATTCATAAGTAACATTAATTTTCTTCCAGGGTAATTTATTTTTCTTTCTTACCGGGACAAAACCACAACCAAGTTTATAAGCAAGCGCCCCGCCAAAAATAAATCCACGTGCTTCCATGGAAACAATTTTATCAATCTTCTTTTTTCTCAATTTCTCTGCTAACAGATTAATTGTTTCTTTAAAAACTTTCCCCTCTTTAAGTAAAGTAGTAATATCTTTAAAAATTACACCTTTTTTAGGAAAATCAGGCACATCCCGAATAAATTTTTTTAAACTTTTCATTACTATTTACCTCCAAAATCACCCCTGACAAATGGTCAACATTATTCTGATACGACCCCTTAGCCCAGAAATTTTCTCAAGCTTGCTGCTCTCAGGATATGTTCTTCCAATTCTTTTGCTTTGTCTTCTTTCAATGAGGTTGCGATGTAATTTGTCACTTCCCTATACTCCTCATCTGGTTGAAAATCACCCAGAAAATCCACAACTCTTGCCTTAAGGTTTTGCGGCAGGAAAGCAATGTCTGGATTAAAATACCCAATCGCATCTCTTAAATCGTTTTCAAAGTTCACATAAACCTCTTTGATAAATTGAAAATCGTTATCATCTAAGGCATTCAAGCCTAAAATTTCCGGAGGAAGTCCAATAGAGTAAAGCGCAGCAGTAAATGCTATCGCTCTTGGCAATGTAATTCCTCCTATGCTGCGTGAATAGCCAAAGAGTCCTATGTGCAGCTTTCTTTTTCTTCTTCCCGGAATGTATTTTGCCACTTTATTAATCATCGGCGCCAATTTTACAATCTGACTTACATACTCATCGCTATATTTCCTCATTACCCTCAGGCATTTCTCTTCATCTATCTCCTGCGGCAGGCTCGTTTTTCTCTCCTGTAATTTCCTTATGGCTTCTCTGACCTCTGCTGGCGGATTATCATATTTGAACGCAGATTGAATGGTAAAAGTATGAGCGCTTGGATATTCTTTTGTAACTCTCTCCACAGTTTGCGGTTTGAGATTACCCCTGAAAGGAGCCGAGCCAACTCCCACAATAGGATAAATTTTGACATCAATCTCTTCTGATAATTTTTGCAATTTCTGAAGAGCGATTTTATTTAAAAGAACAGCGCTAACAAGTCCATAATTCATTGCCGGGTCTGACCTCGCCAGAAAGACCCGCTGATATTCCACTTTTTTATTCTGCAGGTACGCTCCGGTTATGTTGTGAGCGTCAAGCATGTGCTCCCAATCTTCAAAAAGAGGGATAACATTTATCTTCTCAGGTTTGAATTCTCCAATCCACTCAGCAATTGTTATATCTTTCTCTCTAAATGATTTATGCTGCTTTCCCACCACAAAATCGCAATAATATCTATAAATCCTATCAATACATTCAGAAGAAGCTGTCATGGGCAAAATGACTTCAAATATGGGTGAGGTATCATCTTGATAAAATAACTTAGCGGCATCAAATGACCTGGGGATGCTATCCAGTGTTTCCAGTAAAATCTTTGCCTCTCCCTTCTCTACGGTTGGGTTTGGAACACGTAAGGTTATAAAAAGGTCCTTACCCAGTCTATTTTCCCTGAAAAATGATTCATATTTTGTTAATAATTTTTTAACCACAAAACTATCAACTTCCTTGCCCTCGCAATCCCACATCTGTTCATCGCATCCTAAGTGCGAAAATGCATAGTATGCTTCCTGGACTTCATCTTCCCCGCCAAGCTCGGTGTGCGCTGCAAAAAACGGAGGACATACATTATCAGGATGTTGCGTGCTCATGCACTTTGGTATTTTCACTTAACTCTCCCAGACAACTCTTTGTATCTTTTTTTAATATCGTTATTGGTAATTGTTCTCAGGCAATCAAGGCTAAATCCCTCAATGGTAAAAGACGCCATCACAGAACCGTAAACGAGGGCATTTCGTAATGCATTTTCACTCAAACTGCCACATTGCTCCAGATACCCAAGGAATCCACCGGCAAAACTATCTCCCGCCCCGGTTGGGTCACAGACGGTCTTGATAGAATAAGCAGGGACAGGAAAGTAACTACTTTTAGTAAAGAGAGCAGCCCCATATTCTCCTCTTTTAATGACAGCAATGCGCGGCCCAAGCGAGAGAAGTTTTCTTCCTGAGGCAACGAGGTCATCTTCTCCTGTCAACATCTTCGCCTCTTCATCATTCACAATAAAGATGTCCATCATAGAAAGTGTCCTTTGCAGTGAGGGAAATTTTTTCTCAATCCATATATTCATCGTATCGCCAACAACTAATTTCGGACTGTCAAGTTGCCTGAGAACGCTAAGATGAAGTTCCGGATCAATATTTGCCAGAAATACAGTTTTAGAAAGGCGGTAATCACGAGGAAGAATGGGGTGGAAATCCTTAAATACATTGAGACAGAGTAAGAGCGTTTCTCTTTCATTCAGATTTTCACCGTAGCGGGCCTTCCACCGAAAAGTATCTCCTTTCTTTATTTCCAGCCCCGCTAAGTCAATAGAGCGACTTTTTAATAAATTTAAATGTTCCTCCGGGAAATCATTTCCCACTACAGCGCATAAATTTACCGGCGAAAAATAGCTTGCCGAGATTGCAAAGTAGATAGCTGACCCGCCCAGAGCGTCTTTTACCTCTCCCCGAGGAGTTTTCACAGTATCCAGTGCTACTGAGCCAACAACTAAAATACTCATCTCTCAACGTGAATCCTGCGAAGGCAATAATTGGTCTAACATTTTAAGGGAGCAGTACTCTCCGCACATTGTGCAGACATTGCGGTCGGGCCTACCTCCACTTTTCTCCCAGCACCTTCTCGCCATTTCAGGGTCAATTGACAAATTGATGTGTTTCTTCCATTCTCTCTTTCGGCGCAACTTTGAAATTTGCGTATCCCAGTCACCAGCACCCTTTATTCCTTTGGCAATATCAGCAACATGAGCGGCAATCCGGGCAACGATTACTCCTTCTTTTACCTCAACAACAGTAGGAAGCCCCAGGTGCTCGCTTGCAGTGACATAGCAAAGAAAGTCAGCCCCGGCAGCCCCGGCAACTGCCCCGCCGATAGCAGCCACAATATGATCGTAGCCCGGGGCAACATCCGTAACAAGCGGACCAAGCACATAAAACGGAGCATTTTTACAAATCCGTTTCTCTAAAACGACATTGGCTTCTATTTGATTAAGCGGAACATGCCCGGGGCCCTCAATCATTACCTGAACCCCCTTTTCTCCTGCCCTCTCAGCCAGCTTTCCTAAAATAAGAAGTTCCTGAATTTGGGTCCTATCAGTTGCATCGGCTATTGCCCCCGGTCGCATCCCATCGCCCAGGCTCAAGGTCATATCATACCCTTCTGCTATTTCCAAAACACGGTCGTAATAAGCATAAAAAGGGTTCTCATCATTGTTATGAAGCATCCAGGCAACTAAAAACGCTCCCCCGCGGCTGACAACCCCGGCGACTCTATTTTCATTTTTGAGCCGCCTAACACTTTCCAATGTTATACCGGCATGAATAGTTACGAAGTCAACTCCGACGCGAGCGTGTTCTTCAACTGCATTAAGCATGTCGTCAGTGCTCATATTGATAATTCCCTGCTTCTCCTTCGCCGCGATTACTGCCGTTTCATAGATGGGAACCGTTCCCAAGGGCAAACGACTTTCCTCAAGAATAGCCTTGCGAATTTCAGGAAGAGCTCCGCCAAGGCTCAAATCCATAAGTGTATCTGCCCCGCTCTCCTCTGCAACCATAGCCTTTTTTAGTTCTTCTTTTAGCGTTGACCTGTCCTCGGAAGTGCCGATATTGGCATTGACTTTTGTACGCAAGCCACTGCCAACTCCACAGACCTTTATTTTCCTTCCCTTATTATTTGCCAGGATAACAATGCTGCCTGCGGCAACGCCATCCCTCACGAACTCTCCGCTTACTCCCTCATTGCGAGCAACCTCGTGCATTTCTCTGGTAATATTGCCCTTTTTTGCTTCAGTTCTTTGCATCATCAGGAAAACCTGCCCTTGAAATCAAATTTTTAGTAGCCTCAGTAATGTCCTTTGCCTTAATAATGACAGCGGCAACAGCCACAACGTCTGCTCCTGCACTGACTACTTCTTTAATATTTGTTTCGTTTATTCCACCAATAGCTATAAGAGGAACTCTTAGTGCTTTTTTCAGCTCCGCAATCTTATTCACTCCGACAGGAGAGCCAGCGTCTTTCTTTGTGCCGGTAGGAAATATTGGACCCACCGAGACATAATCCGCCCCTTCCTTCTCTGCCTCTATAGCTTCCTTTTGATTATGAGTGGATATTCCAATTATTCTTTTTTTCCCTAATAGTTTCCTTGTCTCCTTTATTGGAAGGTCGTCCTGTCCCAGATGTACACCATCAGCCTCTGTCATCACAGCAACATCAAGGCGGTCATTAACTATAATCGCGACCTTCTGCAATGGCGCAAATTGTCTGAGACGAGAGACTAATAAAAAAGCGTTTTTGTCTGTTATATCTTTGCATCGCAACTGAACCGCACTCACGCCTCCCATTGTTGCCGCTGCAGCAACTTTCAGAGGGTTTTTATTTCCAATCAGCTCTTTATCAAGAATAAGATAAAGCTTCCAGTTTCTGACAACCTGACGCCTGACGCTCAAGTTTAGTTTCTCTGTAATCTCTTTTTCTATTGCGTAAAGGCGAAAGCGAATGTCTTTGAATTTTTTTCCTGCAGGAAAATCGATCATCCTGGAAAATTCTTCAAGAACCCTCATCGCCTCCTGCGTCCGCACCATGCTCGCCTTTAGAATTTCAGATAGCTCCTTCCCATCCTGATGCTTATCATAATGACTGCTTTTGCCTATATCACAACTACTGTCTCGTGCGGCAAGAAGAGCTTCTCCAGGAACTTCCTTCAAGATGGTGGCAATTTCGTGTCTTAAGCTCTTTAAATGAGAGGCAAGTGGAGAATCTTCAAGGTCAAACCTTGCTATTTCTTCAACCACTCGCAAGCCCTCGCGGGCACGGTTGAGGTTAGCGTCAATAATGCGGTATGCGCCATTTCTTAGAAGAGCCATTTCTCATTATGTAAATATTCAATGAACCCCATTAGTAAGACACAAAGGCACACTTGAATTTCGGTAATTTGAGTTTTGAGTTTGTTTAGAGTTTAGAGTTTCATATTTAGAGTTTAGGCTTCTCTGTGCCTCTGTTTCTAGTGAGTAAGGCTCCGAGAAAAGAGCGGCTACTCCTCTCTATCTAAGGGCGAGTAATTTCTGCCCCTTCTCTTTCACGAGCTATTTTAGTTATAAAGACCTTAATTGATGCAATGTTCTTTATTCCCAAAACGCCTTCTACGTATTCTCTGATTGTTCCTTGAATGCGGGTGGTAGCCTCAGGAATATTAATGTTTGGTTCCAGTGTAAGCCGAGCATTAATTTCCAATCCCTTTTTTGTTATTGAGAGCTCAGGCTTCATTTCCCGAACCTCGTCAAATCTCAGTCTCTTAAGAAACTCTTCAACGGCGCCAAACGAAACTCTTACCTCTCCTTCAGGATTTCGAAAGGATATTGTCAACCCATAGCGAATTTCTCTCACTAAGAGATAAACAAGATAAACTCCTCCTCCTAAAAGAAGAGCCCCAACAATTATAGTGGGAATAATCTGCTCCTGGATAGATATAAGAATTTGCTTAATTCCCTCTACTGGTAGCCACCCAATCGCAAGAAAAATCAGAAATAGCCCCATGACCACTAAGATAACCATTGAAAAAAAGATAATAAACTTCTTCATCCTCCTCCCTCCTTAAATAAATAACAACCTTTACAACCTAACAACCTACAGCCTACAGCCTATCTACCTGAGCAATTATATTCTTCCTGAATATTTTCCTGTTCTGGTGTCAATGCGAACGAGGTCGTTGTCCTTAATGAAAAGTGGTACCTGGACGGTAGCTCCTGTCTCAAGAGTAGCCACCTTAAAGCCTCCGCCAACCGTATCACCGCGCACTCCCGGCTCTGTTCTGACAATCAGCAACTCAACAAATTGAGGAAATTTTACTTCCATGGGTTTTTCATTATGCATGGAAGCAGTAAGCACCATTTCTTCTTTCAAAAATTTTGTCTTCTCCCCCAACTGACTTTCAGTCAATATCACTTGCTCATAACTCTCCAGGTCTATAAAGTAGAAGTTATCCTCGCTCTGATAGAGATACTGAATCTCCTTTTCCCTTAAAGTCGCCTCTGCCACCTTCTCGCCGGAACGGAATGTTCTTTCTATGATGCGACCACTCTTTAACTCTTTGAGTCGCGCTGGTATGAGAGCGCCTCCTTTTCCGGGCTTCACATGTTCAAAAGAGATAACCTCGTAAAGCCCCCCTTCCAGCTCAAGTACCATGCCTTTACGGAACTGAGATGTAGGCATCATTTTTTCTATGATACTAATAAAGCTTTCACTCTGTCAAGAAACTATTACAGAAATTATTACAAGATTATTAAAGGTAAGCGTTCAGCAGTCTGCTGAAAGCTGACCGCTGATGGCTGAATGCTTAGGGGTCGTATCAGAATAATCTTGACTATTTGGAGTCCCAGATTTGAGGTCAGTGCAAGGTGCGACGAGGGCAGTGTGCCCGCTGTGGCACATAACCGAGGAACAACCGCCGCAAGGGCCCAAAGACGGGACCCCCCGAAGGGCCAGGTCGCTTTTGGGCTGCGACTGTGTCGCTCATCGCTTCCGTAGCGCTTTGGCTACGCTTCACTCTTCGTTCCTTGTCTCGCTCCAAAATCACCTCTGGCAAATAGTTAATGTTATTTTGATACGACCCCTTACTCTGTGCTTGTATAATTGCATTTTTCATTGATGCACTGGAGGTAACCTCCTCTCCTCTTTTTTACCACAAGAAACCTGGCTCCGCAGGAAGGGCATTCTTTTGCAATCGGTTTATCCCAGGTGGAAAAATTACACTCTGGGTAACGATTGCAGCCAAAGAAGATTTTCTTTTTTCGTGTCCTTTTTTCCACAATTTCGCCATCACACTTATCTTCGGGACACTTTATACCAAGACCAATCGGTGCAGTATATTTGCACTGTGGATAGTTTTTACAAGCGAAAAATTTTCCGTACTTTCCAATTTTTATCGTAAGATTACCGTCACATTCAGGGCAGGTTCTGTCAGTGGCAATCTCCATTTTTTTTACTTTATCATTTGCCTTATCCAGCATAGCAATAAATGGATGGTAAAAGTCACTCAACAATTTCATCCAGTCAGATTTTCCGTCTTCAATCCTATCCAGCTCATTTTCTATGTGAGAGGTAAACTTTAAATCCATTATCTTCGGAAAACGTGCAACAAGCAGATTAATCACCATTACTCCAAGTTCGGTTGGGTAAAATTTACCATCAACCTTTTCTACGTATTCCCGCTGCTCAATCGTTTGAATTATCGGAGCATATGTACTTGGTCTGCCAATTCCTTCTTCTTCAAGCACTTTTACCAGCGTAGCATCAGAGAATCTGGGCAAAGGCTTAGTAAAGTGCTGCTTTTCCTGAAGAGCAATAACATCCAACTTTTCACTCATTTGAAGATCGGGAATATTACTTTCTTCTTCCTTATCACCATAGATAATTGTGAAGCCGAGAAACTTAATGTTCACTCCCTTTGCCTGCAAATTAAATTTGCCTGCCTTTATCTTAATTGTTGTCAGTTTAAACAAGGCTGGCTTCATCTGGCTGGCAAGGAAGCGGAGCCAGATCATGTGATAGAGCCTGTACTGTTCAGGCGAAAGAAATTCTTTCATTTTCTCTGGCTCTCGTCGGATGCTCGTTGGCCTTATTGCCTCATGAGCTTCCTGCGCTCCTTTCCTTGAGCGGTAGACGGGAGATTTAGAAGGAGCAAAATCCCTTCCAAATTTCTCTTTGATATAAGTAGATGCTTCTTTCTGGGATTGCGAGGAAAGACGCACCGAATCAGTTCTCATATAAGTAATCAACCCTACTCTTTCCTTCCCGATTTCAATCCCCTCATAGAGCTCCTGAGCAATGCGCATCGCCTTAGTTGGTGTAAATCTAAGTTTTCTTGCTGCCTCCTGCTGAAACTGACTTGTAGTAAATGGCGGCGGAGGATTTTTCTTTTGCTCCTTTTTCTCTATGCTTTCAACAAAAAACTCTTCTTTTCTTAACTCATAGATTACTCTCTTTGCCTCTGATTCATTATCAATCTCTGCTTTTTTGCCACTGATTTTTTCCAATTTTGCTTCAAAATCCCCTTCTTCCCCCACCTTCTTCTTTAGCTTCGCAGCAATTGTCCAGTATTCCCTGGAAACAAAATCGGCAATTTCTTTCTCGCGGTCGCATACTATCCGCAGCGTTACTGACTGCACTCTCCCGGCACTTAAGCCCTTGCCAATCTTTTTCCAGAGAAAAGGACTAAGCTTATAGCCGACAATACGATCAAGAATGCGGCGCGCCTGCTGAGCTTTCACTTTGTTTAAATCTATTTCCCTGGGGTTTTTAATTGCTTTTTCAACCTCTTCTTTGGTAATTTCATTAAAAGTAACCCGATAGAGGTTATCTCCACCAAGCACTTCTGATAAGTGCCAGGAAATCGCCTCTCCTTCCCGATCAGGGTCTGAAGCAAGAAACACTTTCTCAGCACTCTGGGAGTTCTTTTTTATCTCTTTAATCACCTCTTTTCTTTGAGGAATAATAATGTAATGAGGACGGAAGCCATCTTCCGGGTCAATGCCAAATCTATCCCTGGGAAGGTCGCGGATATGCCCCAGACAGGACTTGACACTATAACTGCTTCCCAGAAACTTATCTATCGTTCTCGCTTTTGCTGAAGATTCCACAATTACCAATAACTTTGGCATAGAAATCCTTTTGATTATTATCTGTGCTCAGGGTCTTTAGATTGTTACTTACCTTATGCGAACCTCTGGCCAAGCGTGGCCAAGAAACCACCCGGAAATTGGTTCTATTAACCAGAGAACGCCAATAGCTAACATTATTATTCCTGTTATAAAAGCCAACATTTATCTCACCTCCTCTTATCTTTTGCTTTTTTATTACCTCTGTGTTGAATTTTACTGTGATTTCAGCTTCTGTCAAATAAAATTTATGGGATATTTTACTCCAGAGTCACTTTTTCATTCACATTGGTTGATATTGTTATCTGGCGATTACCATCTTCGTCTTCGCTTACGATGATTACTCCTATTTCTTCTATTGCCTCTGTTAGCTTTATGCCTTTCTCGCGTCCAAGGACAAAAATTGCAGTAGAAAGACCATCAGCAAATGTCGCATTAGGGGCAATAACAGTAACACTCTGCATTCTTTCTACTGGAAGACCGGAACGTGGATCAATAATATGATGGAATCGCCGGCCGCCGATTATAAAGTACCAGCGATAATCACCGGATGTTACTACTGCCTCATCGCGCAAATCAAGGGAAGCAAAAATTTCACCTTTTTCTCGCGGGTCTTCTATTCCAATGCGCCACCATTCTCGCTCATGTGGCTTTCCAAGAAGATAGAGGTCTCCTCCAGCATTAACCATCGCATTCTTTATTCCATGTTTTTCCAATGCCATAATAGCCATGCTGACAGCATGCCCCTTAGCTATCCCGCCCAGGTCAATCCCCATACCTGCTTTCTCTAAGCCAACTGCGAGATTGGCGGTATCAAGTATAATGTATCGCCAATTAACGAGGACACGCGCTGCTGCTATTTCAACATCGGTGGGAAGAGCGTTTTGCTCACGAGCAGCGCGCCACAAAGTCATCAGTGGAAGAATCGTAATGTCAAAGGCGCCATCAGTCATTTCAGAGATACGAATAGACTCTTCAATAAGGCGAAAAGTACACTCACTTACCACAACCATCTGCCCTGCCTCGCTGGTATTTATGTTCCATACATCACTTCCTTTCCTAAACCTGCTCATCGTATTATGAACTCTTTCCACCTCAGCAAAGGCAGCGGCAACAGCAACAGCAGCATCCTTTCCCCACGCAGAGATTTCAACTTCAGTTCCCAACAGAAACCTCACTTCCCTGACAAAGGGGAGTTGCTGGAATTGCTCATCTTCTGCAGGAATCCTCGTAAGAATTAGAAGTCCCACCAAAAGAACAAAGAGAAAAACAAATCCAAAAGATTGTTTTGACATTTTCATCCTCATTCAGATTCTATACCAAAAAACTGCACAAAATGCAATGCCTTTACTCATACTGTAGGCTGAAAGCTGATAGCTGATAGCTATTTTTTCTTGACGGGATTTTGGGGGGTGTAGTAGGCTTTATATCAGGTAGATAGACTGATAGCTAAACCCTGAACCCTTTCCCGAACGGAGCGAGAGTAAGCTTGTTATGGCAATGACGATAACTGAAAAGATATTAGCTGCTCATTCAGGAAAAAAAAGCGTCTTTCCTGGCAAACTCATTGAAGCAGACGTTAGTCTCATCCTTGCCAATGACATCACCGCTCCCATGGCGATTGACGAATTTGAAAAAGTTGGCGGCAAATTATTTAATCCGGAAAAGATTGTCCTTGTTCCAGACCACTTTACCCCGAATAAAGACTTAAAATCTGCCGCTCAGTGTTTAAAGCTGAGAGATTTTGTAAAGAAAAACAAGGTAAAGCATTATTTTGAGGTTGGGAGAGGCGGAATTGAGCATGTGCTCCTTCCCGACGAGGGACTTGTTTTGCCCGGGGACCTTATCATCGGCGCTGATTCCCACACCTGCACCTATGGGGCAGTGGGGGCATTTGCTACCGGGGTAGGAAGCACTGACATTGCTGCTGCAATGATTACCGGCAAAGTGTGGCTAAAAGTTCCTGAGACGATAAAACTTATCTACCATGGGAAAAAACTAAAGAAATGGGTAACCGGCAAGGACCTCATCCTGCATACAATCAGGGACATAGGTGTTGAAGGAGCAAACTATCAGGCAATGGAATTCTGCGGGGAGATGGTTTCCAGGCTTGATATGGCGGCAAGATTTACAATGGCAAATATGGCGATTGAGGCAGGTGCGGAAAATGGAATTTTTGAGGTAGACAAAAAGACTACTTCCTACCTTAATTCTACACCGGCGCACTACAGACAGGAAATCGCCGCCGCAAGCGACCCGGACGCTTCTTATTGTAGAAGGAGAGAATATGATTGCGAAGCGCTTGAACCTCAGGTAGCCGCTCCTCCGCTCCCTTCCAATGCCCGCCCTGTTTTAGAATTCACCGATGTCCGCATTGACCAGGCATTAATTGGCTCCTGCACAAACGGACGAATTGAGGATTTGAGATTGGCAGCAGAGGTTCTCAGCGGCAGGAAAACTCATCCTGATGTCCGGCTGATTATAATTCCGGCAACACAGAAAGTCTATCTTCAGGCGCTCAAGGAGGGATTAATTGAAATATTCATCTCCTCCAATGGCGTCGTTTCCACTCCAACCTGCGGACCCTGTCTTGGCGGACACATGGGAATACTTGCTCGTGGAGAGGTAGCAATAGCAACTACAAATAGAAATTTTATTGGAAGGATGGGACACCTTGAAAGTAAGGTTTACCTGGCAAATCCAGCCATTACTGCCGCCTCTGCCATCAAGGGAAGAATTGCCCATCCCGACGAGGTATAAATAAGAGAGGCACAAAGGCACAGAGGCATAGAGTATGACAGGGGTGAAAAAAAATACTGTTTTACTTACTTTGAGGTTGCCTGACATTAAGATGCTTAAACAGGGGAAAGTGCGGGATATTTATGACCTTGGCAATAAGCTTCTGATTGTGGCAACAGACCGCATCTCAGCATTTGATGTCGTCTTACCCGATGGCATTCCTGACAAAGGAAAGGTGCTGACCGGATTGTCGGTATTCTGGTTTGGGCTCACCAAAGAGATTATAAGTAATCATCTTATTACTGCCGAGAGTGCTCTTTTTCCGGAGAGATTGCAAGAGCACGCTGAAGTTCTTAATGGTCGTGTGATGCTGGTGCAAAAGGCAGATGTAATTCCGATTGAATGCGTCGTTCGCGGCTACTTAGCAGGCTCAGCATGGAAGGAATACCAGGAAACAGGTTCAGTCTGTGGAGTTAAGCTTCCATACGGTCTCTTGAGGGGAGCGCCTATTCCTGAGCCTATCTTCACCCCTGCTACTAAAGCTACTTGGGGGCATGACATTAACATCAGTGAAAAGGAGGCGGGAGAACTGGTGGGACATAAACTGATTCAGGAGCTGAAAGCAAAAAGTCTGAAAATTTACTCTATGGCAAGCCGTTATGCTGAGCATAGGGGAATAATTATCGCTGATACGAAACTTGAGTTCGGTAGAATAGATAATAAAACCATTTTAATAGATGAACTGTTAACCCCGGATTCATCACGATTCTGGCCATATGAAGACCTTTTCCCAAAATTACCTGATGAGGCTCTATCACAGGCAGATAGAACACAAAGGAGCTTTGACAAGCAGTTTGTTCGGGATTATCTGGAAATGGTGAACTGGGATAAAGCCCCGCCTCCGCCACACCTACCCCCCGAGATTATTGCAAAGACAAGCGAAAAATATCATGAAGCATACCTTAGACTCACTGGAAGGAGATGTAATTGAAAAAAATTAAATATATTGATGACCTGGCAAAGCTTGACCTCTGCCGCGGTGAGCGGACAGGTATTCCTGAGGCGGTCTTTGCTGAAGCAAAGCAACCTGCCGATGTGGTCAGCATTCTTAAAGCGCTGGTGGAAGAGAAAGGGTATGCAATGGCAACCAGGGTTACCTCAGCATGCCTTGAAGCAATTAAAGAATCTGATTTTAGCCCATATAAAGTGCAGATGTATCCCAGGGCACGCATCGTTGTTATGTCTAAAAAGAATAGAAAGCAAAAGCAGGACACAGGTGCCGCCGTCGGGTTGATAGCAGCAGGAACAGCTGATATCTCCATTGCTGAAGAGGTAAAAGTTACGGCTACTGAGATGGGCTGCGAGGTAATTTATGCCTATGATGTGGGAGTGGCTGGTATTCATCGGCTTATTGCTCCTCTGAAGGAGATGAGAAAGAAAAGAGTCTCGGTAATTGTCGTTGTGGCAGGAATGGATGCCGTGCTTCCAATTGTCGTTAAGGGGATGGTAGCTACCCCTGTCATCGGTGTTCCTACCTCTATTGGCTATGGCTATGGCGGTGGTGGAGAGGCGGCACTGATGACCATGCTTCAGTCCTGTTCTCCCGGTCTTGTGGTAGTTAACATAGATAATGGCTTTGGTGCCGGAGCGACAGCTGCTCTTATTGCTAAAGGTGCGGCAAAAGGATTATAACAATTAACGAAAAACAAAAAATCAGGAAAAAATTTCTTGAAGAAAGAGGACATCTATCAGAAGTTTTTGTTACTGAAAACAGTGCAAAGATATGGGAGAGACTCTCATCGCTAAGAGAATTCCGGGAAGCAAAAACTATTATGTTCTATGCAGCAAAAGAAAATGAGGTAAGAACCGAGAATATGATTAAGGAATCCATCCGTATGGGGAAAAGGGTGACGGTCCCCGTGATGATGAAAGAAAGGACACTGTCTCCATCTCTTCTGACCGATTATGATGCAGAACTAACTGCCAAACGTTTTAAAATATTGGAGCCGAAGGAAGAGTGTCTTCATTTTTTGCCGATTGAGGAGATTGAAGTAATTATTGTTCCCGGCGTCGTTTTTGACAGGAATAGAAGTAGAATTGGATTCGGAAAAGGATTTTATGATAACTTTTTAAAGGAAATCAGTAGCAAAACATGCGCAATCGGAATCGCTTATCAATTTCAGATAGTTGATAAGCTACCGGTTGAGGAAACAGATATCTCAATAGATATTATTGTAAGCGAAAATGAAGTTATTATTAGCCCCACGGGGATTTGAACCCCGGTCTCCAGACTGAGAATCTGGCATCCTGGGCCTCTAGACGATGGGGCCAGAGGAATAATAAATTGGCACTTATTGATGCGACACTACCAGAACACAGAGATTAAGGCAAAGAAAAATGGTCATATCCTGCTGGAAAGAGCCGGTGGGAGTTGCCTTTTTTGTCAATTAGTAACAACTCTTTTTTCTTGCTAATCTCACCTATTTTGCTTATGGAGACCCCGAGCACATTGGTGATTGGTGATTGGTGATTGGTGATTGGTGCTCTTGTGCTCTTGTGCTCTTCTTTGTGCCTTTGTGCCTTTGTGCCTTTGTGCCTTTCTTTTATGGCTGCAGCAGTGAAGAGAAGCTGATAATCCTCTCCTCCTTCAAGAGCCAATTTTAACGGAGCTTTTCCGATTTTCTTTGCCGTTATTCTGGTCTCATCAGAGATTGGGATTGCTTCCTCATAAATTTTTGCTCCTACCCTGCTTGCTTCGCAGATATGCATAATGTCACTGGAAAGCCCATCACTTATGTCAATCATTGAAGTTGGCTTAAATTTCTTAATAATTTCTCTCCCTTCATTAATAAGAGGCAAAGTGGGAATGTGTTTGCCCGCTAACCTTGCCGCAGCAGTTGCTCCAAGGTGCCCTGTAACAAATATTTCATCTCCTGATTTTGCCCCGCTCCGATGCACGAGAAACTTCTCGGTCACCTCACCCAGAAGAGAGATATTTATCATCATACCTTCAGGGGACCTTGCAGTGTCACCTCCAACGATGGCAACTGCAAATCTTGCTGCTACTTTTTTTATTCCACGATAGACTTCATTGACGAATGTTACCGATGTTTCCGGGGTGAGAGCAACAGAAACAACGGCATATTTAGGAATGCCTCCCATTGCAGCAATATCACTTAAATTCACCGCCATTGCCTTCTCTCCCACCTGATATGGAGTAAGCAAGTCTGATGAAAAGTGAATATTTTCAATCAGGCTGTCCGTAGTAAATAAAATAAACTTTTTGGCGCCGCATCTGATGACCGCAGCATCATCCCCAATTCCAGTAACTACGGCAGAGTTCACAATAGGAATCCCCTGTGTAAAGTGCTTGATTAGATTAAACTCTCCCAACTCCTTCAGATTCATCGAAAAATTCTCCTTGCTAAAAGACTTTTTCTAATGCTGATTGCGTCCTCAGGGCACAACTCGCGACAGCAAAGGCAGAGGATGCATTTGTGATAATTAATTCTTGGGTAGCCGTCGGTAAGAGAGATGGCATCAACAGGGCAGTTTTCTCTACAAATCAGACATCTCGTGCACTTTTTGCGGAGAGGAACAGGCTTAACCATTACCTGTCGCGCAATAAGACTCAAAATTGGGCCAGGAATTCTTCTTGTCAGGCGGGCACTCAAAGGGAGAATGAAATCATCAATGCTCACCTCCTCCAGAGACTCTCCTAAAACCTCTATCTCCTTCAAACCAGATACTCCAAGACTTCTTTTTGTCGCTGCCTTTGTTGTGGGGACATCAAAAGGTGCCAACCCTATCATTGCCTGAGCAATGGTATCAAGAGCAACTGAGTCTTTACTTGCCAGAATTACTCCGATGTCTCTCAGCTTACCATGAACAGGTCCGTTTCCTTCCATTCCAACAACGGCATCAAGAATTGCCATCACTGGCTTCATTACTGAGAAAATGTCGGCCAGCGCTTCACCAAAGTCATCCGGCTTTGGGCACCGTTTATGAATCTCAGCCTTACCGAGACCGGGAATAAGCCCCATAAGGTTTTTAACTGCTCCTGTGTATAATGTAAGGTCGTGTGTCTTGAGTTTGGGAAGGGTTATAATGGCATCTACCTCAAGTGCGACAGCAGGAATATAAAGCTTCTGATAAATTACGCCATGAGGGACACTTATCTCCCTACTATTCTCCTCCAGGCTTACAAGTTTTGCGCCAGTCATTTCGGAAATCTTCTTATATCCAGAAATTTCCCAATAATAACTCAGCCCATTTTTTATTATACCTCCAGGACTGTCGCCAATAAGAACCTCTGCACCCTCTTCTTTCAATAACTCAACGACTGCCTGGACTACAGCAGGATGAGTATCTACTCCACTCTCTGGTGGTTTTGCGGAAAGCATATTCGGCTTGACCAGAATACGACTACCTTTCTTTACAATCTCACCCAGACCACCAATCAGGGTCAGTGCTTGTCTGACCGCACCCCGGACGTCTTTTTCATTATAATCCCTGCATCGGACAATGGAAACCTTTGCTTTCAAAGAGAACCTCCAGTAAAGCGCTACATCTGTAGGCGGTTTTTCTGAAGATAATTTAAATCAAACTTCGCCCATATAGTCAAGAAAAACAACTACAAATCCCAAATAAGAAGACCACCAGAGCACCAGTCACCCACAGGGGTCAGGGATCAGGGGTCAGAATCCAGAATTTAGGTTTTAGCCCTGAATCAAGTTCAGGGTAGGTTTTAGGTGTCAGGTTTTAGAGTTTAGAGTTTTGAGTTTTGAGTTTGTTTAGAGTTTAGAGTTTCGTATTTAGAGTTTAGGCTTCTTTGTGCCTCTGTGCCTCTCTAATAGCTTTCAGCCTACAGCCTGAGCGGTTTGACTGGGGGGTATTTTTTTGATAGTGTTATCACTATGATACAAAGACCAAAAAACCTGCCCGAGCAACCAGGCATCTATCTAATGAAAAACAGTAAGGGGGAGATTGTCTATATTGGGAAGGCGGCATCTCTTCGTGAAAGAGTTGGGTCTTATTTTCGCTCCCCCGGCACGCATGGGGCGAGAATAGAAAAACTGCTCTCTGACGCCACTGAACTTAAATACCAAACGACTGATTCTGAGATTGCTGCCATCAATCTTGAATGCGAGTTAATTAAAAAATACCATCCTAAATATAATGTTCAGCTTCGCGATGATAAGAAATATCCTTTTGTTAAAGTAACCGTTCAGGAAGAATATCCCGCCATTTCTGTTACCAGAAAACTAAAGTCCAATGGCTCTAAATACTATGGTCCTTATACCAGCTCTAAAAAATTGAGAGAAACCTTAAAGATAATGCGGATTTTTTTTCCGCTGCGGAGCTGCCGTTGCATTCGCAAGAGAGCCTCACACAGGCCATGTCTGAACTATGATTTGAAGCAGTGTCTGGGTCCCTGCACCGGTCAAGTTAAAAAAAGAAAATATCAAAACCTGGTCAATGAAACTTGTCTGTTCTTAGAAGGAGCCGGCGAAAAACTTATCAGGCAACTTGAGAAAAAAATGGAGAAAGCAAGTCTCTCTCTAAAATTTGAAGAGGCTATGAAGCTGCGTGATAAAATTAAATCCCTGAATAGAATAATAGAGAAGGAAAAAAGCACGCCAATATCAGAGATAATGAAAGTTGCTCACTCCTTGCGCGGGAAAAGAGGAGTTAAGGAGAGTTTGGTTCTTTTAGGAAATGCTCTCGGCTTATCATCTCCTCCACGGCGAATTGAGGCATTTGACATCTCTAACATTATGGGCAAAGAGGCGGTGGGGGCAATGGTAGTCTTTGAGCAAGGCGAACCAATAAAAAAAGACTACAGACGCTTCAAGATAAAATTAAGCTCAAAAATAGATGACTACGGAATGATGAGAGAAATTATAAGGCGGCACTATGGGCGGGTAAAGCAGGAAGGAAGGAGGCATCCGGAACTTATTTTGATTGATGGTGGTGAGCAGCATCTCAACCTGGCAACGGGAGTCCTGAAAGAGTTAGGGTTAGAAAAAATACCTGTCATTGCCATTGCCAAGCGACTTGAAGAGGTCTTCATTCCCAACAAACGGGAACCGCTCATTATCCCGGACAGCGCTCTTTACTTAATTAAAAGGATAAGAGATGAAGCGCATCGTTTTGCATTGGCGTTTCATCGCCAACTGCGAACAAAAAAAATGCTATCATAACATAAGGGTGTCAGGTCTTGCGATGTGACTTCCGAGAGTAGACCTTCCCTGTAGAGCAAAAATCCTTTGCTAAATAAGCAAATTTGTCTTATTATGCTCCTACCTAAACAACAAGTAATCAGGCTGAAGGCTGTTAGATAGAGGGAAAGTTTTAAAAAATGGCACTGATTGTTCAGAAATATGGCGGAAGCTCACTCACCGATGTAGAAAAGATTAAGAAGATTGCCGCCCGGGTCATTGCTGCTAAAGACAGCGGTGATGAAATAGTCGTGGTTGTCTCCGCTCGAGGGGACACAACTGATAAACTTATTAAGCTTGCCCATCAAATTAACGAACAACCTGCAGAAAGGGAGATGGATATGCTGCTTTCTACCGGAGAACAAGTCTCCGCTGCTCTCCTGACAATGGCAATACATGCTCAGGGCAAGGATGCTACATCCTTTACAGGAACACAGGTGGGAATTGCTACTGACAGCTCTCACACCAGGGCAAAAATCCTGAAAATTGATGCAAAAAGAGTAAAAAATAAGCTGGAGAAAGGACATATTGTTATTGTTGCAGGATTTCAGGGCATTGACTATGAGGGAAATATTACCACCCTGGGACGAGGCGGTTCTGATCTGACTGCTGTTTCTCTGGCGGCGGTGCTTAATGCGCAGCGCTGTGAGATTTGCACCGATGTTGAAGGAGTTTATACTGCCGACCCTCGCATTGTCCCTGAAGCTCGCAAATTAAATGTTGTTTCCTACGACGAGATGCTGGAGATGGCATCTCTCGGCGCATATGTTCTCTACGATCGATCGGTGGAAATGGCAAAAAGATTTTCCGTTCCACTTCATATTCGCCATAGTTTTTCTCGAAATCCCGGAACATTAATTATCAAGGAGGATAAATCAATGGAAGATATCCTGGTGAGGGGAATTACCTTAAGCAAGGAGGAGGCAAAGGTTTCCTTCCATGGAGTTTCTGATAAGCCGGGAGTGGCAGCAAAACTTTTTCAAGCCATTGCCAGCGCTAATATCAGCGTTAATATGATTATTCAAAATGTGAGCAAAGAAGGACTATCCGACATATCATTTACAGTGGCAAAAGGAGATCTAAAAAAAGCTATTGCCATGGCCAGGAAAGTCTCCAGACAGATTGGCGGTTGCAAAGTGAGTGCTGATGATGGCATTGCAAATGTATCAATAGTCGGGATAGGAATGGGCAGACATTCAGGGGTTGCCGCCGAGATGTTCACTGCCCTTGCCGAAGAAGGAGTAAATATTCAGATGATTAGCACTTCAGAAATTAAGATTTCCTGTATTGTCTCTGAGAAAGATGGAAAGAAAGCAGCGCGAGCAATACATACAAAATTTAAATTAGGGAAGAGGAATTGAATTATGCAAAATATTTTTCTCTATGACACAACCCTGCGGGATGGAGCACAGCAAGACAGAATATCCTTTTCACTTAACGATAAAATTGCAATCGCCAGAAGATTGGACAAATTGGGAATTCACTATATTGAAGGAGGATGGCCTGGCTCAAACCCCAAAGACAGCGATTTTTTTCGTGAGGTTGCCAAAATCAGGTTAAGAAAAGCGCGTATTTCAGCATTTGGTTCCACCCGCCGCGCCGATAAGAAAGCTAACAGGGATGCTAACTTCAAGGCAATGCTCAAGGCAGAAACTCCGGTCGTTACTATTTTCGGCAAAAGCTGGATTCTGCATGTGGAAGACGTCCTTCGCACAACTGCCGCCGAAAATCTGAGGATGATTGAGGACTCTATTTTCTATCTCAAATCGCGGGGGAGAGAAGTGATTTACGATGCCGAGCACTTCTTTGACGGGTATGAAGACAACAAAGAGTACGCCATTCAGACTATTCTTGTTGCAGCGGAGGCGGGAGCAGACTGGATTGTGCTCTGTGATACCAATGGAGGAATACTGCCAGGGGCTATTTTGAATGCCGTTACTACAGTGAGAAAAAAAATCGGGGTTCCTCTTGGAATACATACTCATAATGATATTGGAATGGCAATAGCAAATTCCGTTGTTGCCGTAGAAGCCGGCTGCACTCAGGTTCAGGGGACAATCAATGGTTACGGAGAAAGGTGTGGCAATGCTGACCTCACAGCAGTAATTCCAAACATAATCTTGAAGTTAGGATTCAGGTGCATTCCCAAGGAAAAATTAAAACACCTTTCAGAGGTTTCTCGATATATTGGTGAAATAGCAAATGTCATTCCCGATGACTATCAGCCATTTGTGGGAAACAGCGCCTTTGCTCACAAGGGAGGCATGCACGTAGACGCAGTGAGGAAAAACCCGCGCAGCTTTGAGCACATAAACCCGGAATTGGTTGGCAACCGCCGCCGCGTGTTAGTATCGGAGCTTTCAGGGAAAGGAAGTGTTCTTCATCGGGCAGAAGAGCTTGGTCTTGACCCCGACAAGCGTGAGACTCACCGCATCTTGAAAATGCTCAAGAAGCTTGAAGGACAAGGTTACTTATTTGAGGCTGCTGATGCCTCCTTTGAACTGTTAATGAAGAAGGCAACAGGAAAATATAAACGATTGTTCAATCTGGAATCTTTTCGCGTCATCATTGAAAAAAGAGAAGGCGATGGGCTGGTCTCGGAGGCAACGATTAAATTGCGAATCAGAGGGCGGCAGGAGCATACTACTGCCGAGGGCTCCGGACCTGTAAATGCTCTTGACAATGCTTTGCGTAAGGCATTGGAGAAGTTTTATCCCGGACTTTCGGAGATGCATCTTTCAGATTTTAAGGTGCGTATTCTTGATCCTGAGGAAGGCACAAAAGCAAAGACCAGGGTTTTCATTGAATCCCGCGATCGCACCCATACCTGGGGAACGGTCGGAGTATCTGAAAACATCATTGAGGCATCCTGGCAGGCACTTGTAGAGAGCATTGAATACAAGTTACTGAAGGATAGTAAGTAGTGGATAGCAGATATGACCCCAGGTCGTTAGAGGATAAATGGTACCGATTATGGGAAGAAAAGGAGCTTTTCCAGCCGCGTTCCCCTTCTCGCAAGAGCTACTCCATTGTCATTCCGCCTCCCAATATAACCGGCTCACTTCACTGGGGACACGCTCTCAATAATACTCTTCAGGACATTCTCATCAGATGGCGACGAATGCAGGGTTATAATACACTCTGGATTCCGGGGGTTGACCATGCTGGAATTGCCACACAGAATGTCCTTGAAAAAGAGCTCCTAACGCAGGGGATTGACCGTCATAAGTTAGGTAGGGAAAAATTCATCAAAAAAGTGTGGGAGTGGAAAGAGCACTATGGCGGGACAATTATCCATCAATTGAAAAAGTTAGGCTCCTCCTGCGATTGGTCACGAACAAGATTCACTATGGATGAGAAATGTTCAAAAGCAGTGATGGAAATATTTGCCCGACTTTACAATGAGGGATTGATTTACCAGGCTGATTATATTGTTAATTGGTGTCCTCGCTGTCATACCGCCATTTCTGACATTGAGGTAGAACACAAGGAAAAGCAAGGGAAACTTTATTATATCAACTATCCGCTGGAGGGAGAAAAAAGAAAGCTCACAGTAGCAACGACGCGTCCGGAGACCATGTTGGGAGATACAGCAGTTGCCGTTCATCCAGACGACAGGAGATACCAGCATTTTATTGGCAAGACCATTATCCTCCCATTGGTTGAGAGGAAAATACCTGTTATTGCCGATGCGATTGTTAACCCGTCCTTTGGCACCGGGGCGGTGAAAATTACTCCTGCCCATGACCCAAATGATTTTGAGATTAGCTTGCGGCGAGGCCTCCCACGGATAGTAGTTATTGATGGAGAAGGGAAAATGACCCCGGCTGCCGGGCGTTACCAGGGTATGAAGCGTGATGAGTGCCGGGAAAAGGTCATCACTGATCTTGAGGAAAAAGGGTACCTCCTCAAGACCAAAGTCCATCTCCACTCTGTTGGGCATTGCTACCGCTGCAATACCACAATTGAGCCTCTAATATCAAAGCAATGGTTTCTTAGTATGAAGGAACTTGCCAGGCCGGCAATAAGGGCAGTCAAATCCGGCAAAGTCAGATTTGTGCCCAGCCGTTGGGGAGATGTATATTTAGAGTGGATGGAAAATATCAGAGACTGGTGCATCTCGCGGCAGATTTGGTGGGGGCATCGGATTCCCATCTGGCACTGTCCGGCTTGTAAAAAATCAGATGTATATCTGCCTGTGCCGAGTTCGACACGGCAGATAGGTCAAAATTCTGCGACCAAATGTAGGAGTTGCGCCTCCACAAAATTAAAGCAGGATGAGAGTGTCCTTGACACATGGTTCAGTTCCGCTCTCTGGCCCCTGTCCACACTTGGCTGGCCTGAGAAAACAGACGACATAAATCGCTTTTATCCAACAGCAACTCTTGTTACCGGACATGAGATAATACACTTCTGGGTAGCGCGAATGATAATGATGGGAATGAAAATAGTCAAAAAACCACCATTCAGGGAAGTTCTTATTCATGGGATTGTGCGTGATGCCGAAGGAAAAAAGATGAGTAAATCTCTTGGGAATGCAATTGACCCGCTAAAAACAATTGAAACATATGGCACTGATGCCCTGCGCTTTGCTCTAATAGGAGCCACTTCACTTGGTGGTCAGGACATCTTTCTTGGTATTGAAAGTATAGAAGGGGGAAGAAACTTTGCCAATAAAATCTGGAATTTATCTCGCTTCATTCTTCTTAATTCTCAAGACTTTCAGTTTGATAAGGTAAAGCGGAGAGAGTTAATCCTTGATGAAGATGACACCTATATCATCAGCCGTATTAATCAGGTCACGAAAACAACGAATGAATTTCTTTCTAACTACCGCTTTAACGAGATGGCAAAGACGCTTTATGAGTTTCTCTGGCACGAATTCTGCGATTGGTATATTGAACTCTCAAAGCTTCGGCTAAAGCCCTCCATTCCTGCTGAAAGAAAAACGACGCAGTGGGTCTTGCATTATGTTCTGCGTGACAGCATGAAGCTTCTTCACCCGATAATGCCATTTATTACAGAAGAGATTTATCAGCGCCTCATCCCTGGAGAGGAAAGTATTATGATTGCACCCTGGCCGGTCTCAATGAAGAGCCGCATAAATGAGGGTGTGATTGCGCGAACAAAAAAGAAGTATGAAGTAATCACTGCTGAGAGAAAAATTAGAAGTTTTTGGAACATCCCCGCCGGGAAAAAACTAAGACATCACATAAAGCCAATTGATGCTGATGAAAGAAAAACACTGGAGAAAAACAAGGAAAAATTAATTGGTATCCTGCCTTCCGCGCACCTTATAATTGAGGAAAAACAACCACTTTCTCAGTATCCGATTTCTGCGGTTACTCCCTCAGGCACCACCATTTCTATTGACCCGGGAGAAGACATTGACCTTCAGAAAGAAAAGGAAAAAAAAAGGAAAGAAATTTCTCTCCTTGATAAAAAGATAGAGACATCATCAAATAAGCTAAAAAACACTAATTTTCTGACAAAGGCAGCGCCAGGGGCTATTGCCCGCGAGAGAGAGAAAAAGCAGGAGCTTGAGGGACGGCGGGCAGAACTGGCAAAAATAAATCAGTTAATAATTGAATAACAGTAACTGTTTACGGGGTCAGGGGTCGGGGACTTGACCACTTGACCCCTTGAATCCTTAAGACTGACGGCTGAATGCTGAGAGCTGATAGCTATTTTTTCTTGACGGGATTTTGGGTTTTGGAATTTACCTACCCCTAACGGGGTAAACGAAGTAGCTCGGTTATTTTAAGTTATCTGAAATTAGAAACCCTTGTGATGAAAGAAAAAGGGAAAGAGAAACGAGTAAAGATACGAACAGAATAACCAGAAGTTTGGTGAGGGAGAGATAAAACATGCGAAAATTAAAATTATATCTGGATGCTTCCGTTTGGAATTTCTTTTTTGCAGATGATGCCCCTGAAAAAAGGGATGTAACCAGGGGATTTTTTAATTCTATCGAAGAAGACGCCTATGAAATCTATATTTCTGAGGTGGTAATTAGAGAGATAAATGATGCACCTGACCCCAAAAGGAAAACGTTGCTTGATTTAATTAATAAATACACCCCTGTGGAATTAGAGATTACAGAAGAAGCAAATGAATTAACCGAAGTTTACATAAACAACGGTATTGTTCCTAAGGCCAAAAGAAATGATGCGTTTCACGTTGCTATTGCTACAGCTTTCGAAATGGATGCGGTTATCACCTGGAATTATCAACATCTGGCTAATCTACGAAAGGCTGAGTTGTTTAATGGTGTTAATTTAGGAAGAGGATATACCAAACGATTAGAAATGGTTACGCCCATGGAGGTGAGTAGATATGAAGGTTGATAAATCACTCCAGGAAGTATGGGACTGGAAAGATAAGGTCTACCGGGAGACAAAGCATCTTTCAGTAAGAGAAACAGCCAAGAAGATCCATGAGGATGTCCAGCAGATTAAGAAAAAATACGGGTTGAAACTCAAAACGCTTCATCCGTTACAGAAATAAGCTGCAAAAATAAACTTATTCAACGATATTTAAGGCATTCAGATGTAACAACGACGTTGAGGTATTATATGGATGTGTTTCCGGAGGACCTGGAAGAGGCGGCAGAGGTGTGAGCAGAGAGGTAATCAAAACTTACAGATATAGTTAGAAATAGATGAAGTACTTCGTCGGGCACACAAGTCCTAAAGACTTGGGTCGTGCCAATTTGGGAGTATAAATCCCATTAGAAGTATCAATTTTGCTACCCACTAAGAAGACATAATTTCTAACGGGGTAAACAAACTCAAATTTCAAAACTCAAAACTCAAAAGAAAGAGGAGAAAAGGACGGTTCACTTAATTGCATCAAAAAGGAAGGAAGAGAAGGGATGGAAATTCTATTTTTATTTCCACTTAAAGGCAGAGAAAAGAAAAGGAGAGTGATATGGCAAGAAGAAAGACTGATGGCAAGATGATATCATGTAAGAAATGCGGAAAACCTTTAAGGTCTTTCATTTTTAAGTCATCGACATGGAAACATGAATGCGATGAATGCGACGACGGATACTATTGCGGAGCCTGTATTAAGAAGTGGGAAAGGACACTTGTATGCGATAAATGTTATAAAGCGCTTACGATGTTTAAGATTACAAGTGAGAGCAAATTTGTAGGATACAAAGTAGTGAGTGAGTTTAATTTAATCATAATTGAAGCGATATTCACATCCATGTCAGAGGTGAAAGAAGAAATGACGAGGCAGGCCTTTAGGATAAAGGCAAATGCGGTAACAAATTTCAAAATCGTGGAACAAAAAGAAACAACTGAGGACGAGACCTATGTTCCAAAGTATAAGTATACAAAAGAAACATCTCCTATTAGATTCGAATTCGAAAAAGAACGAAGCCGAAGAACTTACACACGCTATGGAGCCCAGGGTATGCCTGTCATATTACAGAAGTGTTCGAGGTCAGCAAATGGATAAGCAATATTATAAGGTAGTTATTACCAAAATCGGAGGGGGAGTCGCAAGATTAACAGCTGCCAGGGCATTAAGAGCTCTTAAGTCTATCTCGTTGAGCGAGGCTTTAGATTTAATTGACAATGCCCCCTACACCGTTCATGAAGGCTCGAAAGCAGAGGCTGATTGGCTAGCAAGCAAACTGCGCCAAACCGGTACAAATGTAATCATCAAGGAGATTGTGACAGAATCAAAACCAAAGTCTATGATTATGCAAACTGAAAACCAAGATAAAAGTGAAGGGAGGGTTAAAATGGCAACGGGGAAACCCCTTTTCGCTGTCTTTGCAATAATAATAGTACTTATCGGTGCAGTCTTAGTCTCTTATAATCGGGGCATCAAAATCAAAGAGCAGGTAGAGCCTTTGATTGCAGCGCTCAGGGACAAGAATTGGCATGTCCGAGAGAAAGCAGCCGAGGCATTGGAGAAGATAACAGGTCGGATTTTCGGGGAAGACCCGGTAAAATGGCAGGAGTGGTGGGAAGAAAATAAGGAAACTTTTCTAAAAGGAGAAAATTAGTATTGATAACAGTAGGAATTGCCGGTACTGGCTTTTATCTTCCAGAGCGTGTTCTGAGAAATGCTGACCTGGAGAAAATGGTGGATACCAGTGATGAATGGATTGTTTCCCGCACCGGTATCCGTGAGCGGCGTATTGCCTCCGACAGAGAGGCAACTTCAGACCTGGCAATATCAGCTGCCCGGGAAGCGCTGAGAGACGGCTCCATAGACCCAGAGGAGATTGACCTGATTATCGTATGCACAAGCACTCCCGATATGCTTTTCCCTGCAACGGCATGTATTGTTCAGGAAGCTATCGGGGCAAAAAAAGCAGGAGCATTTGACCTTGAGGCTTGTTGCACAGGATTTGTCTATGGGCTATCCGTTGGCAGCCAATTCATCAAGGCAGGAACGTACAAAACAGTGCTGGTTATTGGCGCTGATATTTTTTCTCGCATTATTGATTGGACTGATAGGAACACATGTATTCTGTTTGCTGATGGCGCCGGGGCAGCAGTCTTGAAACCGGCAAAAGATGAAAAGGTGATTCTTGCCACACAATTGGGGAGTGATGGGTCCTTAGCCAATCTTATCGCCCAGCCTGCCGGCGGCTCGCGTCAGCCGGCAACTTATAAAACAATTGATAAAAGGTTGCATTACTTAAAAATGGATGGGAGAAGGGTATTTAGGGTTGCAGTAGAGATTGCAGATAGGGCAACAAGGGATGTCTTAGAGGAATGCAGTCTCTCCACTGAGGATATTGACTGTCTTATTCTACATCAGGCTAACGCTCGCATTCTGGAGGCAATCGCCAGGAGGTTAGAGCTGCCAGGCAGCAAGGTTTTCATAAATCTTGACCGCTATGGAAATGCCTCTGCTGCTTCCATTGCTATTGCTCTTGCTGAGGTGGCGCGCGAGGGACAGTTGAAAAAAGGGAGCATTGTTGTTATAATTGGTTTTGGCTCAGGAATGACCTGGGCGTCTTGTGTAATAAAATGGTAAGAGGTGGAAATGGCTATAAGTAGTTATCGGGTTATACCGGGTCCAGAAAGTTATCTTTCCCCTGCGGCAGCTTCAATGGGGGTAGTCCTCCCTGAAAAGGGTGAAGCGCTGATTGAAGGAAAGATAGTTCCTGAGGAAGAGGCAATAGAAAAAATTACGGAAAAACTTATTCTCGCAAAAAATCCATTTTTCTTTCCCGGCCCCCTCATCCTGTGGGCATGGAATGAAAAAGCAATAGCAAAAGCAAAAGCAGTAAAAGAGCTGGCTGAAGCGGCAGGAGCAAAAATTATCCCGATGCCTGATTACAGGCCCAAGTATCCAATGATTAATCCCGAGGAGGAGATCAACCCAAACCATCCCAACCTTACTATCTGGCATAACAAAATTGACACTTGTGTTTTTGTCGGAGTCCATTGCCACTACGCTAATTTAGCTTTAAAGATTATCAGAGGAGGAACAGACTGCTACACCATTGCCTTGTGCGGACAGGCTGGGCATGAAGATGCGATGATTACTCTGAGAGATATCCACTCCGAAGAAGTGCAGAAATTAACAGAGGTGGTAAAGAGAGCTAAAGGAGGAACTCCCCAATGATGGAAAGAAAAGTAGTGGACCCTGAATATATGTTCAAGCGCGCTCCGCGTGAGAAAAAATTTCTCATTGGAAATGAGGCGGTTGCCGAAGCAGTGAAGCGAGCCAATGTGGATATAGCAATTGCCTATCCTATTACGCCACAAAGCGAGGCTACCCACATAGTGGGAGATATTTATGCTGAAGGCTATATAAAAGACTATTATCGTGGAGAGGATGAGTTCAATGTAATGAGCGCAATTGCCGGTGCGAGGATGGGAGGGGCAAGAACATTTACCGCCACCTCTGGACCAGGCACGCTGAGAGCATTTGAAATGTTTCCACTCTGGGCTGGAGCAAGACTGCCGGTGGTGTGTGCATTTATGTGCAGGGGCGTAAATTCTCCGCTGACCATCCAGCCGGATAACATTGAAATTGGGTGGTTGATGGATACAGGGATGCTGATATTTCATGCAGAGAATCCTCAGGAATTCTTTGATATGACCCTGCAGGCATACATTGTTGCCGAGCAGCCTGATGTCCATATACCAATCGGAGTATGCGTAGATGGCTTCTTTGTTACTCATACGCGGGAAATTGTTGAGGTAACCCCGGAGGATGAGATGCTGCCGCCCTATGACCCTTCAACCTCACCGGTACCGATAATGGACATGGAGGTGCCGCCAATAAGACAGATGAGAGACCCGTTTGTTATGAAAAGTAATTACATAAGTTATAACACACATGCCAGCTGGCAGCAGGAAGTCCGAGCAGCAGGAGAACGAGCAAAAAAACATATTGCCAGATATGTAGGGAAATTCATAGAGGTTACCAACCCTGATGCAGAGATACTACTGATAGCATCAGGAACCGCTGCTGCCCAGGCGAGAGTAGCAATGGAGCAGGCAAGAGAGAAAGGGATGGATGTAGGGCTGGCAAAAATCAGAGTAATAAGGCCATTCCCCGAGGATGAGGTCAGAGAATTGGCTGAAAACCCCCGCATAATCATAGTTCCGGAGCATAACATTGTAGGCTGGCTTGCCCGTGAGATAAAATCAAGAATTGATAACTCAGGTAAGGTAAGGGGACATCCGCGAGTATTTGGCGGAATGACAATGCCGCCGGAATTCATAATGGAAGAAATAGTAAATGGGAGGGCAAGGTGATGAAAAAAAATATTGCAACAATATCTCCTGGCTTTGAAGATATAATGCCCGAGGAATATCAGGACTTGGTGAATGACGGTCCTTATGGCAGGGGATTGGGAATAAAAAATCTCGGCACCTTTAAGGAGTTGATAGAAGAACACCCGCTATGTGCAGGGTGCGGCCTTGCCCTGGCAATAAGACTGACGGCGGCTTCTCTTCCTGCCCCTGAAGATACAATCATAGTTGGAACTACAGGGTGCAATAGTATTCTTATGCCTCAGCTGGCAATTCACAATATCCACTCGCTCTTTGGAAATCAGTCATCTCTGGCGGCGGGCCTAAAGCGGGCGCTAAAGCTGAGGTACCCGGATAAAAATAAAGATGTGGTAGTAATGGCCGGGGACGGCGGTATAGCCGACATCGGACTTTCTCCCACACTCCACACCTGGCTAAGAAGAGAAAACCTTACTACGATAATGTTAGACAATGAAAGCTACTCCAACACTGGTGGACAGGAGAGCGGAATGAGCTGCGAAGGAGCTGTGCTGAATATGGCGCCGACAGGAAAGAAGTTCCCCAAGATACCAATGCCTGAGATAGCTAAAGATAGCGGCTGTGCTTATGTTGCCACAGTGAGTGTTGCTAATGCAAGGCGGCTTGGAAGGATGGTGAAAAGAGCAATTCTTGTGGCAAGGGAAATTGGCCCAACATACCTCCAGATATTTGTCCCCTGTCCCACTAATTACAAATTTTCTACCTCAGAGACGCTAAAGCGAGCAAAAGAACGTGAGAAGATAATGGAATATATCTCCTCTGAAGCAGAAAAACTAATAAAGGAGGCAAATATATGAAATCAAGCATAAGAATGTCCGGGCTTGGTGGACAGGGTATGGTCACAGCCGCAAACTTACTGGGCACTGCAGCAGTAAAAGATGGAAAATACAGCATTGTGATTCCGTTCTTTGGAGCAGAAAAAAGGCTTGCCCCCACAGAAAGCTATCTTCGCATATCAGATGAAGAAGTGTATGAAAAAGGCGAAGCCGTTTATCCAAATATTATTATGGTCTTTCATAAGGATGTAATTGACAAAGGAAAATGCTATACAATGCCGTTTTACGAAGGACTCCAGTCAGAAGGACTGCTCATTATCAATAGTGCTAATAAAGTCTTAATTCCAGAATATGATATCTCAAAATTACGCGAGCTGAAAATAAATATTATCTATGTCTCAGCTTCTAAAATTGCCATGGAGGTAGCTGGCACTGAATTAGCAACCAATATGGTAATGTTAGGCGCTCTTATCGGTGTAACCGAGATAGTTACTCTTGAAAGCATGGAGAAAGCAATTACAGAAAGATTTAGCGGCAAGACAAAGTTTATTGCTTCAGGAACAACTGCAGCGTTGGATGATGTGCTTAAAAAAAAGTATACCAAAGCAGCACAGCTTATAGAAAAAAATATGGAAGCAATTCGTGTAGCGTATACTTCCACCAAAAATGCTTAGTAGCCCGAGGGAGTAATAAAAGGAGAATTTGATGCTTATCAGTGTGAAAAACGAAAAATGCACGGGGTGCAGGCTATGCATCCTTGCCTGCCCTGAACCCAATGTAATCTGCTTCAATCCCAAGAAGAAGATTGTTAACATTGACCCCGATGGATGCAAAGTCTGCAGATTGTGTATAGAAACTTGCCCTGAAGAAGCAATAGAGTCTACCGATGTGGCAATCTGACGTCTGATTACTGAGCGATTTTCCACAGTGAGAGATTTTTAAGGGAGTTAGGAAAATGAGAAAGCCATTAGTTGGAATAATTATGGGAAGTGATTCTGATATGGAGACAATGCAGGAAGCAGCCGAGATACTTCAAGGTTTTGATATAGCTTATGAAATATCTATTGTCTCCGCTCATCGCACCCCCGAGCGAATGTTTAAATATGCCGCCACTGCTTCTGAGAAAGGCATAGAAGTAATTATTGCCGGTGCCGGCGGGGCAGCGCATCTGCCGGGAATGACCGCTGCCAGCACGTCACTGCCAGTTATCGGCGTTCCCATTGAATCCCGCGTACTTAAAGGAATAGATTCTCTCTATTCTATTGTCTCTATGCCAGCCGGAGTTCCTGTTGCAACAATGGCAATTGGCAAGGACGGAGCAAAGAATGCCGCAATCCTTGCGGCACAGATCTTGGGAGTAAAATATTCAGAGATAAGAGAGCGAGTAAAAATTTATAAACAGGAACTGACAAGAAAGGTAGAGAAAAAAGCAGCAGAGCTAAACAAGTGAGCATAAAAAAAATTTATCCAAAGGCAACCATTGGCATCTTCGGCGGCGGTCAGTTAGGGAGGATGCTTGCCCAGGCAGCAAAGAAGATTGGATACAATATAATAACCCTTGACCCCATCCCCAATTCTCCTTGTGCCCAGATAGCTGATGAGCAAATTGTCGCTGCTTTTGATGACTACGGTGCTGCTGAGAGATTAGCAGAACAGAGCGATGTTCTCACATACGAATTTGAAAATGTAAACGCCGACATTATTGAGCACCTGGAAAAAAAAGGAAACACCGTTTTTCCCTCATCAACTGTCCTCAGGATAACTCAGAATAGAATAAAAGAAAAAGAATTTCTAAAAAAGATAGGCATTTCGGTAACGGACTTCAGGGCCATCGTCCGCCGCTCTCATCTTGAAGAGGCAAAAGAGGAGTTAGGGCTGCCGGCAATGCTGAAGACAGCCACTGGCGGTTATGACGGAAAAGGGCAGATATTATTAAACACAGAGGAAGATATTCTTGATGTGCCTCAAGACCTTTTTCTTAAAGAGTTAATCTGGGAGAGGTATGTTCCTTTTATAAAAGAGATTTCTGTTATCTGCGCCCGTGGGGCAAGTAATGAGCTAATAACCTTCCCTGTATCAGAGAACGTCCATAGAGATAACATACTTTACACCTCCACTGTCCCCGCCAGGATACCTGCGGAGGTAGAAAAAAAGGCAACTGACATTGCCAGGAGAATCTCCGAGAGGTTAGAAGTAATAGGAGTAATAGGAGTGGAGATGTTTCTATGTGAAGATGGGATTATTCTTGTAAATGAAATTGCTCCACGCGTGCACAACTCAGGACACTACACCATTGAAGCTTGCTATACCTCTCAGTTTGAACAGCACATCAGGGCAATTTGCGGGCTGCCACTTGGCAGGACAGAACTGCTATCACCGGTGGCAATGATAAATATCTTAGGAGAAGGGAAAGGGCAGGGAGGAGACTTTCTTGTCGGAGTAGAGAAAGTACTGTCCATCCCCGGAATAAGCCTCCATCTTTATGGAAAGGAGAGAGCAAGGGCAGGGAGAAAGATGGGACATTTAACGGTGCTGGCAGACTCAGTTTTGGAGGCAGTCTCTCGAGCTAAGAAAGCGATTGAAATGCTCTCATGGGAGTGATGAAAGAAAGAGCACCTGAAAAATGAATACAGACCAAACCTTTTTTACCAACGAGCCCGGCTCTACCCTGCTATATCTGATGGAAATGCTTCGCAAAATATACCAATTTGCCTGCCCGCCAATCTTTGTGGCGGGGGCATAAACGAAATAGTTCGGTTATTTTAAGTTAGATGTAATTTTCGGTTAAGGAAATAAAAATGATGAATAACGAAAAAGTAAAAGTATCAAAAAAACCAATTTGCAGAAGTATTGTATTATTGGCTATCGGGGTATTTAACTAAGAAAGCCATCAAAAAAAGTGCCAAAGCCCAATGGTTATAAAATGGGGAAGAAATGGTAGATTTATTGCCTGTTCGGCATACCCGTCTTGTAAAAATACAAAGTCCATAGGAACAGGTGTGAAGTGTCCGTCACAAGACTGTGGGGGCGAACTTGTAGAAAGAAGAGCAAGGAAAAAAGGAGCAAGGCTCTTCTACGGTTGTTCAAGGTATCCCGAATGTAAATTTGTCACCTCATATTTGAAAAAAATATGATATTTCATCTCAAAAGTCCATACAAACCTGTTAGTGATCAGCCCTCTGCTATTTATTTCCTGTCAGATGGTATTAAAAAAAATATAAGATATCAGACACTGCTTGGCGCAACCGGCACAGGAAAAACATTTACCATTGCAAATGTAATCTCTAATATTGATAAACCCGTCCTTGTAATATCACACAACAAAACACTTGCCGCACAATTATACAGAGAGTTCAAAGATTTTTTCCCCAGTAATGCAGTAGAATACTTCATAAGTTATTATGATTATTACCAGCCCGAAGCATATATCCCGCAGACAGACACATATATTGAAAAAGACGCAACCATAAACGAAGAAATAGACAGACTTCGTCTTAAAGCAACAAGCAGCCTTATTACAAGAAGAGATGTGATTGTTGTTGCAAGCGTTTCCTGTATATATAACCTCGGTGAACCTTCCGAGTATGAGGGAGCACACTTAAATATAAGCGTCGGACAGACTATACCGATGGAGGATATTTTAAAAGAGTTTGTTAGTCTTCGCTATAACAGAGACGAAACAGGGTTTAAGAGAGGTATTTTTAGGGTAAGAGGGGATGTTGTTGAAATTTTTCCGTCATATGAGGAAACCCCTTTCAGGATAGAATTTTTTGGCAACAGAATAAAAAAGATTTCTCTTATAAAAACAGACGGGGCCTTTGTTTCAAACCTTGAAAAACTTTTTCTTTATCCAGCAAAACATTTTGTTGTATCACAAAATAGATTTCAAGATGCCCTTGACTCTATAAGAGAGGAACTTAAAAAAAGAGTAAAAGAACTTTTATCTGCGGGTAAAGAAATGGAGGCAAACAGGTTAAAAACAAGAACAGAATTTGATATTCAGATGCTTGAAGAAGCAGGGGTCTGTAATGGCATAGAAAACTATTCTAGACATTTTTCCCGCCGTCCAGCAGGAAGCCGTTCCTATGCGCTTCTTGATTATTTTCCAAAAGATTTTCTTACCATTATTGATGAATCACATGTTACAATCCCTCAGATTCGGGGAATGTATAATGCAGATAAATCAAGGAAACAAACACTCGTTGATTTTGGTTTCAGACTTCCGTCCTGTATGGATAACAGGCCATTAAAATTTGAAGAATGGGATATGCTTACACCTCAATGTATATTTATGTCTGCAACCCCCGGTGGATATGAACTGACGAAAAGTTTAGATAGAATTATTGAGCAAATTATAAGACCCACGGGACTTGTTGACCCAAAGATAGAGGTTCGCCCGATAAAAGGACAGATAGACGATATTATAAAAGAATGTAAAAACAGGATAAAAAAAGAACAAAGGGTGCTTATAACAACACTTACAAAAAAAATGGCAGAAGAATTGTCCAGGTACCTTGAAGAAATGGGTATAAAGGCAAGATATATACATTCCGATTTAAATGCATTTGAAAGAGTTGGCATCCTGAAAGATTTGAGGCTCAGAAACATAGATGTGCTTGTCGGAGTGAATCTTTTAAGAGAAGGGCTTGACCTTCCGGAGGTTTCTCTTGTTGCTGTTTTTGATGCTGATAAAGAGGGGTTCTTAAGGTCAAAAACCTCGCTGATACAGGTTTCTGGAAGAGCCGCAAGAAATATTGACGGAAGCGTTATACTGTATGCCGATACAATCACCGATTCAATGAAAGAGGCATCAAAAGAATCGGAAAGAAGAAGAGTTGTGCAGATACGATATAATAAGCAACACAATATAAAACCGAAAACAATCCAGAAGGCGGTTAAAAATTATCTTGACACCTATGAGAAAAACCAGATCTCAAAGGTGACAGATAACATAGCCTACTACAAGGAAAAAAATATACAAAAACTTGAAGCAGAAATGAAAAGGACTGCAAGAGAACTAAACTTTGAAAAAGCAGCTTTGATAAGAGATAGAATAAAACAATTAAAAAAAGTTTGACAATAAAAGAAGTGCAAAATAAAACGAGAAAATAAAACTATTGAAGAAAGTTATGTCATTGTCGTACAAGTAGATTTCCGCACGGAGTTATTTATTAAGTTAGAAAAGAAACAATGCTTATTGTGGCGGTAATGTATCTTGACAGAAATTTTCAGTTACCATTGGCGGCAAATGTCAGATGGCAGCAGGTGAGATCTTACGCTCCTTTATCTTTTGGAGCTATAGCTATTTCCAAAAGAAGTTAGATGCGGATGAAGTATTTAGGTTAGCTATGTCAAAGAACAAACAGCTTAGGTTAAACTATGCTGTTACAGGGTAAAAAGACTAAATTTGCCAAAGTTTAGCTGTACAATCAAATTCGTATAATATGCAACAAAAGGTTGATATTATACATTCAATTCGTATAGAAACGAGTTATAT
>NDHY01000005.1 GCA_003574845.1 candidate division NPL-UPA2 bacterium Unc8
GGAGGGAATTAAATTTAGAATTTGCCGAGAAAACGATTGAGTTTCAAGTCATATTTGGAGATGAGTGGAAGGCGAGAATCAATAGGATATTCGGGGTTTAATATGATGGGAGGGCTTATCCCCGCTTAAAATAACAACAGCAACCATTTTTTATGTTATCGTTAGAAAAAGCATGATAAATGCCCAGAGTAATTTTATAAATGGTCACTATCTCTAATTTCTCTCGAACACCAAATCAACCAAATGGTTTATAAATTATATGGCTTATCGGGAGAAGAAATAAAAATCGTGGAGGGGAAAAAATGAGAAAAAGTGCAGAAATAAAAACAAACCCGGAAGTATTGAAAGAACTTCGTGAAACCTCAGGATATAGTGTTGATGAGATTGCTAAAAAGATTAAAACTACTATAGACAAAATAAATGAAACAGAAAAGGGGCTTGCTTTATTTACTTTAACCCAAATAAAAAAATTGGCTGATATTTATCATCGTCCTCTTGCTGCATTTTTCACAGATACACTTCCTAAAATGCCTATACTGGCTGATTACAGAATAAATCGTGAAAAAAGGTTAGCTCCAGAAGTATATACAGCTCAAAGAAGAGCCCATTACCTTACTAATAAATTAGTAGAGTTAATGGATAAAAGAAGTCAAATTCCCAATTTTCCAGAGACATTGGAACCTGATAAATTGGCTGATGAATTTAGAAAATATTTAAAACCAGGACTATTGAAATCAATAAAACCAGAAGAACTTTTAGCACATTATAAGCAGGTTTTAGAAGAGAAACTTTTAATATCAATTATAGAACTGCCATTAAAAGCCGATGATGTTAGAGGATTTAGCATCTCTTCTAATATTTCTTGTATTGTTTTAAATGAAGGAGATAAACCCCAAATAAAATTATTTTCTCTTTTTCACGAAGTATATCACCTAATAAAAAGAACTTCTGGTATATGTTCAATAGAAATTGAGCAAAAAGGTGCAGGCATAGAACCTAACTGTGATTCATTTGCTGCCGAATTTCTTGTTCCTTTAGATGACTTAAAAGAAGAGCGTAAAAAGTTTTTGCAACTGGACGAAACCTCAATTTCAAAGCTTTCTGAAATTTATGGGGTAAGCAAGCAGGTAATTATGCTTAGACTTCTTTGGTCAAAAGACATAACTAAGGAAAGATATAATCAGTTCAAAAAAGAAGGTGTTAAGGAATTTAAAGAAAAAACGTTCGGCCGTAGAAACTGGAATAAAGTATTTCAGAATCGTGTTGGAAATCTGGCTCTTGGGGAAACAACTAATGCTTATCGTTCAGGAAAAATTTCCTATTCTGAGGTATTTGACATCTTAAATACGAAAACAAAATATATAGAAAAATTTTTAGAAAGGTAATTTATAATGCCCAGAGAATTAGAATTATTTCCCAAAACAGTTTATTGTATTGATACCAGCTCCTTAATCAATCTCATACCACCTTGGAAGAAAGATGTCTACCGGAGAGATGTGTTTCCTACAATTTGGGAAAAATTAGAAAGCATGATAAAAAATGAAGAACTTATCTCTCCTTTAGAAGTTTATGAAGAAATTAAAATTGGGCAAGATGAAATTTATGAATGGTGCAAGAATAACAGGAAAATGTTCAGAGATGTCGACGAATGTCAAATTCAAAAATTTCAAGATGTTGAAAAACAATATGACAAAAATTATTGGGAAAACGAAATTAATAAACCAAGATGGGCTGACCCATGGGTGATAGCTCTTAGCATTTGTGAACGGGCAATCATTGTGGCTGATGAGAAAAATGTAGCAAATAGGATTCCATCTATATCTGTTGTATTTGAAGTGCGATGTTTGGAGTTATTAGATTTTTTTAAAGAAATAGGAATTAAGTATTAGCCAAGATTGACCAGCTGGTTTACAAACTTTACGGCTTATCGGGAGAAGAAATAAAAATCGTTGAGGATTTTAAGCGATAATTGGAGGATTAAGGCTTCACCTATAAAAAATAACGGGGTCAGGTCTCCACACTTCAAATCTTGATAGTTTTATTCTGAATTCTGACTCTGAATTCTGACTCCTGAGAAAAATGGGGTCAGGAGCTTTTTTCAAAAGTAGTAAGTTGTAAGTAGAAAGAGAGAAAGGCACAGAGGCACAGAGGCACAGAGGCTGATAGCTATTTAGTAGAGAGAGATGAAATTGGAAATTGGTAATTAGTGACTGGTGTTTTTGTGCTCAGTCTAACAGCCTAACTAACAATTCACGGTATCTACATTGACATGAAGATGATAGAGGCTGATAACTTTGAAGGCTTCGGCTTTCTCCACGCCCTTTTTTTCGCCCAACTCTTTGGATTTCACATCAAGGTAGGTGCTAAAGACTTGAAATACAGGAGGAGGAAACTGGCTTTTATGCTGACTGATTGCCTCAAGTTTCTTCTCAAAATAGGAGGTTATATCTATGAAAGTATTTGGCGTGTTGGTGCAATAGAAGGCAACGAAATTTATCTGATGAGGTCTTCCTTCTGGTTTGAAATGCGGCATAATGGAGAAAATAACTGCCTCAGCTCCTGCCAATCCTATCTGGATGTGTCCTAAGTGAGCTTCATAAGGCAACCAGGGGTCAGGAAGAAGTATGCCATCTGGCTTTTCTTTCCGTATTAACTCTATAAAGTCCTGCCTTAATTCTTCGTGAGGCAGGTAATCACCATCGGTATAATCAAGGAAGATATGTTTTTTAACTCCTAACACTGAAGCGGCTTTCTTGGCTTCCTTTTTCCTTATTGTGGCTAATTCCCCTGGAGTTATATTAGGGTCAAAGGTTCCGAGACGCCCATCAGTAACGGTAACATAAATTACTTCTTTGCCTTTATCTCTCATTGATGCTATAAAGCCTCCTGCAAAAATTTCTATGTCATCAGGATGAGGCTGAATAGCAAGAAATTTACTTCCTTCTTCAATATTCGGTATGGGAAAAAATTCACTGGCTCTCATTTCTTATCCACCTGCAAATGGTGATAGGATAGAGATTGTATCGCCATCATGCAACTCAGTTTGGGGGACACCATTAAAGGAGAGTCGCTCATTATTAATCAGGATATTAAATGAGTCAGGTTGTTTGAATATAGACTTGAAGAAATTGCGTTTGGGTTTTTTCTCTTTATCAAGCTTTTTAAAGAAGTCTTGCAGGGAAATGCTGTCTCCAGCAAGCTCCTCTTCAATCCGGTATGTAACTGCCTCACCTAAAAAATAACCCATTACCTGCAATTTAATTATCATTTGATACACCCCCTTACTATTTTATCCAGTCCAAGATGTTTCAGTCGTCTATCTGATGGTTTGCCGGTTTCGGGGTCCCAGAACATTTTCTCATAAAACTCTTTCACAAGAGTATTTGTATCTATGGTAATTTTTCCCAGAGGTCCTTTCTTAAGTGGCGGCTTGCCGATAGCCCTGTCTGAAAGGCGGGTATCTTTTAGTGTTATTCCTTCTCTGAGATTAAAAGAATGCCTTAATGTCTCAATGCGTTCGCCAGTGAGTAAGTAATCGTGAGGTGAATAATCCCAGCCAGTAGCGGCATTTATCCATTCAACAAGCGGGATGGGCCCCGTTATTCCTCCAAAGAGACATAAGCCGGCGCAGTTAGCTACCTGAGCAAATTTGCTATTGTATGCCTGAAGAGTGGCGGCGCCGTGATATTTATATTTCTCTGCCCTGATAGAAAAAGATGGTATTTTCTCTAACTCAGGGAATATCCTTTCTAATCTCAGCATTTCCTGCCAGAGACGACAGGAGATAGTGTGTCGCCCTGGAGTAGGCTCGGCTTCATAGGCAGTCCCAAGAGTAGGCTCATGTCGCGGGTCATGCATTGGCACTTCCTGGCCTCCAGCGTGTATGGCAAAGGCATCTGAGCCTCTGCCAATTTTCTCAGAAGCCACTTTCACTCCATCTGCCAACATATCGCCTATTCCCTCGCGACTAATAATCTTCTTAAGCAAAGCTATAGCGGCATCGGCATTGCCCCAGGTTAACTGTATCCCATCCATATCGGTTTTGGTGAGTAAGCCAACTTCATAACATTCCATAGCAAAAGCCATTACTCCACCAGTAGAAATTGTATCTATTCCCGCCCGATTACAGAGGTCATTTAGCAGCATAATTGCCTCTAAATTATCAATCAGACATAATGGACCGAAGGCTGTCAGAGTTTCATATTCAACTTTGCGACTCTCACCGGGCAGCTTGTATGGGCCATCCTTAAGCTCTGTAGTGCCGCCGCACCCTATGGGACAATTAGGGCAGAAAACTTTTTTCTTCTCATATTTAATAATTTCTTCATCACTGATTTTATGCGACATAGTGCTTACCGGGAAATCAATAGCTCCAATACCCTTCCAGTTCTTAACCGGGGCATCGCCACTTTCACAGGAGAAAGCAGTTGTTCCGCAGGTGCCGTATTTTCGCAATACCTGTTGATACATAGTGCTTTTAATGCTTGGACGAATGAGAGATCTTCTCATAAGTTTAGCCATAAAAGCAAAAGCTAATGCGCGCACTGAGAGCCTGTCTCTAAGTGAGGGAAAATTGAAACTGCGCAAATATTGTTTGTTGCCACTGAGGATTCCTCTCTTATCATATACCGGTACGACACAAGAGCCACGCACAGCGACTGCCTTCAATTTTTTTGAACCCATTAACGCTCCCAAGCCGGAGCGGGCAGCAATTCTTCCACTATCACTTACTACACCGGAGATCAATGACAACTTCTCGCCTGCAGGCCCAATACATGCTACCATGACCTTCTCATCGTCAAACTCAGAGCGCAGAGCCGTTTCAGTTTCAACTGTGTCTTTGCCCCAGAGGAAACGAGCATCTCGCAATTCTATCCTGTCGTTATCAATCCACAGATATACCGGATGCGGAGAAATGCCTTTGAAAAAGACAGCATCATAGCCGGTCTGTTTTAGGGCAAGAGAAAACGACCCGCCAGAGTTGGCATCTCCCCATCCTCCGGTAAGAGGAGATTTGCCCCCAACCATATAGCGGCTGCTGAAGAGCGCCCTGGTGCCGGTGAGAAGTCCCGGAGTAAACCCTAAAATACTATTCTCACTTAAAGGATGTATTCCTGGCTTTTGCCGTTCGTAAATAATTCTAACACCAAGCCCATAGCCACCTATAAAATCTTTATAAAGCTCATCAGGCAGACTTTCTACCTGAATCTCTCCATTACTCAAATCTACATTTATTATTCGTCCCCAATATCCATATGACATTTGTGTCCCCTTTCTCCTGTATGCTTTTACTTGCTTTTCATTCTCTGAATCTTTCCAAGGTCAGATGTAAAAAGGTCCCTGATGTCCCTTATTCCCAATGTTACCATTGCCATGCGGTCAAGTCCCAGCCCCCAGGCAATCACCGGAACATCTATCCCTAATGGCAAAGTTACCTCTTTTCGGAACATTCCCGCTCCCCCCAATTCCATCCAGCCAAGCCGAGGATGCTTGAACTGAACCTCTATTGAAGGTTCGGTGAAAGGAAAGTAATATGGGACAAATTTTATCTCCTCTGACCCAGCGATGTCCAGTGCAAAAAGCCTTAAAAGCTCTAAAAGATGCCTTAAGTTAATATCCTGAGAAAGGACTATCCCCTCTATTTGATAGAAATCAGGAGCATGAGTAGCATCCACCCGGTCATAGCGGAAGCAGCGGGCAATGGCAAAGTATTTGCCGGGAATTTCTGGTTTGGAAGCTAACATACGCGCTGAGATGGCGGTCCCTTGAGAGCGAAGCACAAGACGCCGCGTCCTCTCCTTATCAAATTTATATCCCCACCCGGTAGAGCCTGTCTGCCAGCCGTTGATATGAGTTTGCGCTACGCGGTCAACTAAATCCCCAGGAAGTTCCGTAGCTGTTTTAGGTTCCTTGACAAAATAGACATCATGCATTTCTCTTGCCGGATGGTCTTGCGGCATAAACAAGGCGTCATTATTCCAGAATTCTGGCTCAACTATATTTCCTTTCATCTCTTTAAAGCCCATTGCCATAAGCTTGCGACGTATCCAACTAAGAAAAAGTGCATAAGGATGCCTTCTGCCCATCTGTTGTGGAGGAGGAATTATTTTGATATTGTATTCCTTGAAATCCCTATTGCGCCAGAACTCATTCTCTAACATCTCTGCTGTTAAAGCAGAAATTGTTTCCTCAATGCCTTCTTTAAGAAGATAGTTCTGGAGAGCCGCCCCTTGCGGAGTGAGACGATAATGCCTCACAACCTCCTCACGCACTCTAAATATCTCTTTTTCTTTTCCTCTTTTCCGACTCATCATAGAGACTATCTTTCTTTCCTCGCCACTCAAGTCTTCCACTCTAAGATAGCTATTCCGTAGCTTTCTTAGGAGTCCTTCTGTCTTTTCATATTCCTCTTTCTCTTCTAATTTTAGGATGATGCCACCTTTACCAAATGAGATAACATTACGTTTTTTCATACTGCTCAGAATTGGATTTAACTCCTCTTTCTGGATGTTGACAAGGTGAGAGAGTCTCCCGATATCCATTTTCCCCTGACGCAGAAGGTCCATTATCTTTAACTCTGGCATACCTTTCTCTAAGAGCTCTTTTCCTCTGTCAGTAATGGATACGAGAGTTCTTCTTACTTCTTTTTCCTCTTTAATTAAATCCTTTGTTTTGAGCCACCCAAGGGTTCCCGTTATCTCCCCTGATGAAAGCTTACCAGGTGAGGTTACCTCCGTCTCCGAAAAGGAGCTTTTGGGGAGATTCTTGAGCAACAGACTCTCCCTGGACGAGAGTTTTGCTCCTATCTTTTTAACATCCAAAATTCATTCCTCCTCAAAGACAGTCACCAGTCATTCACAGGGATCGGGGATCGGGGATCGGGGATTTGGGCGACCACGCTTTACTCTCAGGTCTTTCCTCGCCCGGGCAAAGACCCGGATAATGACTATAAATCCTAATCGCCCGAGAAACATTCCTGCTATTAGGGCAATCTTGCTGCCTGCCGGCATCCCTGTTCCAGTGATTCCTGTTGACAAGCCGACGAGAGAAAGCGCTGAGGCAAGTTCAAATAGTGACTCAGATAAGGTAAAACCGTAAGACAAAAAAATAAAGACTCCTACCAGATAAATTATGATATAAAGGCCAATAAAAGAGGTTACCGCCTGAATTTCTGTATCTAAAATCTCAACCTGCTTTCCTCTCTTCCAGATGAGGCGAGAAACGACTGTTGATGATGAATAAAACTGTTTTCTTCCCCATCGGCCAATGGACTTAATTATAATGGATACCCGATAAAGCCTCATTCCTCCGGCTGTAGAGCCTACCCCTCCCCCAATTAACATTAGAATAATAAAAAGAAATAGAGTTTTGTCGCTCATATCACCAACGGAAAGAGTGGAAAACCCGCATCCGGTTAAGGCGGTGGCTGCGTGAAAGACACCATAGCGGATACCATCCAGAGCTCTTATGTCAAATGTCCTGATTAAGCCAAATGCTATTAAGGGAATGCTTATAACGAGCAGCCATTTCATCAGGATAATCTCATTATCCCGAAATCCCATTCGCCCACGACTCCTAATGATCACGTAGTGAGTGGCAAAACTGGTTGCCCCTACCAACATAAGCATTACGCTTACCGCTTCCATGGGAACACTCTGCCAATAACCAATACTCTCGCTCTGAGTAGAGAATCCTCCCGTCGAAATAGCGCTCATTGTATGGCAAATAGCATCAAAAAAATTCATTCCCGCCAGATAATAAAGAATAACCCCGATGATGCTATATCCTAAATAAATCCCGGTAGTAATGCGCGCGGTGCGTATTACATGAGGAAGAAAGCGATCGGATTGGGATTCCATCTCATAAGCGCTAGCGCCAGATGGTTTGATGAGAACCGAGCTCATTATGACAATTATTCCTGCCCCTCCAACGAACTGTATTAAGGCGCGCCAGAATAAAAAAATTGACGGGATTTCCTGCGGTAAGGCGAGCATTGTCAATCCTGTCGTTGTCCATCCACTGGTTGACTCAAACAAAGAATCTAATAGTGGCAATATACCTGAGAGAAAAAATGGAAGCGCCCCGAGTACAATAGCTATGAGCCAGATGAGAATTACAATCAGGGAGGCATCGGCTGCTGTCAAGGCAGGATGCTTCCTTTTGCGAAACCCATACCAGAGAAGGAAGCCACCGATGATGGCAATTAATGCCGGGGTAAAAAAACTCATGGTATGAACCGACTCTTCTGGAAAAAAAATGAGGAGGAGCAAGGGAGTGGCGACGACTGCCCCTAATCCCATAGATAAAATTCCGATGGAGTGTCCAATCATTTTTATTAAAAATTAATAGGATAGATTCTTGTTCTTTAAATCACTTTCTTTAGAAGCTCTCTCTTCCCAGGAGCAACTAACAGCAGCACTCTATCATTAATTTCCAGGATGGTCTCGCTGTGTGGGTATATTGCCTGGTCCTTACGAATAATGGAAACAATAGCGCATTTCTTCGGAAGAAGAATATCGGCAACTCTTCTGTTTCTTCCTGGTGAATTCTCTTTAATCTCTTTTTCAATAATGGATGCACCCTCCTTTAATGTCAGAAGAGTGATAGTGTCGTTAGTCGGGACTTCTTCTTCAATAGTGGAAGATATAATACTGGTTGTGCAAACTACGGTAGTAACTCCTCCTAATTTTTTAAATAACTCTTTGTTCTGCGGATTCCTCACGCGAGCAATTGTGTGTGGAACCTGAAAATGATGATTGGCAAGCTGGCAGGCTATTAAATTATCCTCATCCTGCCCGGTGAGTGCTATCACTACATCAGCGTCCTCTGCATCAGCGTCTTCAAAAGCATGAAAGCCTGTTCCATCATCACCGATGACTGTTGCAGAAAGTTCCTTAACTAACTCTTTGCATCTCTCAGGTTGATGCTCAATTATTGTTACCTGATGTTTGTTAGCAAGGAGTGCCCTGGCAAGGGAATAACCTATGCCGCCTCCACCAACGATAATAATATTCATTACAAGATAACCCTCAGTATTCTAAAACTCGCACAAGATGTCCTACTTCACCTTCTGCAATTGCACCGATGACTTCCGAATCAGGAAAAATATCATCTCTTAAGTTGCTTGTTGCCGCTTTTCCATCGGTAAGCACAATGTAGGAGTGAAAACTGCCTGCTTTGATTAACTGGGATAAGCCTTTAGCTGCCTGAAATGTGGGTACCTTGAATCTGACAATGTCAATTCCTCCAATGCTGCTTATTATCTTTATTTGTTGAGGAGTCTTTATCACCTCAAACAGATGCTCCGCAAGAAGATTAGTTGCAGAAGCTACTTCTAACTCGTAGTGACGGGACACATCTATCTTCTGTTTGTTCTCTACTCTTACCAGCACGCGATGGACATCAAAAATTTTCTTTGCTATCTGGGCTGATACCAGATTCATATTGTCATCGCCGGTGGTGGCTACAAAAATATCAGCATTGTGCGTATTTGCCTCTTTCAGAGTATTCAAATCCGTCCCGCTGCCGAGAATGGTAATGCCACTAAACTGGACATTCAGGTCGTTAAAGTGCTCCTCAAAGGTATCAATAACGACAACACTGTGCCCTTGCAGAGAAAGAAGATTAGAAAGAGCCGAGCCGGTCCGGCCACAGCCAACAACAACAACATTCATATTTAATAACTCTCACTCCGCTTAAGTATATAAACTCTAAATTTTGGCTTCTGGCTTCTGACTCCTGAATTCTGGCTTCTGGCTTCTGACTTCTGCTTTTTCACTTTTTGCTATTGCTACCAATTTTTTAAATGTTGCTGAATCCCGCACGGCGATGTCAGAGAGAATTTTTCTATCCAGCTCCACTCCGGCATCAGCAAGTCCTTTAATAAATTTACTGTAGCTCAATCCATTGAGCCGCGTAGCAGCGTTTATACGCGCAATCCACAATTTTCGAAATTCTCTTTTCCGCACCCGGCGGTCACGAAAGGCATATAACCAGCCTCGCTCCACGGCTTCCCGGGCAGTGCGATAGAGGTTCTTCCGCCGCCCCCAAAACCCCTTTGCCTCACGAATGTACTTCTTATGTCTTTTTTTTGATGTAACACTACTTTTAACTCGTGTCATTATCCCCTCATCACTTATTTGTATGGAATCAACTTTTTAATTATCTTTTCATCAGACTTATCAATTAAACCTGGTTTTCTTAGCTTTCTCTTTCTTTTAGGTGACTTTTTCGTAAGAATGTGGCTTGTGCCTGCTTTTCCTCTCTTTATCTTTCCTCTTTTTGTTACCTGAAATCTTTTTGCTGCTCCTCGTTTTGTCTTTAACTTTGGCATAATATCTTCCGTAGTAGTATTAAGATTTGGGAACGATGTCCAGGGCTATGCTCGCTCCCTCTTCCCTGAAAGCTCCTTCTACTTGCCCTGATGTGACCAGGTCGGAGGACAAGCGTTCTAAAATTTTCCTGCCGATGTCCCGATGACTTCCTTCTCTCCCATAAAATACGACTGTCACTTTAAGCCTGTGTCCTGCATTCAGGAACTCCTGTGCATGACGCAACTTTACCTGATAGTCATGTTCTTCTATTCTCGAGCGCATCTTTATTTCCTTCACTCCTCCTCTCTTTTCCTTTCGATGCGCTTGATGTACCTTTTTTGATTGCTCATATTTATACTTCCCATAGTTCATAATGCGACACACCGGAGGTTCAGCTTCTGCAGCTACTTCTACTAAATCCAGTCCTTTCTCTCCCGCTAACTTCAATGCTTCCTGAAGTGGCACTATCCCAATCTGGTTGTTATCTGCTCCGATGACCCTTATCTCTCTTGCTCTTATCGCCTTATTTACTCTCACTTTTTTATCTATTTAGCCTACCTCCTTATTTCTAATTTTTTCTTTTGCGCGAGTGACAAATTTTTCTATCTTCATAACCACATTTTTATGTATCTTTCTCTCGCGAACTGAAACTGTTTCCTCTGCCACCTCTCTATTTCCAATAATTAGTATGCAGGGAACTTTTTTTATTTCTGCCTGTCGAATCTTGGCATTGATTGTTCCACCCTCTTTATCTATCTCAGCTCGCAGCCCTGCCGCCAAAAGCGCAGCTAAAACCTCGGCTGCATAGCCTTCTTGTTTTTCACTGATAGTAAGAACTGCAACCTGAATCGGAGCCAACCAAATTGGAAGCGCTCCTTTATAGTATTCAATAAGTCCGGCAATAAACCTTTCCGTTGCACCAAGAACCGTGCGATGAATCATTATAACATCATGAGCTTTGCCATCAGCGCCAATGTAGGTGATATCCATCTGTGACGGAAGATTAAAATCAAACTGGATTGTTGGTCCCTGCCACCATTTCCCGAGAGCATCCGCAAGGTGAATATCTATCTTTGGTCCATAGAAAACTGCCTCTCTCTCTTTTTTCTTGTAGTCAAGCCCGCGACTCTTAATTGCGGTAAGGAGTATCTCCTCAGCCTGATGCCATCTTCTATCACCACCCATATATTTTTCTTTATGCAGAGGGTCCCGAACGCTGAGGTCAACTTTTAAATCCTTATAGCCAAAGGATTCCATCATAAACTTAACCAGGTCAATTACTCCTGATATTTCATCAGGTGCCTGTTCCGGGGTGCAGAAGATGTGAGCATCATCCTGGGTAAAACCGCGAGTACGCAGTAGCCCGTGAAGAACCCCTGAGCGCTCATAACGATAGACAGTGCCCAATTCCCCATAGCGAATGGGAAGGTCGCGATAACTGCGCCGGTGAGACTTGTAAATCTGAATGTGAAGAGGACAGTTCATTGGTTTAAGAAGATACTCCTCATTACCAACATTGATTAGCGGGTACATAAGGTCGCTGTAGTAATTCAGGTGTCCGCTCTTTTCCCAGAGGCTTGCGTTAGCAATGTGCGGGGTATAGACCAGTTGGTAGCCTCGCCTGGTATGCTCATCTCTCCAGAAATCCTCAATGACACCTCTAACCACTGCTCCTTTTGGATGCCATAGGACGAGCCCTCCACCAATCTCACCGCCAACACTGAATAAGTCAAGTTCTACTCCCAACTTTCGGTGGTCTCGTCTCTTTGCCTCCTCCTGCATTTCAAGGTAGGACTGGAGCTCTGCCTCTTCTAAAAAGGCTGTTCCATAAATACGTTGCAACATCGGGCGGCGCTCATCTCCACGCCAGTATGCCCCGGCAATGTCAAGAAGCTTAAAGTGCTTTCCTGTCTCACCAGTTTGGCGAAGATGTGGCCCGCGACAGAGGTCAGTGAATTCCCCCTGACGATAGACAGTTACATTACAGTTATCCATCTCTCGCAAGAGCTCTACTTTATATGACTCATTTAGCTCTTCAAACATTTTTATTGCTTCTTCTCGGGAAAAGATATCCTCAATAAAAGGAACGTTAGCCTTAATTATTTCGTGCATCTTTTTCTCAATGCGGAATAAATCATCCGGCGTGAATGGGGTGCTTTTCTCAAAGTCGTAGTAAAACCCATCTGATGTAGCTGGTCCTATCCCTAATTTAACATCAGGATAAAGCTCTTTCACCGCCTGAGCCATTATATGAGAAACACTATGCCTTAAAGTCTCTAAATTCATCTTTCTCTCTTTCAATGGGCGGTACTGGATTTGAACCAGTGACTTCTTGCGTGTCGAGCAAGCACTCTAACCAACTGAGCTAACCGCCCATTTTGAAGGCACAAAGTATGATAAAACTCTAAATACGAAACTCGAAACAAACCCGAAACTCAAATGATCGAAATTCAAAACATAGTTAGAGAGGCACAAGAGCACCAGATCACCAATCACCAATCACCAATCACCAATCACTTTTTTTAACATGAAGTCAGCTTATACTATAGCGATACTTACTTGTCAAGCATCCAGCTATTTCTATCTCCCTCCTTTAGTAGTCTCCTTAACACAGGAAAAAGAAGTGGAGCCAGAATAGTATTAATCACAACGGGAAAAATTATTCCCTCCGGTGTAATAGGAGATAGGAGCCCAAAAACTAATTTTAGAAGAAGAAAGGATAGAAGACTGGCTACGGAGGCGATAAAAGTAACCAGCAACTGCGCAAATATACTTTCTCTGTATAGTCTGCTTCTCAGGATGCCACTCAGTGTCCCGGCAATTGTTTGGGAGAATGCTCCTAATCCTACGGGGTGCACTGAGAAGTGGTCTAATAATATGCCGCCTGTAAAGCCAACGATACTCCCTTTTACCTCTCCTCCATGAAATCCTGCAAAAATGGTGAGTAGAAGGATAAGGTTAGGCGCAACATTAAAGAGCGTTGGGGCAGCAAAGATTGTTGTCTGGAGCGCTATTGCAAGAATAATAAGGAGAAGGAGATATATTAACCTTTTCACTTTTCCTTAAGTACAAGTACTTCCTCTAATTTGGAGAAATCAACTGCAGGAAAAATGATGGCTCGCTGAAAATAATCTTCTTTAACAACGGAGAGCACTGAGCCAAGCCTTATGCCTGATGGGTACTTTCCTCCAACACCAGATGAAACAACGATATCCTCCTCTCTTATATCGGCATCAATAGGAAGATATATCATCTTGCACAACCCCGTGGCGCCGCCTTTGCCCGTAACCACTCCTTTCGCCCGGATGCGCTGCACAATTGCCCCGACAGAGACATCATTACTTAAGATAAGCCTCACTTTAGCAGCGCTAAACCCAACCTCACTGATGTAGCCAACAATTCCTTCATAATTGATAACAGGCATTCCTGCTGTTACTCCGTCATCTTTTCCCCGATCAATAAACAAGGCTTGATACCAGTTCACCGGATCTCTGCCAATAACCCTTGCGCTAACAGTTCTTCCTAAAAGCTCGCTGAACTCCTCTCTCTCTTTAAACTGAAGGAGTCTTTTTAGCCGTATGTTCTCTAATCGGACCTCTTCAAGCATGGCAACTCGGAATTGGAGAAGTTTAATATCCCTAATTAATTTTTCTCGTTCATCAACCAGGTCAAATCTCATAAAAACTCTTTCTCTTATATTGAGGAACCACTGCACCGAAGTTGTTATTCTCTGCTGGATGGGAGAGAAGAAAGAAAGAGTAAATGCAGGAGAGGCAATTCCTCTGCGAAAGTCAATTGTTGCAATAACAAGGGAAAGGAAAATCAAAATCAGTGGGATTGCAAGTTTCCGATGTAAGATAACCCTCACTCCAAACCCTCTTAATCGCTGGATGCTATTCTTCTTAGTAATCTTATGTTATCCAGTAGTTTTCCCGTTCCTATTACCACCGTCTGCAGTGGATTCTCTACTACGTTGACTTCAAGACCGGTCTCTTCTCTAATCCGCTGGTCCAGTCCCTTAAGGAGAGCTCCTCCTCCTGACATTGTCATACCTTTATCAACAAGGTCAGCGGAGAGTTCTGGCGGGGTCTCTTCCAGCACCGTTTTGACGGTTTCTATAATTGTGTTGACACCGTCAGCAAGGATTTCTCGCACCTCCTGGGAAGTTATCGTTAGCGTCTTGGGAAGGCCGGCGACAAGGTCTCTCCCTCTTACCTCCATTGTCATTTCTTCATCTAATGGAAATGCTGATCCAATTTTAATTTTAACATCTTCAGCGGTTCTCTCGCCAATCATCAGATTGTAGGCTCTCTTGAGATGTTGGATTATTGCTTCGTCCATCTCATCTCCGGCAATTTTTACCGTCTTTGAGATGACGATGCCTCCAAAAGAGATAACTGCAACCGCTGTTGTTCCTCCACCGATGTCAAGTACAAGATTTGCCCCTGGCTCTTCTACCGGTAGATCTGCTCCAATAGCTGCAGCCATTGGCTGTTCAATTGGATAGACTTCACTTGCTCCTGCCTGCCTGACTGAATCTTCTACAGCTCTTGCCTCAACCTCAGTAATCTCAGCAGGAACGGCAATGATAACCCGTGGGGCAATGAACATTCTCCGTCTGTATACCCGCCTCATAAAATATCTCAACATCTCCTCGGTAATGATGAAATCGGCAATAACTCCGTCTTTCAGCGGCCTGATGGCAACGATGTTTCCAGGAGTGCGTCCGATCATTCTCCTTGCCTCATTTCCTACCGCTGGCAGCCCATCAGCCGTTATCAAAATACGGTCACGGTCCGACCTTTTCTCTACAGCAATTACAGAGGGTTCGTTAAGAACAATCCCCCGTCCGCGAAGATAAACGAGAGTATTTGCTGTCCCCAGATCAATTCCAATATCATTAGAAAACAAGCGCGAAAAAAAATTTAATGCCATTTTATCTCTCCTAACTAAGAAAATTCGTCGCTTTGCTCCTCATTTCCTTTTGTTTCCTCCATACCTCCTAATCCGCATAGTAAAGTTTTTATACTTTCCTATGCTTTAAAGAAACTCTTTGCCATTTTATACAACTCCATATCCACTGTCTTTAGCTCACTCACTGCATCTTTGATGGGGACAGATGTGATTCTGCCTTCTTTCACTGAAGCCATTTGACCAAACATTTTATCGTGGACTAATTCAATCGCTTTTGCGCCAACTCTCATTGCCATTATTCTGTCTGCTGCCGTTGGCCGACCGCCTCGCTGGATGTGCCCAAGAACTATTGACCTTGCCTCAATTCCGGCTTTTTCTTCAATACTGCTGGATAAAGCCTGGGCAATACCTCCAAGCCGCACATGCCCAAAAGCATCTTTTTCTGCTGACTGGAAAATTAGGTCTCCTTCAGCCGCTGGTTTTGCTCCCTCAGCGACGGCAACAATGGCGTAGCTTAAACCTTTTTCATAGCGGTTCTTTAGGGTTTTCATGATTTCCTTTATGTCAAAGGCTACCTCAGGAATCAGAATGAGATGCGCTCCTCCGGCAAGTCCTGCCTGTAAGGTTAACCAGCCTGCATGCCGTCCCATTATCTCAACAACCATAACACGATGATGCGAGCGTGCTGTTGAGTGTAACTCTCCGATTGCCTCAGCGGCACGAGACACAGCAGTATCAAACCCAATGCAGTAATCAGTTCCTGAGAGATCGTTATCTATCGTTTTAGGAACTCCAACGACCGCCATCCCGCTTTTAGCAAGCTTGTTTGCCACTCCTAATGTGTCCTCTCCACCAATGGCAATTAAGGCGTCAAGTCCTAATTTTTTGAAATTATGAAATATTTCTTTTTCACCACCCTCTTCTTTGTAGGGATTTGTTCTTGAGGTTCCTAACAGTGTCCCACCCTTAAACCAGGTGTCCTCCATCAATTCCGGGGAAAGCGACTGGGTGTGCTTCTTCAGGAGTCCTGCCCAACCATTTTTTATCCCGAGGAGATGATAGTCATAACTGCTTCCTTTAACTACAATTGCCCTGATTGCTGCATTTAATCCCGGGGCATCTCCTCCACCGGTAAGAACTCCAACTTTCATTATGCTTTCCCTGAGCAGCCGAAAAGCTGCATTTTTGCTCTAATTGCTTCTACCATTGCCTTACGCGCCGGGTCAAGAATCTTTCTGATGTCATATTTCGGAACGGGTAGCTCATCTCCTTCCTCAATTGCTCTCTCAAGACTTGCCATATAGTCATTTGTCTTACTGGCAAGCACCTCTCTCAGCGACTTCTCAAATGCCATTCTAATTTGGGTATCAATATTTATCTTGTTAATGCCTAATTTTATCGCCTCGCGAACAGTGTTGGAGGGAATGCCGGTGCCCCCATGCATAACAAGCGGAGTATCAATAACTGAGTTGACCGACTCAATTACAGTAAGTTCAAAGACCGCCTTTCCTTTGTAAGGACCATGCTTGGTTCCAAAGGCAATGGCTACAGCGTCAACGGAGGTTTCCATGGCAAATCTTTTAGCGTCTTTCGGCTGAGTGAGCATCTCTCTTTTTTCCGCATTGCTCATGCTATCTGAAATCTCACCCAGGGACCCGATTTCTCCTTCTACGGAGACATACTGACTTTGTGAACGTGCATATTCAACAATCTCTTTCGTTTTTCTTATGTTTTCATCAATGGATTCAACTGTTTTTCCATCAATCTTGAGTGAGCCATCTATCATTACTGATGTAAACCCGGCATCAATGCAACGTTTACAGGACGCGAATGTCCTCCCATGGTCAAGATGTATCGCCACAGGAACCGTTGCCTTCTCCACAAGAACCTTTGCCATTGCCATCAGCTCTTCAAGCCCGGTGTAAGTTGGCTTACCTGGCTGACCAATCGTCGTTTCAGTAATTTGCAAAATAAGAGGCGCTCTTTCTGCCTCCGCGGCGGCAAGTGTTGCCTGCACGCTTTCCATATTTACTGCATTAAATGCTCCCACAGCGTAACCGCCCTTATCTGCTTCAGATAATAACTCCTTAAGGTTCGTTAATCCCATATTCCCTCCATTATTATATTCAGAGTGCCATAAAAATACTATCCCTATTGATTTCGTAGCCTAACATACCACTATCTTTCCTGTCAATCAAATTAAAAGCGCAAGCTGAAGGCTGAAAGCCAATTTTTCTTGACGGGATTTTGAGGGGTGTAGTATGTTAGGTGTTAGGTGTTAGGTGTTAGGCGGTGCGACCCCGATTTGCATCGGGGCATGCTTATCGCACATTGTTTCTGAATTCTGGCTTCTGACTCCTGAATTCTGGCTTCTGTGAGTGACTGATGCCCTGGTGATGAGATGATTAAAAGATATACCCTTCCAGAGATGGGAAGCATCTGGAGTGATGAAAATAAGTTCAGAACAATGCTTGAAGTAGAAGTTCTTATCTGCGAAGCATTGGCTGAATTTGGTGAAATTCCTGCTCGCGCAGCCGTGAAGATAAGAAAAAAAGCAGACTTTGATTTCAAGAGAATTGCAGAAATTGAACAGGAAACGCGCCATGACGTTATCGCCTTCCTAATGGCAGTTGGCGAGAAAGTTGGCAAAGAGTCAAGATACATCCACCTCGGGATTACATCCTATGACATTGTTGATACCTCTCTTTCTTTAAGGATGAAGGAGGCGGCAGATATTATTCTTAAAGATTTGAAAAAGCTGTCTTCGGTCTTGAGGAAAAAAGCAAGAGAATATGAAAATACGGTAATGGCAGGTCGCTCACATGGCATCCATGCCGAACCAATCACATTTGGACTGAAGTTAGCTATCTGGCTGGTGGAAACGGAAAGAAACTTCAAAAGAATGCAGGCCGCAAAAGATGCAATAAGCGTAGGAAAAATCTCCGGTGCAGTAGGAACTTATGCCAACATTGACCCACGCGCCGAAATTTATGTATGTCAGAAGTTAGGACTTACTCCAGCTTCTATTTCCTCTCAGATACTTCCCCGGGACTCTCACGCTCAATATCTTCTCACACTCTCTTTAATCGCAAGCTCCCTTGAGAAGTTTTCCCTTGAAATTCGCAACCTCAGCCGCACCGAGATTATGGAAGTGGAAGAGTATTTCTCTCCTGGACAGAAAGGCTCTTCAGCAATGCCGCATAAGCGCAATCCCATTATCTCAGAGCAGATTGGCGGGCTCGCTCGTATCATCCGCAACAATGCTCAAGTAGCGCTTGAGAATGTTCCTCTCTGGCATGAAAGAGACCTTACCCATTCTTCAGTAGAGAGAATAATTATTCCCGATAGCTGCATTCTCACTAACTATATCCTCAATAAATTTACTAATGTAATGAAAAATCTAATAATCTATCCGGAAAATATGATGAAAAATCTGAAGAAAACAAAAGGGCTTATCTTCTCTGAGGCTGTTCTCCTGAAACTGATTAAGAAGGGCCTAAGCCGTGAGGATGCCTATGTAATGGTGCAGCGAGCCTCTTTTCTCTCTAAGAAGGAAGGTAGGGAATTTAAGGATGTCCTCCTTCAAAATAAGGAAGTTATGTCTCACTTAAATAAAGATGAGGTAAAAGAATGCCTTGATTTGAAGCAAAACTTAAGACACATAAATAAAATATTCTCAAGACTGGAAATATCTTAAAAAACAGGCACAAAGTAACAAAGGCACAGAGGCACAGAGGCACAGAGAATTAAGTCGTAAGTCGTAAGTAGAGAGTAGAGAGAGATGAAATTGGAAATTGGTAATTGGAAATTGGAAATTAGTGTTCTGGTGCACTATTTTGAAAAGGGTTCAAGGGTTCAAGTGTAAAGGCACAAACTTTTAACTTGCACTTTTGCCTTTTAACTTTTAACTTTTAAATTAGTTCTTAAATTGGTAATTAGTGATTGGTGGCCAGTTACCACCAGTTACTATTTACTAATCACCATTTACCAATTTATTTGAATTTACCCGAACAGAGTGAGGGTTATCTTGTGTTGTCACTAAATTCTGAGAAAGAACCGACGGTGTTTGAGCATCGGATAAGAACAGTAATGTGGGTAGTGATTATTCTTTTTCTTGTTCTCGCCGGTCGTCTCTGGCAGAAGCAAATCATTCAGGGAGAGCACTTTGCCGGGCTTGCTGAAAGGAATAGCATCCGCCTTGTTAATCTTCGGGCACCACGAGGCACTATATATGATCGAGACGGCGCTATATTGGCACAAAATGCTCCACTGTTTAGAATTGTTGCCATTCCACACGAGATGACAGATAAAAGGAGAGCAGCTAAAAGAGTAAGTGAGCTTTTAGGGTTTGACGAAGAGAATGTTTTGAAAAAAATAGAGGCTAGGCATTTAAATCCATTCTCTCCTGTCTTGCTTGCTACAGGGGTTAGCCTGCAAGAAATCACAGTCACTAAAGAACATCAGAGAGAGCTTCCTGGTATCTTTGTTGAGACTGTTCCCCGCCGTGACTACCCTCATGGAGATCTGGCTTTTCATATTATTGGATATGTCGGGAAAATCCCGGATGTAAGATGGATAGAGTTGAGGGAGATAGGGTATCGCATTGACCATGTAATTGGGAAAGATGGCATTGAAGGTCTTTTTGATACTTTACTGCAGGGAGAAGATGGCGCTCGTGAGATTCTTGTGAATATAATGGGAGAGAGGATAGAAATATTGTCTGAACGAGAGACGATTCGCGGCAATGATATCACTCTAACGATTGATTTAAGGCTCCAGGAAATTGTTGAACGCAACCTAAAAGGAAAGAGAGGAGCAATTGTAGCTATAGACCCCCGTAATGGCGATATTCTCGCCCTGGCGAGTTCTCCTGCAATTGATCCCAATATTTTTACTTTACCTCTTGAAGAGAGAAAATTCGCCGCTATCAAAGGCGACCCCGCTCGTCCTTTCTTTAATCGCGCAATCTCCGGGGTTTATCCGCCAGGGTCTACATTTAAAATTATTATGGCAATGGCAGGACTTGAGAAAGGGGTGATTGATGATGAAACTTATTTCCATTGCCATGGAGTGATAAGACGCGGTAGAGCTTCTTTCTTCTGCTGGAACAAAGATGGACATGGAAGAGTTAATGTTACCCGTGCATTAGCCGCTTCCTGCAACATATTTTTCTATGAAGTGGCTGCGCTTCTCGGTATAGAAAATATAGAATATTTTGCCAGTCGCTCTGGCCTTGGAGACCTCACTGGAATTAATCTTCCACGGGAAGCGAGGGGGAACATTCCCGCTCAGGAACAAAGAGAAAGATGGTTTTTGGGGGATATACTTCACCTGGGTATTGGGCAGGGAGAGATTCTGGTAACTCCACTTCAGATGACAGCTCTCACAGCCGCTGTAGCAAACAGAGGAATACTTTATCGCCCTCGTCTTGTCCGTGAGATAACCTCTCCTCAAGGGAAAGTAATTGAATCTTTTCCTGTGGAGCCATGGAAGCAGCTTCCTGCCTCAGAAGGCACACTTAATTTAGTGCGTTACGGTATGTGGAAGACAGTCAATGAGATAGGAGGAACAGGAAGAAGAGCGGCACTTACCGAGATAGAGGTTGCAGGTAAGACCGGAACAGCTCAGATAATTGGGGCCGAGTTTGGAGGGGAGGAAGGAATTCCATTTGAACTTCGTCCCCATGCCTGGTTTGTTGGCTTTGCCCCATTTGAAAATCCTGAGATTGCCCTGACCATTATAATTGAACATGGAGAATCAGGCGGTAGAGTAGCAGCACCAATTGCCCGGAAAATATTTAAGGAATTCCTTCAATAATGATTGACAGGCGACTGCTCAGAAATTTTAACTATCCTCTTATTTTGTTAGTGTTTATTACCTGTCTCATTGGTCTGGCGATGATTTACAGCGCTTCTCATCATCTCCAGGATATTCACGGATTTTATGCCAGACAACTTATATGGATGGGGATTAGCCTGGCAGGAATAGCGTTCATTCTCAGCATTAATTATCAGACAATCTTAAGGCATAGCTATGGACTTCACTTTATAGTTGTTCTTCTCCTTCTAGCGGTTGTTCTGTTCGGACCAGTTGTGCGCGGTGCCCAGAGATGGATTTTTATTGGGCCACTGTCATTTGCCCCCGCAGAGTTTGCCAAAATAACTGTCGTCCTGAGCCTGGCGTATTATTTAGGTGGTGCTGAGGAAGTAAAGATGCTAAAAAAAATACTCACTTCACTTCTTATTGTCTTTATTCCCTTCGTTTTGATCTTCATCCAGCCGGATCTGGGAACAGCTCTTACCTTGCTTCCTACCCTCTTTGTTATGCTATACCTAACAGGTATTAAAAAGCGACACCTCCTCGCTATCGCCCTCTTTGGCATCCTAATTGTTGCTCCATTTGTTTACCATTTCTTTCTTGAGGAGTATCAACGGGTAAGAATCCAGGTTCTTTTGAATCCGGGGTTAGATCCCCTTGGAGCGTCTTTCAGTCTCAATCAGTCAAGAATTGCCATCGGCTCCGGGGGAATTTTAGGAAGAGGATGGTTGGGTGGCTCTCAGACCCAGCTCCATTTCCTTCCAGCACAATACACTGATTTTATCTTCTCTGTTGTTGGAGAAGAGTGGGGCTTTGCAGGAGCAGTGGGTCTTCTTTTACTTTACATAGGAATATTTAAGAGTGGCGTACGGATAGCTTGCGAGGCAAAGGACCGCGCTTCATCATTCCTTGCAGCCGGGCTCACTACTATGCTCGCATCGCATGTCCTGATTAATATTGGAATGACGTTGGGAATAGTGCCTGTAGTTGGATTGCCGCTGCCTTTTCTGAGTTATGGCGGTTCTTCCCTGCTGATGGCGATGCTCTCTATCGGGCTTCTTCTGAACATTCATATGAGAAGATTCATTATTTAATTGAGTAACAAAAGGCACAAAGGCACAAAGTACTAACAGCCTAAACTAATAAGCTATTAGAGAATTTAGAATGCGGGTGATGAAATGAAAGTAAGAATAGGAGTGCTTTCGGATACGCATATACCTGTTGCAGCAAGAGAAATTCCCAGAAAAGTCCTTGAACTTTTAGGTGGCGTTGATTTGATTGCTCATGCTGGAGATATCCTTCAACTTACAGTGTTGGAGGAATTGCAGGAATTGGCTGAGGTAAGAGCAGTATATGGTAATATGGACACGCACAGCGTTCGAGAAAAGTTGCCGGAAATAGATGCCTTTGAGGTGCAGGGATTTAAGATAGGCATTATTCATGGGTCAGGTCCTCCTCCTTCTGGAATAGAATCGCGTATAAGAGAAAAGTTTGATGAGGTTGATGTAATTATATATGGACATTCTCACTCGCCGAAAAATGAGATAATTAATGATGTATTGTTTTTTAACCCTGGCTCTCCCACATGTAGAGTTTTTGCCCCGTGTAATTCTTTTGGCATTCTTACAATTGACAAAGAAATCAGAGGAAAAATAATAAAGATTTAAAAGCGAGGGTGTGCTATATTTTCAACTTAATTCTTGAGATACCGATTTTCTTCTAATCTGTTTGAGTTTACGGAAGAAATGCCCCTTTTTTAAATTAGAATGCCAGGCGTGCTCAACAATCCATCCTCCGAAACGCATCACGCTATTTCTCCAGGGCCGGTACCATACTCTCCATCCCGATTTAATATTATGCAGGGAGAAAAGCAGGGATGGAAAGTAAAAGATATTAAGAGCTACTGAAAACATATGCCTGAACCGATAGAAGCCACTCATAACTTTTCTGACAGAAGATAGCATTTCCTCGGGGGTCATTGGCTCATCAGGCTCAAATAAAGGGAAGTATCCATCGTAATGTTCCCAGCCAATATGTTCGATGGGGTAAATTCTACCCTGAGCTTTAAGCCGTTCTCTCAATTCCGTTCCGGGTAATGGAATTGGGAGTAAAACCTGCAGAGTATCAATTCTTGCTTTCTTTATAAATCTTCTGAGATGTCTCGCTCGTTCCATAGCGCTCATCTTAAAATTAATGTTCTCCCTCATTGGATAGCCAAAGATAAACATACCATGCACGAAAAATCCAAACTTATGAAATATTTTAATTAGGGACAGCATATCTCTTGACTTCAGGTTTTTATTCATAGCTTTCAGTTCTTCATCAATAACCGATTCAAGCCCAATAGCTACTTTGTCAATTCCCGCATCCCGCATGGCAGTGAGTAGCTCGCTGTCCTTTGCGCTATCTAATCTCATCTGGACCATTATGCTTAGTTTGCAATGAATTCTTTTTTGGTACTCCTTTAGTATTTTACAAAATCTTATTGTTTCTTTTCTCCGTTGCCCAAAAAAATCATCAACAACGAAAAAGTGCCTGGCATCTCTTGCCTCTACAAGAGAACTGATGTGTTCAAGTAGTCGTTCGGGAGGAGCGCATCTTATCTTGCCCTTGACGGTGCAGAATTCGCAATTCATGCCGCATCCCCTTATCCTCCCCACGGGATAAACTTTAATTCTGGCATATCGCACCAGGGAAAAATCCGGCAAGGGGAGCAGGTCAAAATCTGTTATTGGTTCTCTGGAGGAAGTATAAGCCACCTCATTATTTTTTAAATATGAAATTCCCCTAACATTATCTATGCTTTGCTTATTTTCCATGACTGATAAGAGTTCTTTAATGGTTTCTTCGCCTTCACCAATTACGATGTAATCAATACCTGAAGATAACGCCTCAACCATAGTATCTTCGGTAAAGTGCTGACCCCCAGCAATAGTTGTTACTTTACAATACTTATTATAAAAACGCGCAATTTCATAAAGTCTCGGTATGGTACTTGTTAGCCCGCCATAAAATCCAATGACATCGGCTGGTCTTAATGCTTGTAACTGCTTATGGTCAGGCAGCCCGAATTTATCTCTGGGCCCATATTTACTGTAATTGTTCTCATCGATAATCTCAACATCCCATTTTTCCATCTTGTTAACGACAGTAGCTACACAGACCGGCCCAAGGGCAGTCATTTTCTTAAGAGAGCGAGAATAGATAGTAAGCGATGAAGAAGCCGGGATTACGACTCTCAGTTTGTATCTTTTCTTAGATGTATCAATTTTCATTTTATCCTCCACCTATCATTTACTACCCACTAATCTTATCTTTGAATAAAGAGCCTATTCTTATGGTATGCCCTGAAAGATACTCTACTGCTGACATTTTTCTTCTGTTTTCTGGTTGTAATTCCTTGATCAGAATCGCACCTTCGGCGACATTAACCATAATTCCATTTTTCAATCCTATAATCTCACCTAACTGGTGGTTTGTCAATGAGGCTTTATTATTTGAAATTATCTCTGTCTTCCATATTTTTAACATCTTCCTATGAAGGTGAGTGTAAGCGCCAATTCTGGGATTGAGCCCTCGCACTAAATCGTGTATCTCATGCGCTTTAGATGACCAGCGAATTAATCCATCTGCCTTCCGGATGGAACGAGCGGTGCTTACTTCTCCTTGCTGCAGCGTATACTTTGCATTTCCTGCCTCAATCTGCTTGAGGCTTTCCTGAAGCATCCTCGCCGCAAGGGAAGATAGCCTTTGTCCCAGGTTTTGCGTTGTCTCATCAGGAGAGATATCAATTTCCTCCTGAAGGATTATATCTCCAGCATCTATTTCTTCGTTTACACGGATGATTGTTACCCCTGTTTTTTTCTCGCCCCTAATTATTGCCCATTCAATTGGCGCTGCTCCTCTATATTTTGGAAGTAGAGAAGGGTGAGCGGCAATACACTCTAACCTGGGAATATGCAGTAGTTTTACCGGTAATTTCTTCCCATAAGCAACGACAACAATGACATCTATGTTCAGGGTGGAGAGCTTCTTTAGGAAATTACCATCTATTTTTTCTGGTTGATACAATGAAATTTTTTTATGGAGAGCAACTTCTTTGACTGCTGATAGTGTGAACTTTCTCCCTCTCCCTGCCGGCTTATCGGGCTGAGTGGCAATTCCTACTACTTTTTCATGCTGAAGAAGAGAGATAAGGCTCGGCAGTGAAAAAATAGGAGTCCCCATAAAAAAAATTCTCAAGCGCTTCTTTTTTCTTGTAATCATTTAACTATAATCCCTGTATAGCCTACGACAGTGCTGGAGTCTCCACTGGTTTCATCTGAGGTTGCATATTGAATGAGTTCCGCTTCCGTTGCCCCAAGCGCTTTAGCGGCAGAAAGCATAGTTACTACCGGGCCGTAACCGCACATAGAAACTTCAAGGTCTTTCACTGTCTTGAGGAGCCTCTCTCCATCCAGACTAAGAATGGCATCTATTACCCTGCTGTCCTTTCGCCGCGCCACCTCCCTTGGCTCGTAATGGCTCAAATCGGAGCTGGCAATAATGAGCACTTTTTCTCCTCCTTTGACCGCTGATGCGATGGCACATCCTATCTCATAATAGGTAGCAAAGTCTCCATGAGCAAGAATAATCGGAACAAAACAAAATTTCTTAGTATAATATTGTAGGAATGGAAGCTGCACTTCAATTGAGTGTTCATACATATGAGCCTTATCATCTGCTTTGAGATTCTTGCTGTTGGCAAGAATCTTCTCTGCTAACTCGGCATCAATTGCCACCTCCCCTGAGGGAGTTTTCCAGATTCCATCAGACATCAATGAAAAGGGATATCCTTTACCGGTGTGATTTGGCCCAATGATTACAAACAGGCGAGGTAAAGTAATCCGCGCATAGACTGCACCTGCTACTTTTCCCGAATAGATATAGCCAGCATGTGGCACTACTGCTCCTGCGACTTCCTCCCTTGCTACTTCCGCCTCAGTAAATGCCCTGATTTGTCCTTCCAGAGATTCCATACTTGCCGGGTAGAATTGCCCTGCAAAAGCAGCTTCTCTTTTCATACCCCTACTCATACCCAATTACCTATCACATTTTCCTTCCTATTGACAAGAAAAACATAAAACTTTTGCCTTAAGTTGCTTTGAATAGTAGAATAAGAACGATGAGACTTAAATGGAAAGAATAAAATCTGTTCTAACTAAGTTTAAGGAGGTTTTTGGCTCTGGAGAGAGTAAAGTTTTCCTTGCCAGAGCTCCGGGAAGAGTCAACCTTATTGGAGAACATACTGATTATAATAAAGGCTTTGTCCTGCCTATAGCTATCAATCAGGAAATAATTGCTGCCTTCCTGCCTCGCCAGGACAGATTGATTTCTCTTTGCTCCTCTAATTTCTCTTCATTCTGCCAATTTTCTCTGGATGAGGTAACTTACAATGAGAAAGAGCACTGGGCTAACTATGTCAAGGGAGTAATCCGCGTTCTGCAAGAGGAGGGAGTTAGATTATCAGGTATGAGTATGGTTTTAGAGGGAGATATTCCAATTGGTGTAGGCTTAAGCTCATCAGCAGCTACTGAGATAGTTACTGCGGTCAGCCTGCAGATAATAAATGGTTTCACTATCTCGCCATTGGAAATGGTCAAGTTATGCCAGAAGGCAGAGAATGAATTTGTCGGAGTCAATTGTGGCATTATGGATCAGTTCACCTCTCTCCTGGGCGAAAAAGATAGGGCTCTTTTTCTGGATTGTCGCAGCCTTGAGTATAAACAGATACCCCTTCTCTTCATGGAAAATTTGAGAATAGTTATCTGCAATACACGGGTAAATAGGAGACTGGCTAAATCTGGGTATTATAATGATAGGAGGAGGGAATGCGCGGAAGGAGTTTCTCACCTCAGAGAATTTTTGCCTGAGATTGATACCTTACGCGATGTGACAATTGATAGTTTTGAGAAATATAAACATCATTTGCCGGGGAATATAAAAAAAAGATGCAGGCATGTTGTTCGGGAAAATGATAGGGTTGTTCAGGCAGTAGCTGCTTTAGGAGAGGATAATTTGGGAAAGTTTGGGGATTTGATGAATGAATCTCATCAAAGCTTGAGAGATGATTATGAAGTGAGCTGTAACGAACTGGATTTAATGGTGGAGATTGCCAGGGAAATAGATGGAGTATTGGGCGCCAGAATGACAGGCGCCGGGTTTGGTGGTTGCACAGTAAATTTTGTAGAGAAAAAGTCAATTAATCAGTTCCATAAGATAGTTACGGAAAAATATAAGAAAGAAACCGGCATTCAGCCTGAAATTTATGTCTGTCAGGCTAAAAATGGAGCTGGTGAGATTGTTCAATAATCATGGATAACTTGACGATAAAGTGGAATTAATTATATAATCTCTTTGAGCTTTAATTTTATGCACGGAGGTAATTAGAATGACAAATATGGAAATATCTATTTTCATCATGATTCCGGTCGGAGTTTCTGCTTTCTTTATTGGCTATTTAATAAGGAGGTTTCTTGCAGAGAGAAAAATAGGAAGGGCAGAAGCTCTTGCACGACAGATGATTAGTGAGGCGGAGATAGGGGCAGAATCAAGAAGGAGGGAAGCCTTACTGGAGGTAAGAGAAAAAATCCAAAAAATGAGGGCAGCACTTGACAGGGAATCGCGAGGAAGACGCCAGGAACTGCTCAATCTTGAGAATCGCCTGCATAACAAAGATGCCAACATTGATAGGAAGGCAAGCCTTTTAGAAAAGAAGGAGGAAGAGCTCTCCGTTCAGGATAGAGAAATTACTTCTTGGCAAGCTGAAGTTGAATCAAAGAAGAAAGAAGTAGAAAGGATTCTGAATGAAGAAAGAGATATACTGGGAAAAATTGCCAGGCTGAGCCAGGAGGAGGCTAAGGAGCTTCTTCTTAAGAAGATGGAAGAAGGGATGAGGCATGAAGCAGCGGTGATGGCAAAGAAAATTGAGCAAGAGGCGCGTGAGACTGCGATGAAAAAAGCAGGAGAGATAGTAACTCTTGCTATTCAGAAGTGTGCCGTTGACCAGACAATAGAATCAACAGTTAGCGTGGTTTCTGTTTCCGATGAGATGAAGGGTAGAATAATCGGGCGTGAAGGAAGAAACATAAGAGCATTTGAAGGAGCAACGGGAATCAATTTAATTGTTGATGACACTCCTGATGCAGTGACTCTTTCAGGATTTGACCCCGTCAGAAGAGAAATCGCCAGAATTGCGCTTGAAAAGTTGATTGCTGATGGGAGGATTCATCCTTCTCGCATTGAAGAGATTGTGAAAAAAGTGCGGCAGGATATGGAGGTTGCACTCAGGGAAGTTGGTGAACAGACAGCGTTTGAGCTTGGCATTGCAGGGTTACACCCGGAAATTATAAAATTAATTGGGAAATTAAAGCATCGGACAAGCTATGGACAGAATGTTCTTCAACATTCAAAAGAAAGTGCTCATCTTGCAGGAGTAATTGCCGCTGAGCTTGGGATGAATGTCAAGATGGCAAAGAGAGCGGGTCTGCTCCATGATCTTGGTAAGGCTGTTGATCATGATGTTGAAGGTACTCACATTACGATTGGTGGCGATATTGCTAAGAAGTATGATGAAGCCCCTGATATTATTAATGCTATCCTCCATCATCATGGAGAGGGAGAATCCCAAACGCTACTCGCCGTAATTATTCAAACGGTTGATGCTATCTCAGGCTCTCGTCCGGGGGCAAGAAGGGAAATTCTGGAAACCTATGTTCAGCGCCTGGGAAAGTTAGAAAAAATTGCCACTTCTTTTCCCGGAGTGGAAAAAGCATATGCTATCTCAGCCGGCCGGGAGGTGCGTGTTATGGTTAAACCTGAAAAGATAGATGATATTGGGGCGGGAAACTTAGCTGTAGAGATATCAAGGCGTATTGAAAAGGAATTAGAGTATCCCGGACAGATTAAAGTAACACTCATCAGAGAAGTAAGAGCGATGGAGTATGCGAAATAGCTCTACCAAGATGAAGATTTTGTTTATTGGAGATGTTATAGGCAGAGCTGGACGAAGCGCCATTAAGCAATTTTTGCCCCGTATAAAACAGGATAAAAAAATTTCTTTTTCCATTATTAATGGTGAGAATGTAGCTGCTGGAGTGGGACTTACTTCAAGGACCGTCAAGGAGCTTTTCTCGGATGGAATTGATGTCATTACCTCGGGCAACCATTTTTGGGACAAGAAAGACATTGCAGAAATTATTGATGTAGAAAAGAGATTATTGCGCCCCGCAAACTACCCTCCAGGAGTTCCAGGACATGGCTCAGTTATAGTTGAAACCGCTGATGGAGAGAAAATTGGCATCATCAATGTTGCCGGAAGAGTGTTTATGCTTCCACTTGATTGCCCCTTCAGAAAGGTGGAGAGTGAAGTAGAAAGACTTCGCAAAGAAACCTCACTTATTATTATCGACATCCACGCTGAAGCCACTTCCGAAAAGATAGCTATGGGATGGTTTCTTGATGGAAAAGTCAGTGCCGTTATTGGAACGCACACCCATGTCCAGACAGCTGATGAGATAGTTCTCCCTAAGGGAACGGCATATATAACTGATATTGGAATGACAGGATCGCGGAACTCGGTGATTGGAGTGAAAAAGGAGCTCGCACTGCATCGTTTCCTCTATCAGATGCCGATAAAACTTGAGGCTGCTGAGGGTGAAGCTGAACTTTGCGGAGTCATCCTTGACCTTGACCCAGTTACCGGGAAAGCTAATTCCATTGAGAGAATACAGATGAAGTAGCAAAGGGACAAAGTGGCAATTGGAGTAATTAGAGATGATTGAAAGAGCAATAGAAAAAGCAGGTATATTGGTAGAGGCATTGCCTTACATCAAGAAATTTCATGGTAAAACGATGGTTATTAAGTACGGTGGCAGCACCATTAGTGATTCTCATATGGAGAAGAATTTTGCCCTGGACATCGTTCTAATGAAGTATGTAGGAATGAATCCGGTTATGATTCATGGTGGTGGGCCATTTATTACCAAAGCATTGAAGGAGAGGGGGAAAGAATCGCAATTCATTGAAGGACTGCGCATCACTGATAAGGAAGACATTAACATTGTTGCCAGAATTCTTGCTCAGATAAATCAGGAAATCGTTTCATTTATCAAGGAGGTAGGAGGGGAAGCTATTGGATTGGAGAGTGTCATTGAGGCACAGCGATTGGCTCCTCTTGGTAGATCAGGGGAGAAAATAGACATTGGTTTTGTAGGTGAAGTAAAAGGAATAAGCGCTGAAGTCAAGAGACACATTAAAGAAAAAGCCATCCCAATCATAAACCCGCTGGGAAAAGGTGCTGGAGGAGAGGCTCTCAATGTGAATGCTGATGATGCTGCTGCTAAAGTAGCAATAGAGCTCAAAGCAGAAAAGTTTATCATTCTAACCGATGTCCCCGGAATTATGAGAAACTGGACAGACAAGGACTCTCTTATATCTACATTGACATTAGATGAGGTTAAGTTTTTGATTAAGAAAGAAGTCATTATGAGTGGGATGATTCCAAAGGTAAAGGCTTGCATCAAAGCGCTTGAGTGTGGAGTAGAAATAGTTCATATTCTTGATGGAAGGGTCAATCATTCATTGTTGTTAGAGATATTTACGGATGCTGGAATTGGAACTCAGATAGTAAAATGATAATATGTATACAAAAGAAATTATAGAATTAGACAAAAAATTTATTATTAATACCTATGGCGAACGTTCCTTATTAATAGTCAGAGGCCGCGGAATGCAGGTGTGGGACGCTGAAGGAAAAGAGTACCTCGACTTCTTCTCAGGCATCGGGGTAAATATCCTTGGGCATTGCCATCCAGGAATTATCTCGGCAATTAAAGAGCAAAGCGAAAAGTTTATTCATATCTCCAATCTTTACTACAACGAACCTCAGGTAAGGCTGGCAGAGTTGCTGACGGAAAGATTTAACGGAAAGTGTTTCTTTACTAATAGTGGAGCAGAGGCAAATGAGGCAGCAATCAAGTTAGTAAGGAAGTACTATCAGGGATTATCACGTGCCTGCAAAAAAAGATATAAAATTATTACGATGAAGGACTCATTTCATGGGAGGACGCTTGCCTCTCTTGCTGCTACAGGCCAAAGGAAGCATCAAAATGGATTTAGTCCACTTCCGTCTGGCTTTAAGTACGTTCCATTAAATGATATAGATGCTGTTTCTGCGGCAATAGATGAGGAGACAGCGGCAGTGATGGTTGAGCCGATTCAGGGAGAAGGCGGAAACAATGTTGCTTCAAATGATTATCTGCACTTCCTGAGAATGTTGTGCAATAAGGAGAGAATTATCCTTATTTTTGATGAGATTCAGTGTGGTCTTGGGAGAACAGGAGAGTTCTTTGCCTATGAACATGCAGGAGTTATACCCGATATTCTAACGCTGGCTAAGCCCATTGGAGGAGGTCTTCCCCTCGGGGCAATGCTGGCAAGAGATGAGATTGCTAACGCATTTTTGCCGGGAAATCATGCTTCAACGTTTGGAGGCAACCCTGTTTCCTGTGCTGCCGGGGTAGCCCTTATTGAAACAATAATGAAAGAGAATTTACTGGAAAACGCCATTGTAATGGGAGATTACCTTTTCAAAAAGCTCAATCTTCTTAAAGAGAAAAATCCTTTTATTGTTGAGATAAGAGGGAGAAAATTGATGATTGGGATGGAGCTTGCCTTTGGTGGTATGGAAGTCGTCCGCCAATGTCTTCTAAATGGGCTTTTGATCAACTGCACGGCAGAGAATTTCATCCGCTTCCTTCCTCCCTTGATTATTACCAGGAACGAAATTGACAAGGCACTATCTATACTTGGTCCTATTCTAAAAGAAGTTCAGGCTCAAGGAAGCAAAGGAGAATAAATGAGGAGCCTAATCTCAATTCTTGATCTGAGTAGTGATGAGATAAGAGAAATATTTGCTCAGGCGGCAAGATTAAAGGCAGAAAGAAAAAGGTGGGAAAAATTACTTCGCGGGAAAACGCTTGGGCTTCTTTTTGATAAACCGTCTCTGCGTACGAGAGTGTCTTTTGAAGTTGGAATGCATCAACTCGGTGGATACACTCTTTATCTTGGCCCCCATGAAGTAGGATTAGGGAAAAGAGAATCAGTAAAAGACATAGCACGTACTCTTTCTCGTTATCTTGATTGTTTAGTAGCGCGGGTATTTGACCACACAACCATTGTTGAGCTCGCTCGCGAAGCTGATATTCCGGTAATTAATGGGCTTTCAAATCTGTTCCATCCCTGTCAGATATTATCCGATTTATTTACTATTATGGAAAAAAGAGAGAAAAAGCTGAAAGATATTAAGATTGCTTTTATTGGTGATGGCAGTAGCAATATGGCTAATTCCTGGCTTTGTGCAGCAGCACAGTTTAAAATTAACCTTGCTATCGCTACTCCTCAGAGATATGAACCTAATGCTGCAGTATTATTAAAAACGAGGGAAGCAGGTGGCAAATCTTTTTTGAGGAACGTTTGCGTTCTTCGCGACCCGGTGGAGGCAGTAAAGGAAGCCGATGTTATCTACACCGATACATGGGTAAGTATGGGACAAGATGAAGAAAGGAAAGAAAGAAAAAGAGCATTTCGTCGTTTTCAGGTCAATGAAGAGCTGCTTCAGTCAGCCAAGCCTGATGTGATGGTAATGCATTGCCTGCCGCTTCATCGTGGAGAAGAAATAACTGATACAGTGATAGAGAGCCCGCAATCAATAATTTTTGACCAGGTAGAAAACAGACTTCATCTCCAGAAAGCGATTCTTCTGTTTCTCCTTGATAAGAAAACATATTAGAGACACAAAGGCACAGAGGCACAGAGGCACAAAGAAATAAGTGGTAAGTGGTAAGTGGTAAGTAGGGAGAGATGAAATTGGAAATTGGGAAGAGATGAAATTGGAAATTAGTAACTGGTGCTCTGGTGCTCTATTTTTTAAAGAAACGATATGGCGAAGGTTAATCTGAATGTAAAACTTCTGGAGGTAACCCAGAATGCAATTGCTGTCATATACACTGCCTGCAGGCAGTGTTACTCTGCCAAATTTGCAGGCGATATTTTTGAGGAAGGTGATAAGAACCTGGATAAGCAAGTAGAGTTTGTAAAGAAAATAGTTAAATCAGGGCACGAAAGCCCGTTAGAGCATGTAAAATTCACATTTGCGATAGAAGGAGTATCACGCGCTCTCACCCACCAATTAGTAAGACACAGAATCGCCTCCTTTTCCCAACAAAGCCAGAGGTATGTCAAGGAGGCGGAGTTTGACTATATAATTCCTCCTTCCATAGAGACAGATAAAACTTTAAAAAAAGAATTCATAAAGATTATTAACGAAATTCAGGCAAGTTATAATAAAATACTAAAGAGATTTAGCGAGAAAGGCAAGACAGGAGAGGCGGCAAATGAGGACGCAAGGTTTATGCTGCCCCAGGCAGTGGAAACAAAGATAGTCGTAACGATGAATTGCAGGGAATTGCTCCATTTCTTCAAGCAGAGATGCTGCGCAAGGGCTCAGTGGGAAATTAGAGATTTAGCCGAGGAAATGCTCAAAACTTGCAGGAGCTATCTGCCGGCTATATTTGTCAATGCTGGAGCAAAGTGCATCAGCCTTGATTATTGCCCGGAAGAGGAGTTTAGTTGCGGCAGAATGGAGACAAAAGAGATAGAGTGCAATCAAAAAAAATCTTAATAGTTTCAAGCACCACACAAACTCTGTATAATTTTAGAATTGGGTTATTAAGAGCATTAAGAGATAACAAATTTGATGTGCGTGCCATAGCAAAGAGAGAAGAATTTGATAAAAAGCTTGAAGAAGAAGGGTTTAAATGTATTTTCCTGCAATATCTTGACAGAAAAGGGGTTAACCCCATTGAAGATATCAAACTGATGCTGGAGCTGCGCAGAATTTATAGAGAAGAGAAGCCTGATTTAATCATTCATTACACAATAAAACCAAACATTTATGGGTCAATTGTATCCAGATTTACGGGAACTACCTCATTTTGCATGATAACAGGGCTTGGTTATGCATTTACTAAAAAGGGGGTTTTACTTAAAGTAGTAAAACTTTTATATAAAATCTCTCTTGGCTTTACAAAAAAAATATTCTTTCAGAACGACGATGACAGAAAACTCTTTATTGAAGAAGGAATTGCCCCATCAGATAAATCAGTCCTGCTTAGCGGAGGGGTAGACACTGAGTATTTTTCCCCAGAGGTCTGCAGAAATCTCAATAAAAAAAATAGTAATAATTTAAGTTTTCTCCTGATTGCCAGGATGCTCTGGGATAAAGGAATCGGGGAATTCGTAAAAGCGGCTGGGATAGTAAAAAAACGGTTTCCAGATACGGAATTCCAATTGCTCGGATTCATTGACAAAGGAAATCCCTCCGTCATCCCAGAAGATAAAATAAAAGATTGGGAAAGAGAAGGGTTGATTAAGCATCTCGGGAGCACCGACGATGTGAGACCATTTATATGCAAAAGCAGTTGTGTCGTGCTGCCATCCTACAGAGAGGGGATTCCTCATTCTTTGCTTGAGGCAATGGCGATGGCAAAACCAATAATTACAACGGACTCTGCAGGATGTAAAGAGGTAGTTGAAAACGGAAAAAATGGATTTTTAGTACCAGTGAAGGATGCAGAAGCTCTTGCCAGTGCTATTGTAAGATTTATCAACCTATCTGAGGTCAGAAAAATAAAAATGGGAGAGTATAGTAGAGAAAAAGCAATAAAGGAGTTTGATGAAAAACCCATTATTAAAATCTGTCTAAAGCATATTGAAGATGCACTTAGAAATACAAAATTCAAAAATATTAGTGGAGTAAAAAGATGATAAAAGTAGGAATCATAGGAGCGACAGGATATGGAGGAGCAGAACTCCTCAGGCTACTTCTTTCACATCCTGAAGTAGAGGTTGCCTCTCTGGCGGCAAAGATGGACAGAGCAAGGGAGAAAATAGCCGATATTTTCCCACAGCTAAAAGGAAAGACAGACCTTATCTGCAACAATCTTGACATGGAGAAGATGGCAAAAGTAACAGATTTTATATTTCTTGCCCTTCCTCATAAGACCTCTATGAAAATTGCACCCTGGCTATTAGAAGCAGATAAACGGGTCATTGACCTCAGCGCTGACTACCGACTCCAAGACGGAGAGACTTACAAAAAATGGTACAAGGTCAAACATACAAGCAAGCATCTACTTGATGAGGCTGTCTATGGCCTCCCGGAACTCTATCGCAATAAAATAAAGGATGCTGCCCTTATTGCCAATCCTGGCTGCTATCCGACAAGTGTCATCCTGGGTTTGGCTCCGCTTCTTTCTCACAATTTAATTGAGCATGAGGAGATAATTGTTGATTCTAAATCCGGTGTATCCGGCGCAGGAAGATTCGCAGGAGATAGCTTCAATTTTTCTGAAGTTGCCGAAAATTTCAAGGCATATAAGATTATGTCCCACGCCCATCAGCCCGAGATGGAAGAACAGTTAAGTAAGTTTTGTCAAGGAGAGGTCAAGGTTGTTTTTGTCCCCCACCTCCTCCCCTTGAAAAGAGGGATACTCTCAACAATATATGGCAAGTTAAAGAAAGAAGCAAGAAGCAGCGAGGTGCTCAGAATATACCATAAGTTTTATCAGAATGAACCGTTCGTCAATGTGCTGGATAATGAGCTGCCAGAGATAAGAGCCATTTCTGGAACAAATTACTGCCAGATTGGGCTGCACATTGATCGGTCAATGAAGAGAATAGTCATTATCTCTGCCCTGGACAATCTCATAAAGGGAGCTGCCGGCCAGGCAATACAAAATATGAATATTATGTGTGGATTTAATGAAACAGAGGGGCTGGGCCTCTCTACGCCTATTCCATAAAAATAAAATGATTAAAGAGATAGCTGGAGGAGTTGCTGTTCCTCATGGTTTTCGTGCAGACGGAGTTAGCTGCGGAATCAAAAAAAACGGGAAGGACTTAGCGATTATCTCATCTGAGGTCAAGGCACGGGCAGCGGCTCTTTTCACCACAAACAAGCTCCAGGCTGCTCCGCTTAAAATTACTCAGAAGCACCTAAGGAATGGAATAGCACAGGCAGTAATCATCAATAGCGGAAATGCAAACTCTGCAACCGGAGAAGAAGGCTTAAGGGATGCCCGGAAAATGGCAAAGCTCACTGCAGTAAAGTTAGGAATAAAAGAAAGCGATGTCCTCGTTTCCTCTACGGGCATTATTGGAAAAAAATTGCCGATGGATAAAATCAAAGCAGGCATTGAAAAGCTCCTCCCGCGTGGTGGTATTAATGGAAGCAGGAAGGTTGCTGAAGCAATAATGACGACGGATACGCTTCCCAAGGAAGTAGCTGTCACCATAAAAGTTGGAGGGGAAAAAATAACAGTTGGTGCTGTAGCTAAGGGAGCAGGGATGGTCTCTCCTCATCTTGCAACAATGCTTTCCTTTATTACTACTGATGCTCTAATTACGCCAGCAGCTCTCAGCTATGTGCTCCGAAAAAGTGTGGAGACCTCATTCAATATGATCACTATTGATGGTGATATGAGCACAAATGATATGGTAGTCATTCTTGCCAATGGCCTGGCAGGAAATAAGGAAATAACCATGAAAGACCTTGTAAAATTTCAGGATGCAATTACATTTGTAACTTCATCATTAGCTAAGATGATTGTCAAAAATGCTGAAGGAGCAACGAAATTCGTAACAGTAAAAGTAAAAAACGCTCCTAATCTCAACGCGGCAAAAATGGCATCTCTGGCCATTGCCAAATCAAACCTTGTGAAAGCCGCACTTTATGGATGTGACCCAAATTGGGGAAGGATTATCTCTGCACTCGGCAGCTCAGGAATAAACATTAACTCAAAAAAGATAGACATTTACATCGGAGGAGTAATAGTTGCCCAGAATGGAGTGATGACAGAATTTAACTCTCAAATGGTTAAGAAGAAAATGACTCAGAGGACTTTTACCATCCTTGTAGATATAAAAATAGGAAATGAAGAAGCAACGGCGTGGACGTGCGACCTTTCTGAAGATTATGTAAGAATAAACTCTTCCTACTCAACTTAGAATTAAAGAGGTCAGACCTCAATATTCATTAAAAAGGCACAGAGTGGCAAAGGCACAAAGGCACAAAGAAATTCAAAAATCAAAAGTCAAAATTACAATGCAAAGCTTGTGCTGAATTTATTTCAGTATGCAAAATTCAGTGATTAGTGATTGGTGACCATTGACTGTTGACTATTGACTATTGACCAATTTTTCTGACAGGATTTTGGGTGTGTGGTACACTTCAAAGCAGAGAAGGTAAGAAAAAAGATGATGAAATTAGTGAATAAAAAGGGTTTTACACTGATTGGAGAAACTATTGTAGATGATAATATCTACCTCTTAGGTAACAGTCTGTGGGTATTCAAACTAGCGAAGGATGTTGTCTTGATAACCTTTGGCAAAGATTTAGATACTGCAAAACATTTCGTTAATAAGAATTTCCCAGACAAAACAAGGAACCACTATTATGTATAATCCGCCAAAACCAGAAGATTATACCCACCCGGAAGAAAAGAATGCTTTAATTAAATCCATTATTATCATGGTTATAATTCTTTTTATCTTGTCCGCATTTTCTTTTGGGATCGCATTAATTATTGTCGCTATAGGTTTAGGATATATTAGGATGCTCCAAGCCCGGCTATTAGGTGATTCAGCATTGGTCACGCGGCATAACTATGCAAAAATTGACAATCTTATCAATTTGGCTTGTCAGCGGTTAGGTGAAGAGAGACCTAAAGGCCATGTCGTTCAAGACCCCTATTTAAACGCTTTCGCACTCGGTTTTTCTTATCCTTTTTCCACGGTGATACATTCTGCAACTATTCAGGCTATGGATAATGAAGAACTGTCATTTATCATGGGTAAAGGGGACAGACACCTTTTCTATTGACATATAGCTGCCACCACGATATAATATCTTCATGCCTAGACAAGCACGTATAGTCATACCTGAATTAGCACATCATATAACCCAGCGTGGTAATTACCGCCAGAATATCTTCGATAATGAAGGTAATTATAGACAATACTCTAAATGGATAAATGAATATGCTAAAGAAAACAGCATGGATATATTAGCTTATTGTTTAATGAGTAACCACATACATTTTATAGTAATTCCTAAAAAAGAAGAAGACTTGAGCAAAGTATTCAGAACCGCCCATATGCGTTATTCACACTATCTGAATCGGCAAAGATCAGCTAAAGGACATCTTTGGCAAGGAAGGTTTTATTCCTGCATATTGGGTGATAGCCACTTATATAGAGCGATAAGATATACTGAAAATAATCCTGTACGTGTAAAAAAAGTAAAGAATGCCTCAGAATATGAATGGTCAAGCGCTAAAGATCACACAGGATGCAGGAATAACAAACCTTTAATCAAGTTAGGCAAATATAAAACAATAGAAGAAAAAGGATGGAAAGATTACTTAAGAGAAGATGATCCTGAGATGACCGAAGATATTAGATTAAAAACAAATAGAGGATTAGTTGTAGGTACAGATAAATTCATAAAGAAACTGGAAAGAACATTAAATCGTTCCTTGAAGTGTTTAAAGCAGGGAAGGCCGAGGAAAGATAGATAAAAGGTGTCTGTCCCCTTTATGACGACGTTTCTCCTCCTGCTGGGTGGTGGCTACCTCCCCGTGCTCGCGAGGCTTGGTTGGCTTGGCAGTTTTTTCGATGGGTTTTTCGATGGATTTTTCGACGCTAGACTGGATACCAGAGACAAATAACTATCACAGGAGGAAAAGATGAAAAAAGTCATAGTGATATTCTTCATTTTGGCCATGGCTCTGGGGACAATCTTTCTGGTGACGAGACCAGAGAGGAAAGAGCTGGTAAGAGTAACGCTTCAAGAGAGTTTAGGTGAGCCAGAGAAGCATGTAATTGTTATTAACGGAGAAGAGTATTCCTTCCTTCTTAGTAGATATGACCCTCCCTTTTTCTCTACTGAACTGGTAACTAGAGATGAGCAAGACCTCTCTACTCCAGAGGGAACGGTTCTTGCTAGGTTGTCTGCTGTGATGAGCAACGACAGAGATTGGCGCCTGTCTCTTCTTGAGGAGGACGTGCGAGAACGTAACCGTAGAGATCCAGAAGAAGAGAGAATAATTAAAGAGCACCTTAAAAGAATGCCTTTGCTTGATCCCCTGGAGAATTATCTTATACTCCTGTTCAAAGTAGAGTTCGAGTTTGAGGGCAAAAAATATGCCCTGATTCGGGACAGAGCCGTCGTTAGGGGAGTAGAGCAGCCTGGCATAGGCACTGTAGCGCTTGTCAAGCAAGGAGACATTTGGTTGGGAACAGACGACGTGTGGAAACACCCAATATTAGACCTCGTTATGCGTAGCTATGAAGAACTCAGGGAGATATTAAAAGAAGGAACCTGGGACCGGAGGCACCGAAGACGATAAAGAGATAGCTGCCACCTTTACCTGGAGCTTGCGCCCAGACCCAGAGTTCCCGGGAGCTTCGGTATTACCCGGGCCCGGCCCAACCACAACCCTTACTACAACCACTGGCAAGACAGGAAAAGGAGAGATAATTGCCCGGGAGGTGCGACTCGGTGAGGAAGGAAAAGCTGATGTTGTAGTAGGCTATGCAAAACTCTTATACATTAAGGCCGTTGACCTTTCTGCCCATTTTAATTAAATAAAAACAGGAGAGTCGGGATGAAAAAAAGAAGACTAATTTCGCTCGTTGTTATCGCCGCTTTAGTTGCTATCACCGCTTTATCTATTATCTTCATTGAGGGGCAACCAGGAGGCCGGGGGCCCTTTAACCTGACCAGTCCCCAGAGAAGAGTGGTAGAGATCGGAGGAGAAGTATACTTCTTCCTCTTGTTTAAATATGACCCCCCTCTCTACTTCCCCCCTTATCTATTAGAAAGCAGAGAAGAGCAAGATCTTTCTACCCCGGAAGGTAACATTATTGCCACGCAGTCTGCTTATGGACGAGACAGAGAGTGGTATATCTCTTTACATGATGAAAGTGCTCAAAAATGGCTCTTTAAACTTGATGAACTAAGTGAGGGAAGGACATTGGGAGAGTATCTTAAAGGAACTCCCTTACCCAACCCTTTAGAGGAAACCCATGCTCAGCTTTTACACAAAGTAGAATTCCAAGTAAATAATAGGAAATACGCCGTAATTCAGATGAACCTGGTTTTTGATGGCGAAGTAATTGATGCTGGCGCCCAGTCCTTTGTCAAACAAGATGGTATTTGGTTAGGGACCGGCGATTTAGTAGGGAATCTTTTAGCATTTCTTGTTGGCACAGAAAGCTATGATGAGCTAATACAGATGTCCCTATGTAAAGAGACACTCCTAAAACTGATTTTCACCTTGATTGTAGTTATTTTAATTGCAACCTTCTTTGGATTAAGGTTGATTTTAAAGAAAAAAGCAATTACTGGTTGATAGAATACTTTAAAAACAATCAGCCCACTTCTTTAGCAGGAACGGTTCTATTTTTCTTGACACGCCACAGAAAAACCAGCGATAGACACTATTTTCTTAACCCCTTGCCGGGAAGAAAACAAAGTCAGACCTCAACAAAATGAGTGAGTAGTGAATAGAAAGTTTGGCTGATAGCCGCTACGCTCATGGAAAAGGAAAACCTTCCTAGGAGCCTTTCTTCCCACCTTTTTCCACCAGCTCAATGAGAACACAAGGGGCATTATCTCCCGGGCGCGGAGATATATGGACAAGGCTGGTATAGCCACTTTTTTGATCTTTAAAACGAGGGGCAATCTCTTTAAAAAGTTTCCTGATGACTTCTTTGTCCCCAATCACCCTTCCAACGTTTCTTACTGATGAGAGGTCACCTCTTTGAGCAGTCGTGATGAGCCTCTCGGCCATTCTTTTTAATTCCTTCCCTCTCGCTTCCGTTGTCCTTATCCGCTCTTTAACAAAGAGAGCCTTCAGTAGATTGGCTAGGAGGGCATGGCGATGCCCTCTTGGCAAACCCAATTTTTTAACGCCTTTTTTATGTCTCATTCTCCCCATCCCTGAAAGAGAGACCCATCTCTGTAAGAATTTCCTCTAATCCTTCTACGGACTTTTTACCGAAATTCTTATACTGCAGCATTTCCTTGCGTGTTTTCTGAACCAAGTCCTCTACGGTTTTGATACCTGCTATCTCAAGGCACTTTGCAGCGCGCACGGATAGCTCCAACTCACTCACGCTCATATCTAAGTGTTTCTGGCGTAGGTGTTCATCCTCACTTATTTCATCCACCTTAACTTTTTCTATCTCATCTTCTGGAGAGACAAAAATTGCAAAGTGTTTTCTCATGACATCTGCACCTTCCACGATTGCTTCCTGAGGGGAAATTGCACCATTAGTCCAGACTTCCATAATCAGACGATCATAGTCAGCTTCCTGCCCAAGACGAGAGTTTTCAACACGAAAGTTAACTTTCTTTACAGGGCTATAGATGGAATCAATGGGAATTACTCCTATTGGCTGGTCCGCGCTCTTATTCTTTTCTGCCGGCACATAACCCTTTCCTGGACTGGCTACCATCTCCATCTGAAGATTAAAACCACTGTTCAAGGTAGCAATATGCAGATGTGGATTTAATATCTCAACACGATCGTCAGTAATAATATCAGCTGCCACTACCTCTTTTTCTCCACATGCCTTTATCCGGAGAATACTCGGGTCTTCTCCATGAAGCTTGATTGAAAGCTGTTTCAGGCTAATAACCACATCAGTAACATCCTCAAGCACGCCGGGAATTGTCCCGAATTCATGCAAAACCCCCTCAATTCTCATTGAAGTTACTGCTGCTCCACGAATAGAGGAGAGAAGAACGCGCCGAAAATTATTTCCTATTGTTACGCCGTAACCACGTTCAAGCACTTCAACAATGAGTTTACCATAGGTTGGTGTCAATGTTTTTCCATCCCATTCTACCCTGCGAGGAAGCTCCAGCCCTTTCCATTTTAAACTCATTTTATTCCCCTAATTATTGTAACAGTTCACAGGGGTCGGGGATCAGTAATCAGCTATTCTCCCTGTTCACTGTCCACTGATCCCTGTAAACTGGTTTGCTTTTCTATCTTGAGCAAAATCCGATGACAAGTTGTTCATCAACAGGAACAGATATCTCCTCCTGAGAAGGAATTTTAGAAACCTTTGCAGTTACTTTTGCTTTATTCAGTTTAAGCCATAAAGGAATCTCTCTATTCTCTGTTATTTTCATAACTTTTTTTATTACTTTCCGGCTTTTTTCTCTTACATCAATGATGTCTCCTGCTTCAACCAGATATGAAGAGATATCCACGCGATGATTGTTAACTCGAAAATGTCCATGCCCGATGAGCTGCCTTGCTTCCCTTCTGGAGACAGCAAGCCCAAGATGAAAAATCACATTATCAAGTCGCCGCTCAAGAAATTGCAACAGACTCTCCCAGGTAACACCGCGCCGTGCTTCCGCCATCCTAAAATAAGAACGGAACTGTTTATCAAGAATACCATACATCTGGCGCAGTTTCTGCTTCTCACGCAATTGTCGTCCATAATCAGAGATTCTTGGAGGTCTTCCTCTCTGCTCACCAGGAGGAGAGTTTCGTTTTTCAAGAGTGCACTTGGTTACACACCTATTCCCTTTAAGAAAAAGTTTTTCTTTCTCACGGCGACAAAGCCGACAGACAGGACCCAGATAACGAGCCATTTCTAAACGCGCCTCCTCTTACGAGGCCTACAGCCATTGTGAGGAATAGAGGTAACATCTCTAATCAATGTTATTTCTAATTCTGCTGACCTCAACGATTTTATTGCCGCCTCCCGACCTGAGCCAGGCCCCTTTATATAAACCTCGATATTCTTCATTCCATGCTCAATGGCTTTACGAGCACAAGCTCCAGCCGCCTCTCGTGCCGCAAATGGAGTGCTCTTTCGTGTCCCTTTAAAGCCAGAGCTTCCCGCACTTGCCCATGCCAGAGTATTGCCACTAAGATCAGTTATCGTAATGATGGTATTATTAAATGTCGCCTGAATATGTGCTATTCCCCTGGTAATCTCTCTCTCAGATTTTTTCATTTCCTGCCTTCCATCTTTTTAACAGATTCTTTTCTTCTCACCCCTACGGTCCGACGAGGGCCCTTGCAAGTGCGAGCGTTAGTACTCGTCCTCTGTCCCCTGACGGGCAGACCACGGCGATGGCGCATCCCCCGATAGGTACCTGTACTAATCAGTCTCTTTATATTTGAAGAGACCTCACGACGCAAATTGCCCTCAATGGTATATTCTCTCTGGATGACTTCTGCTATTCTACTTATCTCCTCCCCGGTGAGGTCTTTCACCTTCATATCGGCATTTACATTTGCCTCATCAAGGACCTTTACTGCCGTTGCTTGTCCAATGCCATAGATATATGTAAGCCCAATCCGTATTTTCTTCTCTCTGGGAAGATCTATACCTACTACTCTTGCCACTTTTCCCTCCGCTACTCTCTACCAAACAGCTATCAGCTATCAGCTCTTGTGCCTTTGTGCCTCCCTCTTCTACTCTCTACTATTCTTATCCTTGTCTTTGTTTATGTCGGGAGTTTGTGCAAATAACTCTCAAGACACCATGACGACGAATAATCCGGCACTTCTCACAAATTTTTTTTACTGATGCTCTAACTTTCATTTACATCTATAGACAATTCTTCCACGCGAGAGATCATAAGGAGACAGCTCCATTTTTACTCTATCTCCGGGCAAAATTTTTATATAGTGCTTTCTCATCTTGCCACAGATATGTGCCAGAACTCTGTGGCCATTCTCTATTTCTACCCGAAACATCGCATTCGGCAATGACTCTTTTACCACTCCTTCAACCTCTATTGCCTTTTCCTTTACTATGTTACCTTCTGTATTCTTAACTCTCACTCTCTTTCTAAGTTTGCTTTTCGTATACACCCTAACTACTTTCCCTCTTTGTCAATATTTCTGCTCCATTCCTGGTAATAAGAATTGTGTGTTCAAAATGGCAGGAAGGTTTTCCATCTCTGGTAACAATTGTCCAGTTGTCCGGCTTTATTGCCACCTCCCAACTTCCAGCATTTACCATTGGCTCAATTGCTAACACCATGCCATACTTCAGTCTTGGGCCACGATGCGGTAAGCCAAAGTTCGGTACCTGTGGCGACTCATGTAGTTGCGACCCAATTCCATGGCCCATAAGGTCTCTGACCACGGAAAACCCGTTTTTTTCAGACTCATTCTGAATGGCGTAAGAGATGTCAGAAAGATAGCCGCCTGCAACTGCCTTTCCAATTCCAGCATAAAGAGCTTTTTTTGTCGTCTCAAGAAGCCTTTCTACCTCCATCTCAATGGAGCCAACCGGACAAGTAACTGCTATATCTCCATAGAAGCCTGCCTTTTTTACTCCTACATCTATACCAACAATATCTCCTTCTTTCAATCTTCTTGATCCGGGAATTCCATGAACGACCTCATCATTAACTGACAAACAAATGCTCCCGGGAAACCCCTTGTAACCCTTAAATGCGGATGTCGCTCCCCTCTTTTCAATAGAAATTATCGCCAACTTTTCAAGTTCTCCTGTAGAGATACCTACTTGAACAGCCGCCTCTAAAGTATGACTGACCTCAGCAGCAATACAACTTGCCGCTCTGATTAAGCCTATCTCCTGTCTGGACTTGATAGGAATCATCTATCACCTTCAGAATATTTTTCAGTACCTTCTCTGGCTCCATATTGGAATTAACCTCTTTTAAAAGATTTCTTTCCTTATAAAATTCAAACAATGACTTAACTTCTTCCTCATACCGCAAAAGCCTCTCCTTCACTACACTTTCCTGGTCATCCTCTCTGATAACAATTTGACTGCCGCAACCATCGCATATTCCCTCTTTCCTGGGTGGCATGTTCTCTACATGATAGAGCGCCTGGCAGGAAGGACAGACTCGCCTCCCCGAGAGACGGCTGATAAGGACTTCTCGCGGAGCATCCAGATTAATTGCAATACCAGGGGCAACCCCCGATGCTGCTTCCATATTGGAGAGTGCCTTTGCCTGATTGAGCGTACGGGGAAATCCATCAAGGATAAAACCCCTCTCACAGTCAGTAGCAGATAGCCGCTCCTTAATCAGAGAGATCATTATTTCATTGGATAGGAGCCCTCCACTCTCCACGCAAGCCTTTGCATCTCTACCCAATGGCGTCTCCTCATTAATCGCCCGGCGCAATATATCTCCCGTAGAAATATGAGGCAGGGAGAGCTTCTCAGAAAGAAGCTTTGCGATTACTCCCTTTCCTGCCCCCGGCGGGCCAAGAAGAATTAATCTCACCTCCTTCCCCTTACTCTTCCCTTTTTCATAAACCCATCATAGTGCCGCATAAGTAGCTGCGATTCTACACGCTTTACTGTATCCAGAGTTACTCCTACAATGATAATCATTCCTGCCCCACCGGCAAAGCTGGCAACAAGATAAGGAACTACCAACTGGCCGCTAACTATCATTGGCATTATTGCAATGAAGGCAAGAAAGACTGCTCCTACAAGAGTAATCCGATTCATCACATAGTAGAAGTAGTCCGAGGTTGTCTTGCCTGGTCTAACCCCCGGAATAAAGCTCCCGTGCTTTTTCATATTGTCTGCCAACTCCACTGGATTAAATATTATTGCTGTATAGAAATAACAGAAAAAGATAATTAAAGCGGGGAATAATATCCAGTAGGCTATTGTTCCCGGGTTGAGACTTTCTCCAATAATCTTTACTATCTCTACGTCTGAGAACTGAGCAATTGTCGCCGGAAACATAATGAGCATTGAAGCAAAGATAATTGGAATCATCCCTGCCAGATTAAGTCGCAGGGGAATGTAGCTTGTCTGTGAGGAGTAGACTCGACGACCAACTACTCTCTTCGCATGTTGAAGAGGGATACGGCGCTGCGCCTGGACAAGCAGGACTATCCCCGCTGCTCCAGCTACAACAAAAGCAGGAAGCATCACTGCTAAAAACGGCCGTCCTGTCTCAATGATCACAAGATGTCCACGAATAACGGTCATCGGAATAGCTGAGATAATACCTACCGCAATTATAAGTGATATTCCCTCTCCAACGCCCCGTTCCGTTATCTGCTCTCCCAGCCACATAAGAAAGATTGTCCCCGCAGTCAGAGTAACTATTGCTACCAACCTAAACCCCCAGCCAGGGTCAAGCACAAACCCTCCTCTTTCCAGGAAGGTTGCCATCATTAATGCCTGAAATATGCAAACTGGGACCGTTCCCAGACGCGTGTACTGGTTTATTTTTCTTCTTCCTGCTTCCCCTTCCTTGGCAAGCTTCTCAAGAAATGGTATAACTGCAGTCAAAAGCTGCATTATAATAGAGACTGTGATAAATGGCATTATACCCAGACCAAAGACTGCCCCACCACTCATTGCCCCGCCGGCAAAAAGATCTGCCAGACCAAAAATTGTTCCTTCTGCCTCGCGAAAGAACTCTCCCAGAGCAACAATGTCAATCCCCGGGGTTGGAATATGAACTCCGATGCGAAATACAACAAGAATAGCTGCAGTGAAAATTAATCTTTTTCTCAGGTCCGGAATATGCCAGATATTCCTGAATACATTAAACATATGAGGCGGTCCCTTTTTTCTTTTCTATTTCTTCCTTTGCTCTTCGGGAAAAGGAGTGAGCAGATACATTCAGCGCTTTTTTTAATTCCCCTTTCCCAAGGATTTTTACCAAACCTTTTTTGACCACTCCTTCCTCTTTTAGCTTTAGTGGAGTAATTTCCGTCCCGGCAGCAAATCTATTAAGTTCCCCTAAATTGACAATGGCGTAAATTTTTCTCCTGATGCTTCTAAATCCTCGCTTGGGAACCCTCCTTATAAGCGGCGTCTGCCCCCCTTCAAATCCAGGCCTGGTACTTCCTCCCGAGCGTGCTTTGTTTCCCTTGTGCCCACGCGTTGCTGTCTTGCCATGACCAGAGCCTGGACCACGTCCAACCCGTTTACGATTCTTGAGTGAACCTGCTGTATATTTAATCTTGTGGAGCTTCATTTTTTCTTCTCGCCGTCATTTCCAAAATTACTGTCAACTCCTTCAGCGCCTTCATCGTTGCCTTAACCATATTAGAAGAATTATTTGAGCCAAGAGACTTTGCTGATATATCTTTTATTCCTGCCAATTCCAATAGTGCTTTTATTGGACTACCTGCAATCACCCCTGTTCCTTCAGCAGCAGGTTTCAGGAGAACCCTGCTTGCTCCATACTTGCCGATTATCCTGTAATGAATTGTCCGTCCTTCTCTCAGGAAAACTGAGATAAAGTTCTTCTTCGCCCTTTCTGTTCCCTTTCTCACAGCACTGGAAACCTCTTTTGCCTTCCCTAACCCATAACCAACATGGCCCTTGCCATCTCCGACAACAACAAGTGCACTGAAGCTAAAGCGCTTCCCTCCTTTAACAACTTTAGCTACACGATTTATCTTAATAACCTTTTCTGGCAGGAATTCTAACTCACCTACATCTGTTCTCAAAATTCAATCCCTCCCTTTCTGGCACCCTCAGCCAGGGCACGCACTCGACCATGATAGAGATAACCTCTTCGGTCAAAGACAATGTTTTTTATTCCGAGTTCCTTTGCCGCCTCCGCCAGGAGAGCCCCAACGGCTTTAGCCGCTTCTATATTTCCTGTGGAGCCAGAGTTATGCGATCGGAATGAAGCAGAGGAACTGGAGACACCAAGCAAGGTTTTACTGTTTTCATCATCAATTAATTGACCATAGATGTGGCGCGCGCTCCGAAAGACAGCTAACCTGGGCCTGTTCTTACTTCCCCACACTCTTCTTTTTTGACGCTTTACTCTTTTTGCCATTATTTTACGATTGCCTTTGTCTTACCGGCCTTACGGCGAATCACCTCTCCTTCATATCTAATTCCCTTACCCTTATATGGCTCTGGAGGAAGAATGGCACGTAGCCTCGCCGCCACATCGCTGAGTTTTTCTTTATTTATTCCTGTCAGCCTAATTCTGGTAATCTGCTCCTCTCTCGCCACGATGGCATCAACTCCCTCAGAAAGACTATAATGTACAGGATGAGAAAAGCCTATCCGGAGAACAATATCTCTATCCTTCACCTCAGCCCGATAGCCAACACCATGCATCTCCAGCTTCTTCTCAAAGCCAGAAGCAACTCCCTCAATCATATTTGCTATTAGGGTACGTGTAAGACCATGAAGTGAGCGGTGAAGACGGCTCTCTCCAAGCCGGGAGACAACCACTTCTTTATCACGAATCGCTACCTTCAAAAGGCTGGAGATATTTCTGGTTAGCTCGCCTTTTGGTCCTGCCACGCGCAACTCATTCCCTGTTATGTGCGCCGTGACGAAACCGGGAACTTCAATTGGCTTCCTGCCTATTCTAGACATATCCTTACCATACCCGACAGAGCAACTCCCCTCCAATTCCCTTCCTGCGACACTCAAAGCCGCTCATTATCCCCTGGGATGTGGATAAAATTGGCATGCGGTGGTCTCTCCTGATCTCATTGCTGGCTACATAAATCCGCCGTCCGGGTTTACTCACCCTCTGAATTCCGCCGATCATCTCTTCTCCACGAGAACCATACCGAAGAAAAATTCTCAGAACTCTATACTTCCCTGAGACATCGCGATCATCTTTGAGTATTTCCTTTTTACTTCCCGCCATGAGTACGCGATACTCTTTGATAAAACCTTCTTCCTTAAAGATGCGGGCAATCTCAACTTTCAACTTTGAGGAAGGCATGTCAACCTCCCTCCGCTTCTCGCGGCTCGCGTTACGCACTCTCGTCAACATATCAGCAACGGGATCTGTCATTGCCACTGGTCTTCTCCCCTATTTGGTAACTGGTAAATGGTCTATGGTCAATGGTCACTAATTACCAATTACCACTTACCAATTTCCAATTTCATCTCTCCCTACTTACCACTTACCACTTACTTCTTTATGCCTTTGTGCCTTTGTGCTTTTACCACTTTGTGCCTCTGTGCCTTCTTACTTCACTACTACCAACTTGATTTAGTCACCCCGGGAAGCTCTCCCTTCAGAGCCAAATCCCTAAAACAGATGCGACACAATTGAAAGCGCCGGAGATACCCACGAGGACGACCGCACTGCTGGCAGCGGTTATATTTCCTTACTGAGTACTTTGGCTTCTTTCTCGCTTTTACAATCAAACACTTCTTAGCCACAAAATCCTCACAAGACCTAAGCCTATTCCTTAAACGGCATACCAAGCAGACTAAGAAGAGCACTTGCTTCTTCATCGGTTGCGGCAGTCGTTACAACAATAATGTCCATTCCATGAACAAGTGATATTTTCTCATGATCTATCTCAGGAAAGATTGCTTGTTCTTCAATACCAAAACTAAAGTTTCCCCGTCCATCAAAAGACCGCAGAGATATACCACGAAAATCCCGAATACGGGGGAGATTTACACTCACCAGGCGATCAAGAAATTCATACATCCTCTCCCGACGGAGCGTAACTTTACAACCAAGCTGGACTCCCTTTTTGATCTTAAATCCAGCTACAGATTTTTTCGCTCGGGTTATCACCGGTCTCTGACCGGTAATTGCTGCCAAAGAAATCATTGCTACCTCTAAAGATTTTGGCTCAGCCACTCCTTCTCCAAGACCAACGTTCAAGACAATTTTGTTCAGTCGTGGCACTTCCAGCCGATTGCGATAGCCAAACTTTTTCATCATCGCGGGCAAGACTTCATTTTCATATCTATCTTTGAGTCGTGGTGTCATTTCCCAATGACCTCTCCGCAGCGCCGGCAGAATCTTACCCTTTCTCCTCCTTTAATTTCCTTTTTCCCGATGCGACTACCCACATTGCACCTCCGGCAGAAAAGCAGTATATTAGATATGTGCATAGGAGATTCTTTTTCTACAATGCCGCCTGGTTCATCCTGCGCGCGACGACGCATATGCCTCTTGACAAGATGTAACCCTTCTACAATTGCTCTCCCACTTTGAGGGAAAACACGCAACACCTTTCCTGTTTTCGCCTTATCTTTTCCAGTGATAACAACAACAAGGTCTTCTTTTCTGATTGACACTTTTATACGACCTCCTGGCTAAGGGCTATTATTTTTGTAAACTTACTTCTCAGCTCTCTTGCCACCGGACCAAAGATGCGCGTCCCGACAGGATCATTCTGCTTATCAATGATTACTGCTGCATTATGGTCAAACTTTATGTAGGAGCCGTCAGAGCGCCTTGTTTCTTTTTTAGTTCTGATAATAACCGCTCTCACTACTTCTCCCTTCTTAACTGCACCCTGGGGGGAAGCCTCCTTAACAGAAGCAGTAATTATATCACCCAAACCTCCATAGCGTCGCGTAGACCCAAGCGTAGTAATGCAGGCAATCTTTTTTGCTCCGGAGTTATCGGCAACAATTAACACCGACCGCATTTGAATCATTTACCCTTCCCTATAATCTCCACAAGCCGCCAACTCTTGTCCTTGCTTAAAGGCCGTGTCTCCATTATCTTTACATGATCCCCGACCTTTGCTTTCTCATCTGCATCATGAACCTTAAACTTATTTTTCCTTCGAATAACACGATGATAAAGTGGATGTCTCATTGTTCTCTCCACTGAGACCACTATTGTTTTGTCCATCTTGTCACTAACGACTCTGCCTATGCTGATTTTTCTCCTACCACGTACTCTCATTTCTTTTCTCGCTCTATCGTCTTTACTCTGGCTATTTCCTTCCTCACCTGCCCAAATCTCCCTGAATTCTCCAACTTTCCGGAGGCACGCTGAAAGCGCAGGTCAAACAGCTCTTTCTTCAATTCTTTCTCCTTCTCCGAAAGCTCATCCAAACTCAACTGCCGCAACTCCTTCATCTTCATTGACAAGAACCTCTCTCACTCCACCCGTAATAGCTCACAGAGGTCGGGTCTTCTTCCCCGACTTCTGACCCCTGACTTCTATTCTTTTGTAACAAACTTCGTTCTCATAGGAAGTTTGTGTGCCGCTAATCTCATTGCCTCAAGTGCCGCGTCATGAGGAACTCCTTCTACTTCAAAGAGTATGCGCCCAGGTTTAACAACCGCTACCCACTCCTCCGGGGAACCTTTGCCTTTGCCCATCCTCGTCTCTGCCGGCTTATAAGTAACAGGCTTATCCGGAAATATTCTTATCCAGATCTTGCCTCCACGTTTTAGATACCTTACCAAAGCAACGCGAGCTGCTTCAATCTGTTTACTCGTCACCCACGAAGGCTCAAGGGACTTAAGTCCGTATTCACCAAAACTGATGGAGGAAGCTCTACTGGCGACACCTTTCATTCTCCCACGATGATGCTTACGAAACTTTGTTCTTTTTGGTTGCAGCAGCACCTTCCCTCTCCTTCAGCAAAACCTCTCCTTTAAAAATCCAGACTTTTACACCAACTACTCCATACACAGTCTTTGCTATGGCTGTCCCATAATCTATATCTGCTCTTAGAGTATGCATGGGAACTTTTCCTTCACGGTACCACTCACCTCGCCTCATTTCTGCTCCAGCCAAGCGGCCACTACAAGCAACTCTAACCCCTTTTGCTCCAAGCTTCATAGCTATTGATACCGCTTTCTTCATTGCTCTTCGGAATGGAGCCCTTTTCTGAAGCTGCTGAGCAATGTTCTCGGCTACAAGCCGGGCATCCAATGCCGGATTTGCAATTTCCTTAATATCAATGAATACCTGCTTCCCTACCTCCTTTTCTATATTATCTCTTAAGCGATCAACCTCAGCCCCTTTTCTCCCAACTACCATTGCCGGATGAGCAGTGTGTATAGTAATTCTTATTCTGTCTGAGGCCCTCTCAATCTCAATCCTGGAGATTCCAGCAAAAGGAAGTCGTTGTCTAATAAGTTTGCGAGTTTTGATATCAACCTGGATTGCATTGCCATAATCCCTGCGAGCAAACCACCGCGAATCCCATGTGCGAATGTAACCCAATCTCAATCCAACCGGATGTGCTTTCTGTCCCACAATTAATCCTTTTCCCTGAGCACAATAGTAATGTGGCTTGACCTTTTCAGTATCGGGGTAACCACACCCCTTGCCCGTGGCATTCCTCTTTTTAAAGACGGCCCTCCATCCACACGCGCCTCTGCAACATAGAGTTGGCCAACCCTTGCCTTGGTTTTTCCTTCTCCAGCATTTGAGATAGCGGATTTAAGCACCTTCTCTACAGGCTTTGCAGCAGCCCGCCGCACAAATCTAACAAGAGCAACAGCTTCCTCAACGTCTTTCCCCCTGATTAGATCAACCACCTGCCTCAATTTATATGGGGAAAGAGGGATATGTTTTGTAACTGCTTTAGCTTCCATAATTCCTATGTCTTCGCCGCAGATTTCCTATCAGTATGAGCCCCATGTGATTTAAATATCCTTGTTGGAGCAAACTCACCTAACTTGTGTCCCACCATTTCCTCGGTTACATAAACAGGGATAAACTTTTTTCCATTATGAACTGCAAATGTAAAACCAACAAACTCCGGGGATATCATCGTCCGCCGCGCCCATGTCATGATCGCTTTCTTCTCCCCTGTTGCTTTAGCTTTCTGGATCTTCTTTAAGAGGACAGCCTCTACATAGGGACCCTTTTTAACGGATCTTCCCATGCTATCTCCCTTTTTCTAATCTACTCTTCACAATATATCGATCTACACGTTTCTTTTTTCTAGTCTTGGGTCCACGCGTAAGTTTACCCCACGGAGTACAAGGATGACGACCGCCGGAGCTTTTGCCTTCGCCACCACCCAGGGGATGGTCCACAGGATTCATAGCTACTCCTCTTACCCGGGGCCGTCTTCCCATCCAGCGGGTGCGACCAGCTTTCCCAGAGCGCACAGCGCGATGCTCTATGTTACCCACCTGGCCAAGCGTAGCCTGGCAGTCCAGCTTGATAAGCCTATGCTCTCCAGACGGCAGTCTGACCGTAGCATATTCACCTTCCTTGGATAAGATGTAGGCAACATCACCCGCGCCTCTAACAAGTTGGCCACCCATACCTGGTTTCAGCTCAATATTGTGAATTGCAACTCCCTCTGGAATGCACCGCAGAGATGTGGCATTTCCAACATTCATTTCTACATCAACTCCTGAGGTAATCACATCCCCGGATTTTAGCCCCACAGGTGCAATGATATACCGCTTCTCGCCATCGTGATAATGAAGGAGAGCAATTCTTGAAGAGCGGTTTGGGTCATACTCAATTTCGGCTACCTTTGCAGAAATGTCATTTTTATTCCGATGGAAATCAATTACCCGATAGCAGCGCTTGTGCCCACCGCCTCGATGCCTGACTGAGATTCTTCCCTGAGAACCTCTTCCAGCCATTTTCTTTAGTGGCTTGACGAGGCTCCGCTCTGGAGAAGAACGGGTAATCTCAGCAAAATCGGAACCGGTTCTGTGTCTCATTGCAGGGGTTGTTGGCTTATATTTTTTCATGTGAGCTCTATCTTATCCCCTTCTTTCAGAGTAACAATTGCCTTTTTCCGGTCAGGTCTTCTCCCAACGCGATAGCGCACGCGCTTTTTTTTACCATGCATTGTTATGGTATTTACATTCACTACACTTACTTTAAACATCTCCGAGACTGCCTTCTTTATCTGGATTTTATTGGCAGACTTTGCCACAACAAAGGCATACTTCCTATCCCCGGCCATCTCCGCTAACTTCTCAGTTATAATCGGATTCCTTATAATCGTAGAAGCATCCACTTCTTCACCTCTTGCCACCTCAACCGCTCTCTCTACTCTCTACTTACTCATTTTGCACTTTGAAGTTCTTATGCTTTCAATAGCTTCTAAAGCATCCACTGTTAAGATGAGCTTATCATGGCTTAATATTTCATAGGCATTTAATGTCGAGGGAGAGCTCATATTAAGTCTCTTAATATTACGCGCTGACCTTTTGAGAAGATCATCGCCACTCGTAACAACCAACAGCACCTTCTTTTTAATGTTTAGCGAATGCAGGATTGATGCCATCTCTTTTGTCTTTCCTTTCTCCACGTTAACTCTATCAACAACAATAATGCCATCTTCTTTCATTTTTGCCATAAGTGCTGAGACAAGAGCAGATTTTCTTTGACGCTTTAAAACAGAAAGTGAGTAATCTCGTGGCTGAGGCCCAAAAGCGACACCCCCTCCCCTCCAGATCGGAGATTGCCGTGTTCCTGCACGTGCTCTTCCTGTCCCTTTCTGTCGCCAGGGCTTTCTCCTGCTGCCACTTACTTCCGATCGTCTCTTGGTGCTGGCAGTTCCGCGCCTCTGCCGCGAAAGGTGAGTACGCACTGCCTGATAAAGCAAGCCTTCATTGACAGATGCATCAAAGACCTTGTTAAGGAGAGAAATCTTGCCAATTACCTCTCCTCTAATATTATAAAGATCTACATTTTCCATCTTACACCTTCTCGTCACTCATCACTCATTACTCACTACTTACCACTCACTTGTTTTTTTTATCGCTCTTCTTATAATAACATACCCGCCATTAGCCCCGGGAATAGCACCCTTGACAGTAAGCAGATTTTCTTCCATATTAATGTGCACTATTTCTAAGTTTTGACAGGTTACTTTTGCACCACCCATTCTTCCAGGCATTTTTTTCCCCTTAAAGACGCGTGATGGATCTGCTGATCCGCTCCCGATTGAGCCCGGACGTCGATGCCATTTGTGTGCTCCATGAGTTGCCGGGCCTCCAGCAAATCCCCACCGCTTCATCACTCCGGTGAATCCTCTCCCCTTTGACACTCCTATAACATCAACATAATTCCCAACTTTAAAGATATCCACTCTAATTTCATCTGTTTCTTTATAATCATCCAGGTTAGTAACCCTGAATTCCCGAAGTACTTTTTTTGACTTCACACCTACCCGCCTAAAATGACCACGCTCAGGACTATTACTATTCTTTTCCTTTTTATCCTCAAATCCAAGCTGAACAGCCGCATAGCCTTCTTTCTCTCGTGACTTTTTTTGAATAACCGAACATGGGCCAGCTTTTAGAATTGTTACAGGAATCACCCGTCCACCCTCATTAAAGAGTTGACCCATCCTTATCTTTTTACCAATTAATCCAATCATCGGATTGCTATAATTTTATTCCTATGTCAATACCACTGGGGAGGTCCAGCTTTCTCAACGCCGCTACCGTCTTAGAATTTGGTTCTATTATGTCCAGTAACCTCTCATGAGTACGAATCTCAAACTGTTCTCTTGATTTCTTATCAACATGCGGGGAGCGAAGCACTGTAAATACCTCTTTTTTCGTAGGTAGAGGAATTGGGCCTGAGACATCTGCTCCAGTCCTCCTTATTGTCTCAACAACTTCCCGGGTAGATTGGTCAAGAACCCTGTGGTCATATGCCCTTATCTTGACCCTGATTCTCGCCTCCTGTTTTGCTATACTTGCTTTCTTCTTTTCCGTCACATCTACTCCTTAATTCCAGATAACTATTCAGGTATTCTGACTTCTTGAGTAGTTACTCATTCAATAATCTCAGAAACAACTCCTGCTCCAATGGTGCGTCCTCCCTCCCTTATGGCAAAGCGCAATTCCTTCTCCATGGCAATAGGGGTAATTAGCTCTCCTTCAATGGTTACATTATCACCAGGCATCACCATTTCAACATCCTTAGGAAGTTTAGTTATCCCGGTTACGTCTGTTGTGCGAAAATAAAACTGAGGGCGGTAACCATTAAAGAATGGAGTATGTCTGCCACCTTCCTCTTTCTTCAGGATGTACACCTGAGCCTTAAACCTGGTATGAGGAGTTATGGAGCCTGTCTTGGCAAATACCTGCCCTCTTTTTACAACATCCTTTTCCACTCCACGTAAGAGAAGTCCGGCATTGTCTCCGGCCTGACCACTATCAAGGGTCTTACGGAACATCTCTACTCCTGTCACCACTGCTTTTTTTATCTCATCAGTCATTCCAATGACTTCTATTTCATCTCCTACCTTTACCACTCCTCTTTCAATTCTGCCAGTGCCCACAGTCCCCCGGCCAGTGATGGAGAAAACATCCTCTATTGCCATCAGGAAGGGCTTGTCTATGTCCCGTTTTGGGACAGGGATATATTCATCAACGGCTTTTATAAGCTCCTTGATGCTATCACACTTACTATTCTCGACATCTGGAGTATTTAATGCCTCAAGAGCGCTTCCCTTGATTACCGGAATTTCTTCTCCGGGAAACTCATACTCAGAGAGAAGTTCACGCACCTCAAGTTCAACAAGCTCTAATATCTCCGGGTCATCTACCTGGTCAACTTTGTTTAAGAAAACGACAATGTAGGGAACTCCTACCTGGCGGGCAAGGAGTATGTGTTCTCTGGTTTGGGGCATTGGCCCATCAGCGGCTGAGACCACCAGTATTGCTCCATCCATCTGAGCAGCTCCGGTAATCATGTTTTTGATGTAATCAGCATGCCCTGGGCAATCAATGTGAGCATAGTGGCGTTTTTCTGTTTCATACTCAGCGTGGAAGATTTGAATTGTGATCCCCCTTTCCTTCTCCTCCGGGGCACTATCAATCTCACTAACGCTCTTTGCTACGGCTCCTCCCTTAGCAGAAAGAACCCGCGTGATGGCGGCAGTCAAGGTAGTCTTGCCATGGTCAACATGACCAATTGTTCCCACATTTACATGCGGCTTGCTCCGTATGAACTTTTCCTTTGCCATAGTTAGGGTCCTCCTGTTTTTCCCAGAATCTCCTCCTTTGTCTTCTCGGCAACCTCTCGGTAGTGCTCAAACTCCATAACAAAGTTTCCCCGGCCCTGAGTCATTGATCTTAAAACCATCGCATAGCCAAACATTTCCGAAAGAGGAACAAGTGCACTAATAATCCTTATCTCTCTGTTACCTCCCGTCTCCTCTATCTTCCCTCGCCGCGATGCAAGGTTACTTAAAACTTCCCCTGCATATTCATTAGGAACATTAACTTCAACAGCCATGATCGGCTCCATGAGAATGGATCTTCCTTTCCTTGCTACTTCCTGAAAAGCCATTGATGCTGCCATTTCAAATGCCAAATCAGAGGAATCTACCTCATGATAAGAACCATCAATCACAGCAACTTTAATATCAACAACAGGATATCCTGATAGAACACCATTCATCATTGCCCGACGTATCCCTCTTTCAATTGATGAGATAAATTCTCTGGGAATTGATTCTCCTTTAAGTTTGTTGACAAATTCAAATCCGCTACCTCTGGGCAATGGTTCAATTTCTATCCGTACATGACCATACTGCCCCCTCCCTCCTGTCTGACGAACAAACTTCCCTTCTCCTGCTGCCGATCTGGTTAATGTCTCTCTATAGGCTACGTGAGGAACGCCTACTTTTGTTTCAACTTTAAATTCACGGCGCAGTCTTTCTACTAAAACTTCCAGGTGAAATTCTCCCATTCCAGCAATAACTATCTGTCCCGTTTCCTTATCTACCTTTACCTTGAAAGTAGGATCTTCTTCTGAAAGCCGGCGCAGGGAGAGGCCTAACTTATCTTGATCGGCCTTAGTTTTTGACTCAACTGTAATCCAGGCTATCGGCTCAGGAAAGTGAATTGACTCCATAATTAATGGGTAACCTACAGCAGACAGGGTATCTCCTGTTATCGTATTCTTGAGACCAACAATAGCAACAATATCTCCGGCAAGAATCTCTTCTTTTTCTTTACGTTCGTTGGCATGCATTTCTAAGACTCTTTCCACTCTTTCTTTATGCTGCAACCTGCTATTGTAGACGCTCTCACGACGAGAGAGCTTCCCTGAGTAGGCACGGATATACACCAGTCTTCCCACATAAGGATCAGAAACAATTTTAAACGCTAGCGCCGAGAAAGGAGAGCCATTGTCTGCGGCCCGCACCTCTGCGGCTCCAGTTACCGGTTCTCGCCCCTTAACTGGTGGAACATCTAAAGGAGAGGGAAGATAATCAACAATGGCATCGAGCAAAGGCTGGAGTCCCTTCATCTTCAGCGCGGCTCCACAGAGAACAGGGATAAATGACTCTTCAAGTACAATTTTGCGTAAGGAAAGTAGAAGCTCTTCAGGAGATATTTCTATCTCCTCCAGGTATTTATGCATTATCTCATCGTCGCTATGAGCTGCCCGCTCAATTAATTTGTTATGATATTCTTTAGCATCAGAAAGAAGCTCTTCTCTAATATCCTTGACTGCGCAGTCCAAATCATTTTCTTTGTAGATGATTTCCTTCATCCGCACTATATCAACTGCACCGCAAAAACCATCCTCCTTGCCAATGGGGAGCTGCACTGGAAGCGCATCAGCACCAAGTTTTTCACTTATTTCAGCAACAACTGTCAAGAAATCTGCTCCAACCCGATCCATCTTATTAATAAAAGCAATTCTTGGAATATGATATTTATTTGCCTGGCGCCAGACAGCTTCTGACTGCGGCTCTACTCCTCCAACACCGCAAAAAACGGCCACAGAGCCGTCAAGAATTCGGAGTGACCGCTCAACCTCAGCGGTGAAATCAATATGCCCGGGGGTATCAATGATATTAATACAATGATTCTTCCAAGAACACGTTGTTGCCGCAGCAGTAATGGTTACTCCTCTCTCTTTTTCCTGCTCCATCCAGTCCATTGTTGCGGTCCCTTCATCAACCATACCAAAACGATGCACTTTCCCGGTACAATAGAGAAGCCCCTCAGTGGTGGTGGTTTTCCCAGCATCAACGTGAGCCATAATGCCAATATTCCTTACCATTGATATAGGATATTTCCGCACCGCTTGCTTACTCCCACTGTTTTTACCATCTGTAATGAGCAAAGGCCCTATTTGCCTCAGCCATACGATGGGTATTCTCCTTTTTCTTAACCGCGGCCCCCTCTCCTTTAGCCGCATCCATAAGCTCCCGTGCCAGCTTCTCTGTTGTCGGAAGTCCTTTTTGACTCCGTGCTGCATCAATGATCCAGCGAATAGCAAGTCTATTTCTCCTATCCGGCCCAACCTCTACGGGAATCTGATAGGTAGCACCTCCCACCCGACGTGATCTTACCTCCAGGACCGGCTTTGTCCGATCAATCGCCTCGGTGAAAACACCCAAAGGAGGCTGCTTGGTTTTTTTCTCAATCAAATCAAGAGATGAATAAAAAATAGTTTCAGCAACGCTCTTTTTCCCTTTTCGCATTAAACAGTTAATGAACTTGGCAACAAGGTAATTATTATACCTTGAGTCAGGTGGCACCGATCGCTCTTTTACCTCTCTCCTTCTTGGCATTCTTCCTACCTCTCTACTCTTTAGTCTATGGTCTATAGTCTATAGTCTATAGTCTATAGTCTATTAGTACTATAGCCTGCTTTTATTAACCTTTTGGTCTTTTTGCTCCATAGTGTGAGCGACTCTTTCTTCTTCCTTCCACCCCAGCAGTATCAAGTACCCCTCTTACCACATGATATCTTATCCCAGGAAGGTCTTTCACGCTTCCTCCACGGACAAGGACAATGGAATATTCCTGAAGATTGTGCCCAATACCCGGGATATAAGCGGTTATCACCATTCCATTAGAGAGTCTCACACGAGCTACCTTACGTAAGGCTGAATTGGGCTTCCTAGGGTTCATCGTGCTCACCTTAAGGCAGACCCCCCTCTTCTGGGGAGAACAGCGAAGGGCAGCTCTCTTTGTGCTCTTTCTTCCCTTTTTTCTTCCTTTTCTAATTAATTGATTTAACGTCGGCATCTATTGCTATATGGTAATGATGACTCATCCCCGTACCAGCAGGGATGAGACGTCCTAAAACCACATTCTCTTTTAAGCTTTTTAGTTCATCCTTTCTTCCATTAAAAGCAGCATCGGTAAGAACACGAGTTGTCTCCTGAAAAGAGGCAGCAGCAATAAAGCTATCTGTAGATAGAGAAGCCCTTGTAATTCCTAATATCACCGGGGCCGCCCTGGCAGGTCTCTTTCCTTCGGTTTTAAGCTTTTCATTTTCTTCCTCAAATTTCCACCTATCAATCTGATCTCCAATTAAAAATGCAGTGTCTCCTTTATTTTCAATCTCAATCCGACGTAACATCTGCCGGATGATTAACTCAATATGTTTATCATTAATTGTTACACCTTGCAACCAATAAATTTCCTGAATCTGATCAATGAGGTGCCTTTGAAGATTCTTTATGCCCCTTACTCTCAATATATCCTGGAGCACAACTGGTCCATCAGTCAGTGGCTGACCTGCGCTGACCATCTCCCCCTTATAAATGGTCATATGTTTCCCCGGAGGAACAAGATACTCCCTTTTCATCCCTGTTTCCTCATTCTTTACAATAATTTTTCTTTTCTCTCCAACCGACTCAGTAAATTCCACTATTCCGTCTATCTCAGTAATAACTGCTGGGTTCTTTGGTCGGCGAGCTTCAAATAATTCTACTATTCGCGGAAGGCCACCGGTAATATCAACAGTTCCAGCAACTTCCCGTGGTGTCTTAGATAGTAAATCTCCAGGAGAAACCCTGTCTCTTTCCCGAACAACTATACATGCCCGAGGTGGAAGTCCATAGTAACCAAGAATTTGTTTACTGGCATCTCTGATTACAATTTGCGGATGAAGGTCTGCTTTGTGTTCAGTAATTACCTTTGTCGTTAGCCCGGTTGCTCGGTCAAACTCCTCCTGGACCGTCACCCCAAGTACAATGTCTTCAAATTCAACATTTCCCTCAATCTCACTCAAGATAGGCCGCATATACGGGTCCCAGCTCGCAAGTAAATCTCCTTTGGCAACACTCACTCCACTCTCACAAGCGATTACTGCCCCTGGAAGAACTATGTGTCGCTCAAGTTCCCCTCCTTCCTTATTGCAGATGAGAATAGCGCCATTGCGATTAAGCACAATGGTTTGCTGTTCCTTGTTTTTAATCGTTTTTAATCTATAATAGTGGACAACACCATCATCACGAGCAAAAGCCGCTGACTGTTCTATAACTCGTTGAGCTGCCCCTCCGACATGGAATGTCCTCATTGTCAGCTGTGTTCCTGGCTCACCAATACTCTGAGCAGCGATTACCCCTACTGCTTCCCCGAGCTCAACGAGGTGGCCAGTAGATAGATTGCGGCCATAACATCGCCGGCAGATCCCCTGTCTTGTTTCACAAGTTAAAGGAGAGCGCACTTTGACTCTTTCAATCCCTGCTTCCTCAATCACATCTGCCAGTTCCTCTGTTATTTCATCTCTGTTCTTAACTATAATATTGCCTAATTGCGGAATAATGATATCATCGCATGCTATTCTTCCCACCACTCTTTTTCCCAGAGAAACGAGCTCCTCCATACCACCATAGATTGCTTCTACTTCAATGCCATTTGGCGTCCCACAATCCTCCTCAGTAATTATCAAATCCTGAGCAACATCCACTAACCTTCGTGTCAGGTAGCCGGAGTCAGCTGTTTTTAACGCTGTATCAGCTAAGCCCTTTCTTCCTCCATGGGTAGAGAGAAAATATTCAAGGGCTGTTAACCCCTCACGGAAATTAGCAGTAATTGGAGTCTCAATAATTTCTCCAGATGACTTGGCCATTAACCCACGCATCCCCCCTAATTGTCTGATCTGTAGCCGTGAACCACGCGCTCCACTATCAGCCATCATAAAGATTGAATTAAATTGACCATCCTTACTACTTTTCTCCATCTGCTCAAAAACAAGGTTAGAAATTTTATCAGTGCAGCGGGTCCACAGGTCAATAATTCTATTGTGCCTTTCCCCGTTGGTAATCAGCCCACGATGATATTGTTCCTTAATTTCATTAACTTTACCCTTTGCTTCCTTTAAAATACTATTCTTCGCCGGTGGAATTACACTATCATCAATAGCAATAGAAATCCCTGCAGTTGTAACAACCTCAAAACCAATATCCTTGATACTGTCTAAGAGCTGCACTGCCTCTTCAGCGCCACACTGGCGATGAACAATGCCAATAAGATGAGAGAGGTCAGACTTCTTCAATTCCTGATTAACGAAGGGAATTAGGGGAGGAAGCAGAGTATTAAAGATGACTCTGCCAACCGTGGTTGTCACTAACTTTCTCCCTCTGCATATCTTTATCATGGCCTGGATATCAACATAGCCATTCCTCCAGGCAATCTCAACCTCGCCAGGGTCAGAGAATATTTTGCCCTCTCCCTTTGCTCCAGCTCTCTCTTTTGTCAGATAGTAGCAGCCAAGAACAATATCCTGGGTAGGAACCGCAATCGGCTCACCACTCGCTGGCGAAAGGACATTGCGGGAGGAGAGCATAAGAAGATAAGCCTCCATCTGCGCCTCAGTAGAAAGCGGAATGTGAACAGCCATTTGGTCTCCATCAAAATCTGCATTAAAGGCAGTACAAACCAAAGGATGAATGTGAATGGCATTCCCTTCTACCAGGGTAGGCTGAAATGCCTGAATACCAAGACGATGCAATGTTGGCGCTCTATTCAGAAGGACCATGTGGTCTTTAACAACCTCCTCTAAAATCTTCCATATCTCATGCCCTATTTTTTCGAAGGTGCGCTTAGCACCTCTAATAGTGTGTGCTAATCCACGTTCTCTTAGCTTTTCAAGAATAAATGGCTCAAATAATTCCAGTGCCATCCTCCTTGGAAGCCCGCATTGAGAGAATTTAAGCTTTGGGTTGACAACAACAACCGAGCGCCCTGAGTAGTCCGCACGTTTGCCAAGGAGATTCTGCCGAAATCTTCCCCCCTTTCCTTTAAGCACATCACTTAACGACTTTAGCGGCCTATTTCCTGCCCTTACTATAGGTTTTCCGCGACATCCATTGTCAAAGAGAGCATCAACCGCCTCCTGTAGCATCCGCTTCTCATTGCGAATGATAATCCCCGGAGTAACTGGGTCCTGCAGCAATTTCCTGAGCCGACTATTCCTGTTTAGTATACGGCGATATAGGTCATTCAGGTCTGATGTGGCAAATCTTCCTCCATCGTCAAGTGGAATAAGTGGGCGCAGATCAGGAGGAAGAACAGGAATTACATCCATAACCATCCACCCTAACTTATTATCTGATTGGCGAAAGCCCTCTACTATCCTTAATCTCTTCATAATTCGTAGTTGTGCCGACGAAGAAGTAGCTTTCTCAAGACCGGCGCGGAGAGTTGCCACCAGTTCATCAAGAGAGACCATCTCTAACAGCTCCCTAATCGCCTCGGCTCCTATCTCTGCTTTAAAGCAGGAACCAAACTGCTTTTGGTACAGCCAACGTTCCTCTTCCATTAGCAAGGTTCCTTTTTTTAACCCACTATCTCCTGGGTCAATTACTACGTATTTTTCATAATAAATTACCTTTTCAAGGTCGCGCATACTCATTTCCAGTATTGCTCCGATACGAGAAGGAACAATCCTAAAGAACCAGATGTGAACAACGGGACATGCTAACTTTATATGTCCCATTCGCTCCCTTCTCACCTCCGAGCGAGTAACCTCAACCCCACAATAATCACAGATAATTCCCTTATGCTTAATCCTTTTGTACTTACCGCAATGACATTCCCAATCGTGGGCAGGGCCAAAAATCTTTTCACAGAAGAGCCCATCCTTTTCAGGCTTAAATGTTCTATAGTTTATAGTTTCAGGTTTCTTTACTTCACCACGTGACCAGGAAAAAATTGCCTCTGGGGAGGCAATGCCAATTGAGATATTGCCAGTATCACGTCTTGACAAAAACACTTTTTCTCCTACTTTTTCTTCATATCTTATGTCAAGACAGAGGCTTTGTAGTTCGCGAGTGAGAACATTAAATGATTCCGGGGTGCTTGGTGGAAAAGCGTTTTCTCCCTTAACAATTGACTCGTACATTCTTGCGCGACCGGCTACATCGTCGCTCTTTACAGTAAGAAGTTCCTGTAAGATATGGGCGGCTCCATATCCCTCAAGCGCCCATACCTCCATTTCGCCAAATCGTTGCCCTCCAAGCTGAGCTTTACCGCCAAGTGGCTGCTGGGTAATAAGAGAGTAGGGCCCAGTTGCCCTGGCATGAACCTTCTCGTCAACCAGATGATTCAATTTCATTATGTAGATGTACCCAACCGTTATCTTATTGGTAAATGGCTCACCGGTGTAGCCGTCATAGAGAGTAGTTGTGCCATTCTCCGGGAGGCCAGCACTGCAGAGTAAGTCTTTAATGTCCTTCTCCTTGGCTCCATCAAAGACAGGGCTTGAAACATATATTCCCATGGCATGAGCAGCCCAGCCAAGATGAGCCTCTAATATCTGCCCAAGAGTCATTCGGGAAGGAACTCCCAGTGGGTTAATGACAATCTCTACAGGTGTCCCATCAGGCAGATATGGCATATCCTCCTCGGGAAGTATGCAGGAGACTACTCCCTTATTTCCGTGTCTTCCAGAAAGCTTATCGCCAACCTGCAACTTCTGCTTTACTGCAATATAGACCTTAGCTACCTTATTGACCCCAGAAGAAAGAGTGGTAGTGTTAAGCGCTCCACTCTGGCGTGAGAAAACCCGGACATTAATAACCGTTCCGCCGCCGCCAGGGGGAACCTTCAAGGAAGCGTCACGCACATCACCCGCTTTTTCCCCAAAGATTGCCCTCAGAAGTCTATCCTCAGGCAACAGCTCTGTCTCACCTCTCGGAGCTACCTTACCTACAAGGATATCTCCTGGATTCACCTCTGCTCCAATGCGCACAATCCCATTCTCATCAAGGTTTCCAAGAGTATCTTCACTAACATTCGGGATGTCTCTTGTTATCTCTTCCGGCCCAAGCCTTGTATCACGCTCCTCAACTTCAAACTCCTCAATATGGATTGAAGTATAGATGTCATCTTTAACAATCTTCTCGCTGATCAGAATAGCATCCTCAAAGTTATAGCCACGCCAAGGCATAAATGCTACCAGGACATTCTTTCCTAATGCCAGCTCCCCGCCAGATGTCGCCGGACCATCAGCAATTATCTCTCCAGCCTTCACCAAATCACCAGGATAGGTAAGTGGCTTCTGGTTAAGAGAAATATTCTGATTTGAACGGTAAAATTTCTGCAGCGGGTATTTTCTTGTGCCAGATCTTCCCCGAATAATAATTTCATCAGCAATGACCCGCTCTACTCTTCCAGCAGTCCGGGCAATGACTGTCGCACCAGCATCACGGGCAACGGTGGACTCCAGCCCCGTTCCCACCAATGGCGCCTCTGTCCTCAAGAGTGAAACTGCTTGTCTTTGCATATTTGACCCCATCAATGCCCGATTGGCATCATCATGCTCAAGAAATGGAATAAGGCCAGCAGAGACGCTCACCAGTTGCAAGGGAGAGACATCCATGTACTCTATCTCATGCGCGGGCTTCATAATAAAGTCATCCCGGAAGCGAGCAAAAACCTCTTCATCCTTAAGCCGACCTTGTTCATCAAGCTCTGTATTTATCTGTGCAATAAAATAGTTATCCTCAACATCAGCGGAAAGCCATGCAATCTCATTGGTAACCTTCCTGTCCTTCACCTTGCGGTAAGGAGTTTCCAGGAACCCATACTTATTGGTTCGCGCATAAGTAGAAAGCGAGACAATAAGCCCGATGTTCAGTCCTTCAGGAGTCTCCACAGGACAGATTCTCCCATAATGCGAGAAATGAATATCCCTTGCTTCAAAGCCTGCTCTCTCTCTACTCAACCCTCCGGGGCCAAGAGCAGAGATACGACGCTTATGCGTTAATTCAGCCAAAGGATTTATCTGATCCATAAATTGGGAGAGCTGACTGCGTCCAAAGAAGTCTTTGAGGACGGAGGAAACAACTTTGAAATTAATCATATTTCTTGGCCAGAGGTCAGTTAATTCCCGACTGTTCATTTTTTCCCTAATATTCCTCTCCATTCTCGCAAGGGCAATGCGGAATTGGGCCTCAACAAGCTCTCCAACTAACCTCAGGCGACGATTGCCAAGGTGATCAATGTCATCAACTGAGTTATCCCCGCTCTCTAACTTGAGTAGGTAGCGGAGAATTCCAGCTAAGTCTTCTTTCCTCAAAGAGGTCATGTTTTCAGAAACGTTTGTCCCTAATCTTTGATTTAACCGATGGCGACCAACACGGCCTAAACTGTAATAGTTAGAACTAAAAAATAGCCTCTGGAAATATCTACTCGCACTTTCAGTAGTTGTCGGTTCTCCCGGACGGAGTCGCTGATAAATCTCAATGAGAGCCTCCTCCCGGGTACAGCAATGATCCATTTTTAAGGTATCGATAATTGATTTTCCCTCTTTCGTAAGGATAATTAGCCTGAGGTTGGTTCGTTCTTTGGCAATCTCAGCTAAAATCTCAGCATTCAACTCAGTTCCAAGAGGTACACTTGCCCCCTCTCTAATGATGACACTTTCAGCGAGAAGGCGACCAATTATCTTCTGATTCTCCTGAAGAGTAGCGCCCAGTTTCACCATCTCAATATCGTAAAAGAGTTTTATGATTTCCTCATCTGAAGAATAGCCAAAGGCACGCAAGAACGTAGTTGCTAAAACCCTACGGCCCCTGTCAATCGTTACCCAGAGAAGACCGTGACGATCAAACTCAAACTCTATCCACCCTCCGCGATGAGGAATAATCTTTGCTGAGTAGAGCCTTTTCCCACTGGAATGCACCTTCTCATCATAAAAGACACCAGGAGAGCGGTGTAGTTGACCAACGACGACGCGTTCAACTCCATTAATGATAAAGCTACCATTCTCACTCATCAGAGGAATCTCTCCAAGATACACCTCTTGCTTTCTGATATCTTTATCCTCACCGCCTTTATCATGCAGGACCAGCCTCATCCTTGCCTTAAGTGGAGCAGCATAGGTCATCCCAATTTGCTGGCAATCTTCAATGGTATACCCTGGTTTTTCAATAGAGTAATTTAAAAACTCAAAGGAACATTTTCCATCATCAGAAGTGATTGGGAATATTTCTCTGAAAACAGCCTCCAGCCCCTGCTGCCGCCTCTTATCAGGATGCATCTTTTCCTGAAGAAATTCATCATACGAGTGTTTCTGGAGCTCTACAAGGTCAGGAGGGTCCATCACCACAGGAATCCTGGCAAACCCTTTCCTTTCAATCATTTGCCTCATAAGTTTCTCCCTTTATAGGACGTCACGAAAGTGCTGCTATTTAATTATTAAGCCTGGAACGAGTTTCGTGACAGCATATTACTTTAGTTCAACAGTAGCTCCTACTGACTCTAACTTAGACTTGACTTTTTCAGCCTCTTCCTTTGTAATACCCTCCATCACTGTCTTGGGAGCCTCTTCAACCAATGTCTTTGCTTCCTTCAGCCCAAGGTTAGTTATAGCTCGCACTTCCTTGATTACCTGTATTTTCTTATCTCCTATCGCCGCAAGGACTACAGTCCACTCGGTCTTCTCTTCTGCCGCTACTGCTCCGCCGCCGGGCTGAGTCGCTGCTACCGGAATCGCCGCTGAAGCGGTAACCCCAAACTTATCCTCAATAGCTTTAACGAGTTGCGAGAGCTGTAGTACCGTCATATTTTCAATTACATGAATGACACTCTCCATATCCGGGGAAATCCCTGCCTTCTTTTCCTCCACCTTTACCTCTTCCTTTACCTCTTCCTCTACCTTTACCTTTACCTTTACCTTTACCTCTTCCTCTTCCTCTTCCTCCATCTCCTTCACAGTTGCTGTCTTTTTCTTTTCCTTTGTCATTTAAACCTCACCCCCCCCAACGGTAAACTATTAGACTGTAGGCTATTAGACTGTAGACTATTAGGCTACAGACCACAGAGCCTACTTTTTATCCACTACTTTTCTTCTCTTTAATCAATTCAATAATGTGGATTAATTTTCTCATTATCCCGCCAAGCGTCATAGCCAGCCCTGCATAAGGCGCTTTAAGATTAATGATAAGTGAGGAGAGAACCTCACTTCGCACTGGAAGTGTTGCCCAGAGCTCAATCCTCTCCCGTTTCAGCATCTCACCCTGAAATACGCCACCTTTAATGGCAAACCGCTTCTGCTCCCCGGCGAAATGCAAGAGTATCTTTGCCAACTGCCCTGGCTCCTCATCAGTAAAAGCAAATGCATTTGAACCAACAAGAAGCTTATCAAATATAGTTAGCCCAATATCCCTAACAGCAAGGCGAGCAATAGTATTTTTCACTACCTGATAATCAGCTTTCGCATCCCGCAGACGATGGCGCAAGGTATCCAGGGAGCGAGCATCAACTCCTTGATGGTCAATAACTACTATCGTGCGTGCTTGTTCCATTCTTTCCCCGAGCTCGCGGACTGCTATTTTATTAAGTTCTCTTGACACCTTAATCCTACATTATCTGCCGAAGATCAAGCCTTACCCCGGGACCCATAGTTGAGGAAATAGTAATGCAACGTATGTAAGTCCCCTTGCAAGAAGGCTGCCTTGCGTCCTTTATTGCCGCAATAACTGCTAAGATGTTTCCCCGCAGACGATCATCGTCAAATGATTTCTTTCCCACTGGAAGATGAACATTCCCGGACTTATCAGAACGAAACTCTACTCTCCCTTTTTTAATTGCCTCCACAGTCTTGCCAATCTCAGTGGTAACTGTTCCCACCTTTGGAGTTGGCATCAATCCTCGTGGACCAAGAAGACGGCCAATTTTCCCTACTTCCTTCATAATATCCGGAGTGGCTACAACGGTATCAAACCCCATCCATCCTCCTTTTATTCTTTCAATTAACTCTTCAGCACCAACAAAATCTGCTCCTGCTGATGTCGCCTCTTTTGCCGCTTCTCCCTTAGCAAAGACAAGAACGCTCTTTTCTTTTCCTATCCCATAAGGAAGAGATAAGGCTCCTCTCACCTGTTGATCTGCTTTCCGCGTGTCTATCCCAAGTCGGAATGCAACCTCAATGGTCTCATCAAACTTTGCTTTAGCCATTTGCTTGGAGAGAGCAATAGCTTCAGACAATGAATAATTCTTCTTTTCCAAAAGCTTCTCTGACTCAGAATATCTCTTTCCTCTCTTACTCATATTTTTCCAGTAGCCTTCAGTTTATTTCTATTCCCATGCTTCGTGCCGTTCCCTCTATTACCAGTACAGCCCCTTCAATAGTTACTGCATTCAGGTCAGCAAGTTTGATCTCTGCTATTTTGCGAACCTCCTCTTTTGAAACTTGAGCTATTTTTTCTCTTCCCGGCATGGACGATGCTTTAGCTATTGACGCAGCGCGCTTCAGGAGAGCAGAAGCAGGGGGTGATTTTATAATGAAAGAAAAAGTTCTGTCATGATAAACAGTAATCACAACAGGAGTAATTACCCCGCCTTTCCCCTGGGTTTTAGAGTTAAAAGCCTGACAAAATTCCATAATGTTAACTCCGTGCTGCCCAAGAGCCGGGCCAATCGGAGGAGCAGGATTAGCCTTACCAGCAAGAATTTGTAATTTTATTTTTCCGATAACTTGCTTTGCCATCTCAAAAACCCTTAGGGGTTGTGAAAGAATGTTACTCTTTCGCAACCCTTATATTGATTCCACCTGCCAACATTCAAGTTCCACAGGAGTTTCTCTTCCGAAGATAGAAATCATTACTTGCAACTTTCCTTTCTCCGGATTTAGTTCACCCACAATACCCTCAAGACTGACAAATGGGCCTTCAATGATTTTTACTCTTTCCCCCTTCTCAAAGACACTTTTTGACTGCGGCTTTTCCCTTCTCTTTTCAACCACCTGTAATATTTTCTCAACCTCATCATCCTCCAACGGAGCAGGTTCATTATTAGAACCTGCAAACTTGATTGTTCCAGAAGTTTCCTTTATAAGGAGCCGCCCCTCCTCGCTCCACTTCATTTTTACTAAAATATAGCCGGGGAAAAGGTTCCTTTTAACAATGCGCTTCTCTCCCCTTCTTATCTCCATCACCTCTTCAGTAGGAATGAAGACATTGGTAATTACATCCTGCATTGATTTAGAGTTAATCCGATTTTGCAGCTCTAACCCCACCTTCTCCTCACGCCCAGGGAGAGTGCAAACTGCATACCATTTACTCACAGCCTACCCTCAATTTTCCATCATAAGTCCGACTACTTCTGACAACATTCGATCAATAATACCAATAAAGATGGCAGCGAGCACAACGATAATTATAACCATAAAGGTCAAAGCAATTAATTCACTTCTCTTTGTCCAGGATACCTTTTTGATCTCCGACCGAACTTCACCAAAAAACTTCCCAATTCTCCTGAACAAGTTAATCCCTCAAACATAAACGGGCCTGGAGGGATTCGAACCCCCAACCCCTGGATTTGGAGTCCAGCGCTCTCTCCAGTTAGAGCTACAGACCCTCTAATATAACCTCATTAATTATAGTCTTATTATCAGGATGTCTTACTTTGTCTCTTTGTGAACTACATGTTTACGACAGAATCGACAATATTTCCTCAGCTCCAGTCGGCCAGGATTTTGCTTCTTGCGCTTACCAACCGAATAGTTCCTCCTCCTGCACTCCACACAGGCTAAAATAGCTATTTCTTGCATCTTGATTCATTGCTTTTTGACAACAGAAACCTTTTTTCTCTGCCAATCAGACAACCTCCTTAATTCCAGATAACTATTCAGGTATTCTGACTTCTTGAGTAGTTACTCATTCAATAATCTCAGAAACAACTCCTGCTCCAATGGTGCGTCCTCCCTCCCTTATGGCAAAGCGCAATTCCTTCTCCATGGCAATAGGGGTAATTAGCTCTCCTTCAATGGTTACATTATCACCAGGCATCACCATTTCAACATCCTTAGGAAGTTTAGTTATCCCGGTTACGTCTGTTGTGCGAAAATAAAACTGAGGGCGGTAACCATTAAAGAATGGAGTATGTCTGCCACCTTCCTCTTTCTTCAGGATGTACACCTGAGCCTTAAACCTGGTATGAGGAGTTATGGAGCCTGTCTTGGCAAATACCTGCCCTCTTTTTACAACATCCTTTTCCACTCCACGTAAGAGAAGTCCGGCATTGTCTCCGGCCTGACCACTATCAAGGGTCTTACGGAACATCTCTACTCCTGTCACCACTGCTTTTTTTATCTCATCAGTCATTCCAATGACTTCTATTTCATCTCCTACCTTTACCACTCCTCTTTCAATTCTGCCAGTGCCCACAGTCCCCCGGCCAGTGATGGAGAAAACATCCTCTATTGCCATCAGGAAGGGCTTGTCTATGTCCCGTTTTGGGACAGGGATATATTCATCAACGGCTTTTATAAGCTCCTTGATGCTATCACACTTACTATTCTCGACATCTGGAGTATTTAATGCCTCAAGAGCGCTTCCCTTGATTACCGGAATTTCTTCTCCGGGAAACTCATACTCAGAGAGAAGTTCACGCACCTCAAGTTCAACAAGCTCTAATATCTCCGGGTCATCTACCTGGTCAACTTTGTTTAAGAAAACGACAATGTAGGGAACTCCTACCTGGCGGGCAAGGAGTATGTGTTCTCTGGTTTGGGGCATTGGCCCATCAGCGGCTGAGACCACCAGTATTGCTCCATCCATCTGAGCAGCTCCGGTAATCATGTTTTTGATGTAATCAGCATGCCCTGGGCAATCAATGTGAGCATAGTGGCGTTTTTCTGTTTCATACTCAGCGTGGAAGATTTGAATTGTGATCCCCCTTTCCTTCTCCTCCGGGGCACTATCAATCTCACTAACGCTCTTTGCTACGGCTCCTCCCTTAGCAGAAAGAACCCGCGTGATGGCGGCAGTCAAGGTAGTCTTGCCATGGTCAACATGACCAATTGTTCCCACATTTACATGCGGCTTGCTCCGTATGAACTTTTCCTTTGCCATAGTTAGGGTCCTCCTGTTTTTTACCTTTTACAGCCCACGACCGGGGTCGAACCGGTGACCTCATGCTTACCATGCATGTGCTCTACCAACTGAGCTACATG
>NDHY01000006.1 GCA_003574845.1 candidate division NPL-UPA2 bacterium Unc8
ACAGACAGGAAAGATTTCCCCAAACCCAGTCCTCTAATCAATTTTTATAGGGCTAACGAGATTGTTTTTGTATAGAATAAAATTATGAAAAAAATAATAGTAGTTCTTACTGCTCTTGCCTTAATTTCATTTACTGTTGGTTGCAACGGGCAAAACATAAATGCAGTAATAACATTTGATTGCCTTAATGGTTTCATCAAGCAAGAAATGGAGTCGAAAAGAATACCCGGCTTATCTGCTAGCATTATAAAAGATGATGAAATAATATGGGTAAATTCATTTGGATACGCAAATATAGCTAACCAGATAAAAGTTTCTGGGGAAACTATATTTATGGTGGCTTCAGTATCAAAGCCGGTTGTGGCAACTGCAATTATGCAATTATATGAAAAAGGGAGGCTTGATTTAGATGATAATGTCAATGATTATTTGCCATTTCAGGTTATAAACCCGAATTACCCGAATGAACATATTACCTTCAGGATGCTACTTGCCCATACCTCCAGTATAAATGATAATGATTACGAGGTTTATAGCTGGGGCAAAGATTCCCCCGTCGCTTTAGGCGATTTTCTACGCGATTATTTTGTGCCTGGTGGCGAGCACTATTCAGAAGTAGAAAATTTTCATAAAAGTAAACCGGGCACTTATTACGATTATTCCAATGTTGGCTTTGCTCTCCTGGGATATTTAGTTGAAAACATTTCAGGCAAGCCCTTTGATGAGTATTGTAAAGAAAACATATTTATTCCATTGGGAATGACCAGCACTGCATGGAAATTAAAAGATATTGACATCAGCCGAAAAGCAGTTCCTTACAATACAGATTGGCAGCCATATCAACACTATACTTTTGCCGATTATCCAGCCGGGCAATTAATGACAACAATTAATGATATTTCAAATTTCTTATTGGCATATATACGGGGCGGCGCCATCAATGGCAGGCAGTTGCTGCTGAGTTCAACTATTGAATTAATGAAAGACAGGCAGTTTACCGAAGTGCAGAACGTATTTGGGCTTGGATGGTATTATGATTCAAGAATTGGTCAGGAATTATTTGGGCATATAGGAATAGAAATGGGAATCAGGACTGTTATGTTTTTTAACCCTGAAACAAATATAGGCGGCATAATCCTCTCCAATGGAGAAGATGTTGATTTATTTCCAATATTGGAGCAAATGTTTAAAGCAACTAAATAAAAATACATTTGTTGACTGATTTTCCCTGAACGGAACGATGAGACATATTATACAAAACTACAAGCATTATCCGGGCTATCATTGTGGTTCTTCAGGGCTCAGAAACCTCCTGAGTTACTGTGGATGTAACATAAGTGAAGATATGGTCATAGGTCTGGGTGAGGCTCCGTCTTTTTATTATTTTTCAGATCGTTCTTTTGACCCTGTCAAGATTATTCATACCAGATTTGGATTTTTTGAAGAAACTTTTATCAAGAACACCGGGCTTCCCTTCATGATTGAGTCCGGGTTAGAGAATGCTGAATCGTGGCTTGCTGTAAAGGATTATATTAGAGTTGATATACCTGTAATGGCGAGGACAGATATTTTCTACCTCCCTTACTTTGATACAAAAGTTCATTTTAATGGGCATATAGTTGTTGTTTGGGGATTTGATGAAGAAAATAATGAGGTTTACCTTTCAGATACACTAAGACCGGAGGCTCAGACAGTCAGCATAACCGACCTCATTCTGGCAAGTGCGAGTGAGACCCCGCCATATATGAAGAAAAATATAATCTTTACAATTAATAAAAGGATAAATAAAAGCGACATAGACATAGTCAGGGTTGCTATCTCTGCCATCCGCTCGTGGGGAGAAAGGCATATTATGAGTGGTGTGGGCATTCAGTCCCTCAAAAATCTAAGAGAAGACCTTCCAGCGTGGGAAGATGTTGAATCAAGGTCGTGGTGCGAGAGATTTGCTTACCAGCAGATTGAAAAAAGAGGCACCGGAGGCGCTGCTTTTCGTATGCCCTACTTAGGATTTTTAGAAGAGTTGAGAGCATACATAAAAGATGCTTCTCTTGATGAGGTTATAGGGCTTTTTTCAAAAAATGTCAAAGTCTGGCACCGACTCGCTGCTCTTTTTAAGGAAAAAAGTGAAGGCAACTTAAAGGATTATCTTGAGATTACCAGAGTTTTGGAGAATATAATAGAATTGGAGTCAAAAGCAGCAGAAGTCTGCCGTAATTTTAAAAGGAGGTGATTTTAAAGTGATAGACCCTAAATTTATAGGCAGGAAGTACTCTCCTATGACTTATGAGGTGTGTAAGGAGAAAATAAAGGAATATGCCCGGGCAGTGGGCGACTTGAATCCTCTCTATTTGGATGAGGAACAGGCTAAAAGTTCGCAGTATGGCAGGATTATTGCCCCTCCCCTTTTTGCAGCTATCTATGCCAGGGAAGTGCTGGAAAATTGGGTTCTTGATTCAGAGCTGTCTCTAAATCTGCCGATGATAGTTCATGGTGAGCAGGAGTTTGAGTTTTTTAAAGTAGTCAAAGCTGGAGATGTAATTGCTACTGAAGGACGTATAGCAGAAATCTATGAAAAGAAAGGGCTGAATTTTATATCGCTGGAGACTATTTCCATAAATCAACAGGGAGAGGTAGTTACCAGAGCAGTCTGGAGGATGGTTATCAGGAGGTAAACGATGATTAAGACTAAGGATGTAAAGGTAGGTGACTCAATTCCCCCTTTGCGAAAGGATGTGGGAAAATATCAGCCGATACTCTATGCAGGAGCCTCGGGGGATTTTAATCCAATTCACATAGACCCGGAGTGGGGAAAAACCGTTGGTTTGGGAGGAAATATCCTGCATGGGCTCTGTACCATGGCATTTGTTTCTCAGATGAACATTGATTGGCTGGGAGACCCCGGCCGACTTAAAAAACTTAAGGTACGTTTTGTTAGCCCGGTAAAGCCGGAGGATACAATTACGATAGAAGGGAAGGTGGTCGGAAAAGAAGGAGATGCAATTAAGTGCGAAATGTCGGTGAAAAATCAAGAGGGCACAGAAGTAATGATAAATGTAGCCTCTGAGGCAAAACTATGACCGCACCTTTAGAAGGAATTAAGATTCTGGACCTGACGCGGCTGCTGCCTGGAGCATTCTGTTCAATGATATTAGCAGACTTAGGGGCAGATGTACTCAAGATTGAGGAGCCAGGGAGAGGGGATTATGCAAGATGGCTTCCACCTTTTATAAAAAAAGAAAGTTCCAATTTCCTATCTATCAATCGCAACAAAAAAAGCATGATATTGGACCTGAAGCGCGAAAAGGGGAAAGAAATCTTTCTCAGGCTGGTTAAAGAGCATGATGTTGTTCTGGAAAGTTTCAGGCCAGGGACAATGGACCGTCTTGGGGTCGGCTATGGGGAGGCAAAAAAGATTAATCCCATGATTATCTTTTGTGCTATCTCTGGCTATGGCCAGGATGGTCCCTACAAAGATATGGTTGGGCATGATATAAACTATCTCGGAGTTGCCGGAATCCTGGGTATAACTGGTAGCTCTGATGGAACTCCTGTTATCCCTGGAGTGCAGATTGGAGATATCGGGGGTGGAAGCTTAATGGCAGCTATCGCTATTTTAGGAGCCATCGTTGCCCGGGAAAGAATAAAAAAGGGACAGTTTATTGATATATCTATGACAGATGGGGCTATTTCATGGTTATCCATCCACGCTGGCAAATATTTCGCCGATAAGCTAATCCCAACACCGGGAAAGATGCTTTTGAGTGGAGAATTTCCTTGCTATCAAGTCTATCCCACTAAAGACAAGAGGTATATCACCGTTGGTGCACTGGAGCCAAAATTCTGGCGGAATCTCTGCCTTGCCATAAGTAGAGAGGACTTGATAGTGCATCAATTTGCTGCTGGTGAGGAAGGAGAGGGAGTAACGAAGGAAATTCAAGATATCTTTCTTGCCAAAACCCAAAAGGAATGGCTGGAAACTTTTGAAGGGCTTGAGGTCTGTTGTGGTCCAGTCAATACTCTTGAGGAAGTCTTCTCTGATTCTCAATGTACTTCATCGGGAGATGCTTGCTGAGATTGAGCATCCCACTGAAGGAAAAATCAAACAGATTGGAATCCCGATGAAGTTTTCTGAAACCCCGGGCAGGATTAAAGCTCCACCCCCTGGTTTTGGTGAGCACACCGAGATGGTTCTTAAGACGCTAAAATTTACCAGGGAGGAAATTGAGAAATTAAAAGAGGAAAAAATTATATAAAACCTATAGCAAACATATGCCAGATAAGGCTTCCTCTTCCTTTTGCGCTTGACCACATCAACTGTTATGCAATTAAGGGGAATACAGGGTGGAGCCTAATTGATACCGGGCTCAATTACCAGCCCTCACAGATAGCATGGAAAGAGGCGCTTGCCGGACACGAGATAGCTCTTGATAACATTAAGGCTATTTATCTTACTCATTATCATCCCGACCACTTCGGGTGCGCTGGCTGGCTGCAAAAGCCTTCAGGGGCATCGGTGTTTATCTCATCAACGGATGAGAAAAGAGCGAAGCGCGTCTGGTTAAACTACCGGGGCGGAGACGATATTTACTCTGCCTTTTTTCTAAGATGCGGTCTGCCGCCACAGGAAATTAGTGAGATAGTTAACCACATGCAGCTCATTCTTCCCTTTGTACAGCCGTATCCTGAGCTGAAGACGGTAGAGGAAGGAGAGCTTATAACCCTGGGAGATGATAGATATGTAGCTATTCACACCCCCGGCCACTCTGATGGTCATCTCTGCTTTTATTGCAAGGAAAATGGTGTTATGTTTTCTGGTGACCATCTACTTCCTCACATCACTTCTAATATCAGTCTCTGGCCGGGAGCTGCCTCTGACCCGTTAAGTGACTATCTTTCCTCCCTGAAAAAAGTAAAGACTCTTAATTCAAAATTAGTTTTGCCGGCGCATGGCTCCTCTTTTACAAATGCCGGGGAAAGAGTTAGTGAGCTTGAGGAGCACCACCACCAGCGGTTAAAAAAAATCCTCTCTCTTGCTCGAAGCGGAGCCACTGCCTATGAGATTTGTCTGAGGCTCTTTGGAGAAGACCTCCCCCTTCAGGAAAAGCGGTTCGCTCTGGGAGAGACCCTTGCCCATCTGGTATACCTTCAGAGAAGGTGCAAATTAGAGTGTAGAGCAAGGAACGGAGTTACTTACTATTCAAATTAATTCAATTTTATTTTATTGAGAGGAAAGCTGTTGAGATTAGCGAGGATGGGTAATTTAATTTTTTGACAAACTGGAAGATATTTACTGTATTGTCTAAACTGTGGTTAAAGATGCCTAACCCAACCTGGAGTTTCAAAATGCAAAAGTGCCCGTGTCTCTAATGTCTGAATTGCATAGAAATCTGTGTAATCAGATTTATATATAAGGAGATTCATATGAAGAGGAAAATAAGGAAAGTGGCAGTGCTTGGCGCAGGTGTGATGGGGAGTGGGATAGCTGCCCATCTGGCAAATGCAGACATTCCTACCTGTCTTTTGGACATTGTCCCGAAGGAACTTAGCGAAGAGGATGTGAAGAAAGGATTAACCAAGGAAAGCCCTGCCTTCAGGAACAAATTTGCGTTAATGGGCATAGAGAATGCGCTAAAGGCAAGACCGGCCGCATTCTATGTGCCAGAAGATGCCAGGCTCATTACCCCGGGCAATTTTGACGACCATATGCACTGGTTGCAAGAAGCGGATTGGATTATTGAAGTGGTAATGGAGAATCTGGAGATAAAGAAGGGGTTATTCAAAAAAGTTGAAGAGGTCAGGAAACCAGGAGCTATTGTTAGCACTAATACCTTAGGAATATCAATAGATGCGATGTCCGAGGAATTATCAGAGGAGTTCAGAGAGCATTTTTTGGGAACCCATTTTTTCAACCCACCAAGGTATATGAGGCTCATTGAGCTCATTGAAGGAAAATCTACTAAGAAAGAGATATTGTCCTTTATGACAGACTTCTGCGAATGGAGACTGGGTAAGGGGGTTGTCTTTGCTAAAGATACTCCAAACTTTATTGCCAATAGAATTGGTGCCTATGGCATAATAACAGTTATGAGAACTATGGTAGAAGATGGTTATACCGTAGAAGAAGTTGATGCGATAACAGGTCCTGCCATGGGAAGGCCAAAGAGTGCAACTTTTAGAACAGCCGACCTTGTTGGTCTGGATGTTTTTGCTCATGTAGCAAAGAATGTATATGACAACATAGAAGATGAAAATGAAAAAAAAGAATTCGTCGTTCCAGAACTTATAACCAAGATGGTGGAAATGGGTCTTCTTGGTGAGAAGGTAAAGCAGGGATTTTACAAAAAGGTAAAAACAGAAGAAGGTTCTGAAATATATTCACTGGACTACAATACTATGGATTATATTCCGTGCAGGAAAGTAGATTTTCCTTCTCTTAAGGATATCAAGCGGATGGAAGGACTTGCAAAGAAATTAAAGACTCTGGTTTACTGCGAAGATAGAGCGGGTCAGTTTGCCTGGAAGGTAATGAAAGATGTGCTGCTTTACAGTGCCAGGAGAATTCCTGAGATAGCAGATGACATATTAAAAATAGATGAAGCTATGAAATGGGGATTCAACTGGGAGCTTGGTCCCTTTGCAACCTGGGATGCCATAGGCGTCAAAGAATCTGTTGAGAGAATGGAGAAAGAAGGGGAAGAAATACCGGAAAATGTAAAACAGATGCTCCTCTCGGGAAAGGAGCGATTCTACGAAAAGAAAGATGGGAAATCCTGTTACTTTGACTTTAAGAAATCAGACTATGAGGAGATTGAAGAAAAGTCACAAATTATTATTCTTCCTTCCCTGAAAGAAAGAGAAAAACTGATTAAGTCCAATTCTGAGGCAAGCTTAATTGATCTGGGAGACGGAGTTGCCTGCCTGGAATTCCATTCTCCAATAAATTCCATTGGAGCTGAGTTGACTGATATGATGAGCTACAGTGTAGGAGAGGTAGAGGAGAACTTTGAAGGACTCCTTATCGGCAACCATGGCCGCAACTTCTGTGTGGGAGCAAATTTAATGCTTCTTCTTATGGGAGCCCAAAGTCAACAGTGGGAGCAAATACGATTTATGGTGCAACAACTTCAGGGCGCTCTCATGCGGCTCAAGTGATCAGAAAAACCGGTAGTGGCAGCTCCATCCGGCATGGCATTAGGCGGCGGATGTGAAATTTGCATGGCTGCCGGCAAGGTAAGAGCTTATGCTGAATCCTACATAGGACTGGTAGAGGTGGGAGTAGGGCTCATTCCTGCCGCGGGCGGCTGCAAGGAGTTGCTTCTAAGAAACATTGAATGGGCGCCTCTTGCAGTTCCCAGCGCATCTCCTGCGGGAATCCCACCTGACCTTATTCCCTATGTAGCGAGAGCCTTTGAAACTATCGCTATGGCAAAAGTGGCTACAAGCGCCAGGGATGCTCAGAGATTATGGTATCTAAGACAGCAGGATAAGTGGACAATGAATCAGGATTACTTTCTGCACGATGCTAAAGAGACAGTGCTTGCTATGGTGAAGGAAGGATACCGTCCGTATCGGCCCAAAGATGATATCAGGATAACAAGCAGAACAGGCAGAGCGCTCCTTGAGCTCTCAATCTACACGATGAAAGAGGGGAGATATATATCTGACTATGATGCCCACATTGCCAAAAAACTCGCCTATGTATTAACCGGCGGAGATTTGGACAAAAATACCCTGGTAAGCGAGAAATATCTATTGGAACTTGAAATGGAGGTGTTTATCTCGCTCTGTGGAGAGAAGAAGTCTCAGGACAGGATGAAGCATATATTACAGACCAACAAACCATTGAGGAATTAAACTTTACCAGTGGGATGACAAAAGGAGTGGTAGAGATGAGAGAAGCAGTTATAGTATCGGCAGTGAGGACGGCTATTGGAAGAGCACCAAGGGGAGCATTAAAAGATACGAGACCGGAGCATACTGCCTCGGAGGTTGTAGGAGAAGCTGTCAGAAGAGCCGATGGGTTGAGTTCAGAGGAGATAGATGATGTAATTCTCGGTTGTGCTTTTCCTGAAGCAGAGGCGGGAATGAATCTGGGTAAAATCGTTGCCCTCAAAGCCGGATTTCCTAATTCGGTGCCTGGCGCTACTGTTAATAGATTTTGCTCCTCGGGGCTTGAAGCCATTGCCATTGCTTCGCAGAGGATTATGTGCGGATTTGCCGATGTGATAGTGGCAGGGGGGGGGTAGAGCATATAAGCTCTGTACCATTGGGAGGGAATAAAATGCTTCCAGACCCGGAACTTATGGAAGACTTCCCCGAGGTGTATATAAACATGGGACTTACCGCAGAAAATGTGGCAAAAAAATATAATATAAGCAGAGAGGAACAGGACAGATTTGCTTTTGAAAGTCAACAAAAAGCAGATAAGGCATTAAAGGATAAGAAATTCACAGAGCAAATTCTGCCACTAAAGCTGACAAAGAGGAGCTTTAAAAATGGAAAGGCAGTGAAAAAAGAGATAATCTTTGACACAGATGAATCCGTAAGGCCTGATACTTCTATGGAGGCTCTATCAAAGCTAAGACCGGTTTTTCGCGCCAAAGGTACGGTGACTGCGGGAAATTCTTGCCCAATGAATGATGGGGCAGCGGCAGTAGTGATTACCTCAAGAGAAAAAGCCAGGGAGTTAGGATTGAAGCCGATGGGTGTATTCAGATCGTATGCTGTGGGTGGAGTTGCCCCTGAGTTAATGGGAATAGGGCCTGTAGTGGCTGTTCCCAAAACATTGAAGCATATAGGCATCACTATAGATCAAGTTGACCTTATAGAGCTAAATGAGGCATTTGCCTCTCAATCGTTATATGTAGTCAAAACCCTGAGAATTGACCCGAATAAGTTAAATGTAAACGGTGGTTCTATTGCTTTAGGACATCCATTAGGCTGCACCGGGGCATATCTGACTACAAAAACTGCTTTATGAGATGGAAAATAGAAAAGCAAGGTTTGGATTGATTACTATGTGTATTGGCGGCGGTATGGGAGCCGCAGGCGTATTTGAGAGAGAAGAATAGAGAAAGGAGGAAGCCGTGGAAGGGAAGGAAATTAGAAAGGGAGGTTCATTTCTGTGGGAAGAAATATCTTCACAGGAGATATTTACATCTGAGGACTTCACCGAAGAGCACAAGTTGATAATTAAAACCGCAGAGGACTTTATAGAAAACGAAGTATTGCCGCACATGGAAGAGATAGAGCACAAAGACTTTGAATTGACCATTAAACTGATGCGGATGGCGGGAAAGTTAGGATTTTTGGGGGCGGATATAGATGAAGAGTATGGTGGCGATCCACTGGGTAAGATAGGCTCGTTATTAATCAATGAATATACGGCACCGGGCGCTTCTTTTGCCTTAACTATGGGTGCTCATACTGGGATTGGGACAATGCCCATTGTGTTCTTTGGAACCAAATCCCAGAAGGAGAAGTACCTTCCTTCCCTGGCAACTGGAGAAAAGATTGGGGCATACGCCCTTACCGAGCCTATGGCAGGCTCTGACGCTATGGCGATAGCAACCAAGGCAACCCTGTCTGATGATGGCAAATACTATCTGCTTAGTGGCGAAAAGCAGTTTATTACCAACGCTGGATTTGCTGATATTATTATCATCTATGCCAAGGTTGATGGCGACAAATTCACTGCCTTTATTGTAGAGAAGAATTTTGAAGGGGTATCCATCGGCGAGGAAGAGAAGAAAATGGGGATTCGTGGTTCCTCCACCGCCAACGTAATACTTGATGAGGCTAAAGTGCCGGTAGAGAATGTCCTCTTTGAAATTGGCAAAGGACATACAGTAGCGTTTAACATCCTTGATTTGGGAAGATTTAAACTTGGAGGAGGGGCAACTGGAGGGGCAAAAAAGGCAATTGAGGTAGCGGTAAAATATGCCAAGGAAAGGGTGCAGTTTGGGAAGCCCATATGCCAATTTGGATTAATAAAACACAAGCTTGCTGAGATGGCAATCAAGACATATATAGCGGAGAGTATAACTTACCGAACCGGTGGTCTTATAGATAAGATACTTACCACTGTAGATATAAATGCTGAGGATTCTGGCAGGCAGACCGCAAAGTGCATATCGGAATATTCTGTTGAGTGTTCCATTACCAAGGTCTACTGCTCAGAGGTGCTGGATTATGTCGCTGATGAGACGCTCCAGATACACGGTGGCTATGGTTATACTGAGGAATATCCTGCAGAACAAATTTATAGAGATTCCAGGATAAACAGGATATTTGAAGGGACAAATGAAATAAACAGGCTTATCATACCCGGGTGGCTCATGAGACGTGCATTAAAAGGCGAGATACCTTTTCTCTCTGTAGTCCAGAAGCTCTTCGGTGAGCTGCCGACCATAGAGCCTGTCTCCCCCAGCACAGAAGATGGGCACCTTGGATATCAGAAGAAGCTCGTGGATATGGCGAAGAAGATAGCCCTTCTTACCACCGGGGCAGCAGGACAGAAATATGGAAAAGAAATAATAGAGGAGCAGGAGGTTCTGGGGTTCCTGAGTGAGATTATAATAGAGACTTATGCTATGGAAAGTGGTCTCTTGAGAGCGCTTAAGTCTATAGAATCTTCTGGGATTGAGGCGTCAAAGATAAAGATAAATATGGCAAAGGTTTATATAAATGATGCTATGAAGAGGATAGATGATTATGCCAGCCAGGTATTTGCTGCTATGGAGAAAGAGGATACTCTTCATACTCAGCTTGGAGTGCTGAGGAAGCTCTCCGGGCTCATTCCCATAAACACTGTAGAGGGAAGGAGAAATATCGCCGACAGGATTATAGAGGTGGAACGATATATATGTTAAAGGGGGTAAGAAAGAAATGGCTTATAAGTTTCCCAGTGAGGAATGGATAGCAGAATTTGGAAAGGCAATAAATGCCAATGAGGAGTATAAGAGAACCGCTGCTACATGGGAAGGGCCTGTTGCTCTGATATTTAACGCTGAACCAGCTATTGGACTGGATGAAGATTTTTGTGTATGGGCAGACCTCTGGCATGGAGAGTGCAGAGAAATAAAGAAGGTTACACTTGAAGAAGCACAAAAAGCCCCTTATGTCATAAGGGGAAGCTATGCCAACTGGAAACAGGTGGTGCAGGGAAGACTGGGTCCGGTAAAAGGCATGATGCAGGGCAAGCTCAAGTTGAAAGGGAATTTGCCTACCATCATGAAGTATGTCAAGGCTTCTGATGAGCTGGTGAAATGCGCTGCGAAAGTACCCAGCGAGTTCCTTGATGAATAAAAAGGAGGTGGTGATTTATGGGTTATGATAGGAGCCTGTCTTTTATTTTTCGTTGTCCCACCAAGATAGTCTTTGGCGAAGGAGTGGCTGGAGATGTAGGCAATGAAGTAGATGAATTAGGTGGTAAGCGAGCGATGATTATCACCGATAAGCACTTGGTGGAAACTGACCTGTACCGTCAGGTGGAAAAGGCGCTGGGCAGGCGATATGTTGGCACATTCAGTGCTGTGGAACCCGATACCGGCGTCCATATTGTCAATGAAGGTACCGATACTGCCAGAAAACTTAACGTTGACTGCCTGGTGAGTATAGGAGGAGGTAGTGTCATAGATACTGCCAAGGGTATTGCTATCCCACTCAAAGAGGGCGGCAGGTTGGAAGATTATGACGGATTTCAATTGCTAACCGAGCCGGCAGTTCCTCACATAGCAATACCTACCACCGCCGGGACGGGCAGCGAGGTAACATTCGCTGCCATCATTAAGGACCACCAGGAGAAGCGAAAGCTCGTATTTGCCAATACCTATATTATCCCCAATGTGGCGCTACTTGACCCATTGATGACGGTGGGAATGCCACCTCATCTAACGGCATCTACCGCTATGGATGCTATGAGTCATGCTGTTGAGTCAATGCACACCTCGGAAAGAATCCCTATTAGCGATGCTTTTGCACTCCATGCCATTCATCTGATTGTTAATTACTTACCCGGGGTGATGGAGGATGGCAATGACCTCCTTGCCAGGGGGCAGATGCTCATCGCTGCCTGTATAGCAGGAGCTGCTATGAGTAATACTCATGTGGGATTGGTGCACGCCCTGGCACATTCGGTAGGAGGGCGGTTTGGAGTGCCGCATGGCATAGCTAACAGTATTCTTCTGCCCCACGGTATTTTGTATAACCTTGACGCCTGCCCTGAAATATACGCCGCAATTGCCCGGGCATTAGGTGTGGATATTAGGGGAATGAGCGACGAGGATGCCGGCAAAAAGGCTGCAGATGCTATCTGGGAGCTGACTAAAAAGGCAGGATTGCCCCAGAAATTGAGTGAAGTAGGTGTTCCCGAGAATGGGTTGGAAGAGATAGCTGACCTGGCTATCTCCGATGGCGCCATAGTATATAACCCAAAACCTATGGACCCGGAGGAGAATCTAAAAGTGCTTAAACAGGCCTGGTAATGAGGCAGGTAGATAGGTTGTTAGAGGAGGGGAATATTATGGGTGGATATACGAATTGTATCCTGGAAGTTAATTTAAAGACGGGCGCGATTACACACTCTCAACTGGATAATGAGACCAAGCGCAGTCTCTTGGGTGGCAGCGCAGTAGCTGCCAAACTTTTCCTGGAGCGCCTTGACCCAGGCGTGGAGCCACTCAGTCCGGCCAATACTCTCTTTATTATGACAGGGCCACTGACCGGCACCACTTTTCCAGGCGTATCCCGATTTGCGGTATGCGCCAAATCTCCTCTTACCGGCATATGGGGTGAAAGCACCTGTGGCGGTTACTTTGGGGCACAATTAAAATTTGCTGGATATGACGGGATAATCTTTACCGATGTTGCCCCTAAACCCGTATATCTATTTATAGATGATGATAAGGTTGAGCTTCGTGATGCCTTTCACTTGTGGGGCAAAGGAATCTATGCGGTAACCGATGAATTACAGAAAAGTGAAGCAGGAGGCAAAAAGTTTGAGGTGCTCTCTATCGGACAGGCAGGAGAGCATTTAGTTAAATATGCCGCTGTTAGTAATAATGGCGTTCACTTTGCCGGTAGAGTTGGCATGGGGGCAGTGATGGGCTTTAAAAAGCTTAAGGCTATCATTACGCGCGGCTCAGGTAAAGTAGAGTATTCAATTCCGGAAAAAGCGAGAGAATTACGGAAAGAGTTAATCAAGAAAACCAAAGAACATATGACAGCCCAATCATTAAAAGAACTTGGTACCGATGCCACAATGTCTATGGGCATGATGACCGGCGATATACCAATCAAGAACTGGGAGATAGGCGAGGACCTTGAATTTTCTGAGACGTTGGGTGGTCATATCTTAACTGAAAAGTATCTTACCAGGTCTTTTGCTTGTTATTCCTGTCCGATAGCCTGTAAAAGGGTGGTAAAAATAAAAGAAGGACCTTATCAGACAGAAGAAATCCCGGGCCCTGAATATGAGACCTGTGCTGCCTTCGGCACTATGCTGCTCAACAAAGATTTAGCTGCAATAATCAGGGCTAACTATCTATGTAATGATTATGGAATGGATACCATATCCTGTGGAGCCACAATAGCATTTGCGATGGAGTGTTATGAAAAAGGGCTGTTATCCGCGCAGGATACCGGAGGATTAGAATTAGCCTGGGGTAATGTAAAAGCGGTCATTGAACTTCTCCCTAAAATTGCACTTCGGGAGGAAATAGGCGGATTGCTGGCAGAAGGCTCCCGCGAGGCGGCGAGGCGGATTGGAAGAGGTGCTGATAAGCTGACAGTAGAAGTAAAGGGTTTGGAAGTGCCCATGCATGACCCAAGAGGATTTCATGGAATGGGGTTGGGCTATGCCATCAGTAACCGGGGAGCTTGTCATCTACAACATATGGACCTCTACATAGAGCAGGGGATGACCACTTATACAGAGGCAGGGTTTGAGAAGGACTATCTTGCCCAGACCAGTGAAGGCAAGGCAAAGATGCATTATCTCTCGGAAAATCTGGGTGTATTGGCTTCTGCAGCTCCTATCTGTATCTTTGCTCTGGGATGTATTACGGCAGATGATTTTACCGGCATGTTGCGGATAACTACAGGATTTGACTATACTTTAAATGAATTGCTTGAGTGCGGAGAACGGATATGGTTGCTGAAGAGGAAGCTAAATAATTTGATGGGTATAACCAGAGAAGATGATTACTTGCCATTAAAAATACTCTCCCCGGTTAAGGAAGGGGCAGCGGTTAACTCTGTCCCGGATATAGAGAAGATGCTGTCGGAGTATTATGAATTGCGGGGATTAGACAGTCATGGCGTTCCTAAAAGAGAAACATTAGAAAAAGCAGGGTTGGGTTCTTATAGAGGAGGATAAAGAATGAGAGAATGTGTAGTAGTGGAAGGGGTAAGAACCCCAACCGGTAAGTCAGGCTGGAAAGGAATGGCGAAGGGAGGACAGTTTGCAAATATATCTGCCCAGGATTTATTAGCATCTGCAGTAGAGGGATTAGTGGAGAAAGTAAAACAAAAGTGTGAGAAGTTCAAAGAAGAAGAAATTGAAGATGTTGCTGTAGCCTGCCTGTCACAAATCGGAGAGCAGGGAGGAAACTTAGGAAGAATTGTTGCACTTGCCGCCGGACTTGGCAAGAGTGTGCCCGGTTGGACAATTGACAGACAGGCTCCCGGCGGGTTGCAAGCAATAAATGCCCAGGCACAGGCAATAATTTCCGGTTGTGGCGATATAATGATAGCCGCCGGAGTAGAGCATATGTCACATTATCCCATGGGATCTACCGTTCCCGGGGTGGAAGGTGCGATTTTTCCGATGATTGTTTCTGAGCGAAGTCAGAGGAGCTCGGCAATGTCCATGCCTATGGGTCATGCGGCAGAGATGGTTGCAGAGAAGTATAACTTAAAAAGAGAGGAGCTGGATAAATTTGGATTGCGCTCACATCAGAAAGCAGTAAAGACAATGAGAGACCTAAAAAGTTATAAAAAGAGAGTGGTGCCTGTTACCGTACTGAAGGGAGATAAGAAAGAGATAATTGGCGAAGTTGATGAAACACCCCGGCCAAGTGCCCTGGATAATCCGGAAGAAGCATACGAAAAGATGAAGACACTAAAACCAAGTTTTAATGTTGAAGGAATGGTAACCGCAGGAAATTCCTCGGGAATTGCCGATGGTGCGGCTGCGGTTATGCTTATGTCAGGGGAGAAGGCAAAAGAGTTAGGCATTAAGCCACTTGCAAGAATTGTATCTATGGCAGTTGCCGCAAGTGACCCTCACATAATGCTTCTGGGGCCTATCCCGGCAATGAATAAGGCATTTAATAGAGCAGGACTCCAGATGAAAGATATAGATGTTTTTGAGCCAAATGAAGCATTTGCCTCACCGGTTCTTGCTTTTTGTAAAGAATATGGAATTGCCTTTGATGATGAAAGGATAAATCCAACCGGCGGTGCCATTGCACTTGGTCATCCAATTGGTGCAAGTGGAGTGATTTACTTTCTTGAAATGGTTCACTATTTGGCAGAAAACAACTTAAAATATGGAATACAGACATTATCTGGCGGCAGCGGAGTAGGAATTGCGACTATAGTAAGTAGAGAGTAGAAGAGGGAGGCACAGAGGCACAAAGCGCGAAACCCTAAATACGAAACTCGAAACTCGAAACAAACTCAAAACTCAAATGACCGAAATTCAAGTTTCCGAAGGCTGAAGGCTGATAGTTGATAGTTGATAGCTGATAGCTATTTAGCAGTGATTGGTGATTGGTGATTGGTAAATTGTGACTGCCAACTGCTGACTGCAGACTGTTTAGAGTTTACTCAAGTAATAGTCGGGAGGTAAGACAATGGGAAAGTTATTAGAAGGGAAAGTAGCAATTGTTACCGGGGCAGGAAGAGGACTTGGAAGATGGGAGGCATTGCTTTTAGCAAGAGAAGGGGCTAAGGTAGTGGTCAATGACCTTGGTGGAGGCTTTGATGGCAGTGGTAAGGCTACTGGCCCTGCTGATGAGGTAATAGCGGAAATCAATGGCGCTGGTGGAGAGGCTATAGCTAATTATGAAAGTGTGGCTGATTTCCAGGGAGCCAAGAGAATTATTGACTGCGCTATAGAAAAATTTGGCAAGCTAAATATTCTGGTTAATAATGCCGGCATCTTGCGAGACAGGATGATGTTTAACATGTCGGAAGAGGAATGGGATGCGGTAATAGGTGTCCATCTCAAAGGTACTTTTAATTGCTCCAGGCATGCCTGTGCCTACTGGAGAGAAGAACACAAGGCGGGAAGAAACCATGAGGGGAAGGTTATAAACACTGCTTCTGATGCTGGTCTTTTGGGAAATCCCGGTCAAGGTAATTATGGAGCCGCTAAGGCAGGGATTGCTGCTTTAAGCATTATTCTGGCTAAGGAAATGGAGAGATATGGTGTGACCTGTAATTGCGTTGTTCCCGTGGCGAGGACAAGACTAACCACGGATGCTACTCCTTCAATGGCGGCAATGATGGGAACTGCGAAGCCAGGGGAATTTGATATTTTTGACCCTGAGCATCTGTCTCCACTTGTAGTTTACTTAGCCTCTGATAATGCCAAAGAAATAAGCGGGGAGACATTCAGGGTTATGGGAAATAAGGTTTGGTTTCTCCGAGGGTGGTATAATGTAGATGTGGCTACCAAAAAAGAGAAAGCAAGGTGGAACCCTGAGGAACTTGACTCGGTAATTAAGGAGATGGTGAAGAAGGCTCCTCCTAAAAAGGATTTAGCTCAAGTGCTATTGGAAGCATAAAATAAAGGCACAAAGACTATTCACGGGGATCGGGGATCGGGGATCGGGAAATTCTAACCCCTGAACTGTGAACCGTGAACTGTGAACTGTGAATCCTTAATAGCTTGTGAGAGAGAGGGAAAAATGGCTTATAAGTTTCCCAGTGAGGAATGGATAGCAGAATTTGGAAAGGCAATAAATGCCAATGAGGAGTATAAGAGAACCGCTGCTACATGGGAAGGGGATGTCGTGTTGATATTCAAGGCTGAACCAGCTATTGGACTGGATGAAGATTTTTGTGTATGGGCAGACCTCTGGCATGGAGAGTGCAGAGAAATAAAGAAGGTTACACTTGAAGAAGCACAAAAAGCCCCTTTTGTCATAATGGGAAGTTATGCCAACATAAAACAGGTGTTCCAGGGGAAATTGGGTCCAGCGAAAGCTACAACACAGGGCAAAATTAAGGTTAAAGGGAATTTGCCTACCCTCGTGAGACATCTCAAGGCTATTGAGGCAATGATAAAGTGTGCCGCAAGTATACCCACTAAGTTTCTTGATGAATAATAGAAAACAGTGTCAGTCCTCAACATTCAACAAGAATGAAAGTAAGAGTAAGATTTGCTCCAAGTCCAACTGGCTTTCTCCATATCGGAGGAGCAAGAACTGCGCTTTTCAATTGGCTTTTTGCCCGCAATAAAGGCGGCGCGCTCATTCTGCGAGTTGAAGATACCGATGTCGCTCGTGCAGCAAGCGGAGCGGTTGAGAAGATACTTGAAGACCTCAAGTGGCTTGGGATTACCTGGGATGAGGGTGCTTATTTTCAAACAGAAAGGCTTTCTCTCTATCGTCACTATGCGGAATTACTGCTTAAAAATGGCAAGGCTTACTTTTGCTATTGTTCGCCAGAAGAACTTGATGTAAGAAGAAAAGAGGCGCTGACAAAGGGAAATCCACCCGGTTATGATGGGCGGTGTCATCAGCTTTCGACCGGAGAAGCAGAAAAATTAAAAAAAGCACGAGGAAAAAGAGTAATCCGCTTCAAAATTCCTCATACCGGAGCAACGGAGTTCACAGACCTCGTAAGAGGAAAGATTAGATTCAATCACAGTGTACTTGAGGACTTCGTAATTATGAAGTCGGATGGAATTCCTACTTTTATTTTTGCCAATGTTGTTGATGATGAGAATATGGAAATAACCCATGTCATCAGAGGCGATGAACATCTCTCCAACACCCCGCGTCAGTTGTTGCTATACCAGGCTCTGGGGTGGCAGCCGCCATTTTTTGCTCATCTGTCAATGATCCTTGGAACTGATGGGAAAAAACTGAGCAAGCGGACCGGAGCAGTATCGCTTTCCTGGTATCGCAAGGAAGGCTATCTGCCAGAAGCGCTCGTTAACTATCTTGTCCTACTTGGCTGGGCTCCTGAAGGTAATCAGGAGCTTTTCTCATCAACAAAAGAGATTATTAAAAAGTTTTCTCTTAAGCGGATAAGCTGCAATCCAGCAATATATGATACAAAAAAACTTGACTGGATAAACGGAAATTATATAAAAAGAAGTAATTGTAAAAAAATTACTATGCTCATCAAACCATACCTTGAGGCAGCGAATCTCTTGCAGGGTGATGAAGATGAGGGATGGCTGGAGCAAGTCATTGAACTGGAAAAAGGAAGAATAAAACGGCTTTCCCAGATAGTTGAATATGGAGACTTTTTCTTTCTTCCTGAGATTAGCTATGAAAAGGATATCGCTAATAGTGTCCTCCTCCGGAAGGAGACAAAAGAACTCCTTGGTGCCTATCGCGCCGCGCTGAGCGAATTAGAGGATTTCACTAAGGAAGAGGCAGAAAAAAGAGCAAGGAAGGTAATTAAAGATGCAGGGGTAAAAGGCGGCGATTTAATTCATCCGGTACGGTTTGCCCTCACTGGGCGTACAGTTGGGCCGGGATTATTTGAAATAATTGCACTTCTTGGAAAGAAAAAGACACTCCATCGCCTTGATAACGCAATTAAAATAGCTAAAGGTTGTTAGCAGTAACATTCTTAACTAAATGGTTAAAATTTGATATTTTGCTCAAATTAGTCTCCCGAGAGAAATGGCTAATAGCCTAACAGTCTTCAGCCTAATAGGCTTTGTTTTTTAAGAAAAGGATATTTCAAAATGAGAGAAGCCATAAAGCAGTTCACAAAAAGCCGTGAGAATCTGATACCTATCTTGCAGGAGATTCAGAAAGCGGAGAAGTATCTGCCGCCGGAAGCCATCTATGAGGTTAGTCGTTTCCTAAATTTATCTGAAAACGAAATATACAGCATTGCCACTTTTTATGCTCAGTTCCGTTTCGCCAGGCCGGGAGAGCATATAATTAAAATTTGCCTGGGGACAGCGTGTCATGTACGCGGAGGAATCAATATCTTAGAGTCCATAGAGCGGAAACTAAATGTTCAAGCCGGAGGGACTACTAAGGATGGTAAATTCAGCCTGGAAAGAGTTGCCTGTGTTGGCTGTTGCGCCCTGGCGCCGGTAGTGATAGTTGATGAAGATGTGCATAGTAAGATGACGATGAAAAAGGTGGAGACCTTTCTTGGTCCACTTCTAACAGGGAGCAAAAAAAAAGTGAAGATGAAGAAAATCAATGACTTTTGAGCAGCGACAGCACAATGCCATAGCAGAATGGAAGGCTCTTGATGAGAAACCCTGCATCTATGTTGGAGCTGCAACCTGTGGGCGAGCCTCTGGTGCTCTGAAGCTAATAGAGTCAGTCAACAAAGAGCTTAAAAAAAATAGGCTGGCCGCGAATATGATAGAAGTTGGCTGCATTGGACTTTGCTACGCTGAACCATTAATTGACATAGCCGGAGCCGATGGCGTTCGTGTTTCCTACCGCAATGTTACCACGGAGATGATTCCTCAACTGATAAATGAACATCTTATCAATAATAATCCTGTAGCAGCGCTCGCTCTTGGCGTAGTAGGGAGCAGTAAAATCTCCGGCATCCCCAACCTCTTTGACCTTCCTGTGCTAAAACCTCAAGAAAGAATAGCTCTTCGCAACTGTGGCTACATTGACCCTGAAAACATCAATCACTACATAGCTTCAGATGGCTACCGCGGCTTAAAGAGAGCATTAAAAATGAGCCCTGATGAAGTAATAGAAGAGGTCAAAATTTCCGGGCTTAGAGGTCGGGGGGGAGCTGGGTTTCCCACTGCTGTCAAATGGCAGTTCTGCCGCAAGGCGCCGGGAGACGAAAAATATCTTATCTGCAATGCTGATGAGGGCGATCCGGGAGCCTTTATGGACAGGGCGCTTCTGGAAAGTGACCCTCACTCGGTGCTGGAGGGAATGCTTATTGGCGCTTATGCCATTGGCACTACAATGGGCTACATCTACATCCGCTCGGAATATCCATTAGCTATTACCAGACTCAAGATTGCTTTAGGGGCGATGGAGGATTACGGGCTCCTTGGCGACAATATTCTCGGCTCTGATTTTAACTTTCATATAAAGGTTAAAATTGGAGCTGGAGCATTTGTCTGTGGCGAGGAAACGGCAATGCTTTTCTCTATAGAGGGAAAGCGAAGCGTCCCGCGCAGCCGCCCTCCATTCCCGGCAAGCTCCGGATTATGGGGTAAGCCTACCAACATTAATAATGTGGAGACATGGGCTAATGTATCGGCTATCTTCGACAAGAGTGGAGAATGGTATGCCGGCTATGGCACTGAAAAGAGCAAAGGAACCAAAATATTTGCCCTGGCCGGGAAAATAAATAATACCGGGCTTATTGAGGTGCCAATGGGGATTACGCTTGGTGAGATTATTTATGATATTGGCGGAGGTATCCCTGATGACAAGGAATTCAAGGCAATTCAAACCGGAGGTCCTTCAGGTGGCTGTCTGCCGAAAGCGGCGCTTGACCTTCCTGTTGACTATGAACAATTAGCAGCTGCGGGGTCTATTATGGGCTCCGGTGGAATGATCGTTGCCGATACGGATACCTGTATGGTTGACATCGCCAGATATTTTCTTACCTTTACCCAGAATGAGTCCTGTGGCAAATGCGTGCTGTGCCGGGAGGGAACGATGCAGATGTTGGAAATTTTAACTGATATAACTCAAGGCAAAGGCAACTCAAGCGACATAGAGCGGCTGTTAGAATTGGCTGAGGCGGTTAAGATAGGCTCACTCTGTGCTCTTGGAGGAACGGCACCTAATCCGGTATTAACTACTATAAAGTATTTCCGTCCGGAGTATGAAACGCATATCAATGAAAAGAAATGTCCGGCAAGAGTATGCAAGGCGTTAATCTCTTTTTATGTTTCCCCGGATAAATGCAAAGGATGCATGGCTTGTCTTAAAGCCTGTCCGGTTGGCGTAATTAAAGGTAAGTCAAAGATGATTCATATAATAAATCAAGAGGGATGTATCAGGTGTGGAGTATGCCTTGATGTCTGCCCGCCTAAATTCAAGGCAATAGCAAAGGTTACTGGTAGCTTACCTTAGCAGAAATGATTACATTAGATATTGATGGGCATAAAGTTAAGACTGAGAAAGGCAAGACAGTGCTCCAGGCAGCGTCAGAAGCTAAGATTTACATTCCTTCCATCTGCGCCCATCCTGACCTGACCCCCTTTGGTGCCTGTCGGCTATGCATTGTTGAGGCTGAAGGTTTAAAAGGACTGCCAACAGCCTGTACAACTCTCGCTGCTGATGGAATGAGAGTGAAGACTAAAACCCCTCAGGTCAACTCAACGCGTCGCATTGCGATGGAGCTAATGCTCGCCAGCCACTCAGCTGACTGCCTGAGATGTACTCAAAACCTGAACTGTGAATTGCAAGCAATAGCCCAATATCTGGGCATCACTGAGGAACGTTGGAAGAAATCCACCGAGGAAGTCCAGATTAATACTACTAATCCTCTCTTTAATCATGACCTTAACAAGTGCATTCTCTGCGGTCGGTGTGTCCGGGCCTGCTATGAACTGCGTGGAGTGGAGGTGCTATCTTTTATGAAACGAGGCAAGGAGTCTTACATCGGCACTGCCCTTGACAGTTCTTTAAGTGATGCTAACTGCAAATTCTGCGGTGCCTGCGTCCAGGTCTGTCCCACTGGCGCTCTCCAGGACAAGAAAGGATTGCTTGAGGTGGGGACTAACCGTGAGGAAATGCTGGTCCCTTGTAAGCATAACTGCCCTGCTGAAATAGACATACCTCGCTATCTGTATCTTATTGCTACAAAGAAATATTCTGAGGCAGCCGCGGTGATCAGAGAGAAGGTTCCTTTTCCTGAAGTCTTAGGTCGTGTCTGCATACATCCATGCGAAGAGGTCTGCCAACGTGGTGAGGTGGACGAAGCAGTTTCCATAAGGTCTCTTAAGCACTTTGTGGCCGAAAGAGACACCGTCTTGTGGAAAGAGCATATGAGAAAAGCGCCGCCGACAGGCAGGCGGGCAGCCGTGGTAGGCTCAGGACCAGCAGGGTTAACGGCCGCGTATTATTTGACGAAATTAGGGCACAATGTTATTGTGTTTGAAGCGCTGCCGGTGCCTGGTGGTATGATGCGAATTGGCATTCCTGAATATCGCCTGCCCAGGAAGGTCTTAGAAAGAGAAATAGAGGAAGTAAAGCAAGTTGGGTTTGAAGTAAAGACCAATGCACGGGTGGAATCGCTGGATGACTTATTTCAAAAAGGCTATGAGGCTATCTTTTTAGCAATTGGTGCTCACAGGGGCATCAAGATGGGGATAGATGGCGAGGATACTTTAGGCGTAATAGAGTGCACTGATTTTCTCAGGAAGGTGAGCCTGGGAGAAAAAGTAAAATTAGGGAGCAGGGTAGCTGTTATTGGTGGTGGTAACGCTGCCATAGATGCTGCTCGTACTGCCTTAAGGCTGAAAGTTAAAAAGGTTATAATTATTTACCGTCGCACACGGACTGAGATGCCTGCTAGCCCTGAGGAGATAGATGGCGCTCTTGAAGAAGGAGTGGAGTTCATCTATCTCGCAATGCCAACTAAGATATGGAATAGAGGTGGCACGGTGAAACTTGAATGTTGTCGCATGGAGTTAGGAGAACCTGATGCCAGCGGCAGGCGGCGTCCAGTACCCATTGAGAATAGTGAATTCCTAACAAGCTATGACTCCGTTATTGCTGCCATCGGTCAGATGCCAGAAGTTCCAGAAGGATTTCAGGTAGCTATCGGGAAGGGGAATAGGCTCAAAACTAATCTGGAAAGCTGTGCTACCAACCGGAAGGGTGTCTTTGCCGGTGGCGATGCAGTAACCGGGCCAGCCTCAGTTATTGAAGCTATTGCTGCTGGGAGGAAGGGGGCCGCAGCTATAGATAAATATTTTGGTGGCAGCGGAATTCTGGATGAGGAGTTAACATCAATTGCTCCCGCTAACGGCTGGCTGGGTCGAGAGAGAGGATTTGCTCCTCGGCAACGAGAGAAGATGCCGCAGGTACCAATAAAAGAACGGGTCCTGGGTTTTGCTCAGGTAGAAGTCGGCTATGAAGAAGGAGCAGCCATTAAAGAATCATCACGGTGTCTGCGGTGTGATTTAAGGCTTGGCATATCAAGTGTAGAATTGCCGCCCAGGAGAATTTCCAGTAAAACGGTTACAAAAGAAGAAGGCTGAAAATGAAGCTTGCTATTGCCGGTAAAGGCGGAGTTGGCAAAACGACGATAGCTGCTCTGCTTGTCAATCTCTTTCAACATAATGACTGCACTGTTTTAGCGATAGATGCCGACCCCGTCGCCAATTTAGCCGCCAGTCTGGGTTTTCCTCGTGCTCAAACTATTGTTCCCATCATTGAAATGAAAGAACTGATTGAAGAACGCACAGGCACCAAGGCAGGTGATATTGGTGCATATTTCAATTTAAACCCTCATGTAGCTGACATACCTGATAAGTATGCTGTCTGTCATAATGGTATAAAGTTAATAGTAATGGGTGGCTTTCGCTCCGTTGCCAGTGGCTGTTTCTGTGCGGAGAATGCATTCCTGAAGGCTCTGTTGAGCCATCTGCTGGTCAAACGGGATGAAGTAGTTATTGTGGATATGGAAGCAGGTGTAGAGCACTTAAGTCGGGGAACGGCAGTGGCGGTAGATATGTTGCTCGTCATAGTGAACCCAGGAAAAAGAAGTATTGATACAGCGCATAAAATTAATGAGGTGGCAAAGAGTGTAGGTATCAAACGGATTCAGGGTATCGGCAATAGAGTGAGCAGCAAAGAGGATGAGGAGTTAATAACCGCAGCTATGGCGCCAATAGAAATGCTGGGCTTTGTCTCCGATAGTCAGCTTGTGCGAGAAGCAGACATCAAAGGAAAACCTCTTTTGAATGGCGATGAGAAGATTATCAAAGAGATTGAAGCTATAAAATTAAACATAAAAGTAGTTTGTGGTAGGTAGTAAGGGTTTGGCAATGAGCTTAGCAATTGCAGTAGCCGGAAAGGGCGGCACGGGTAAAACAACTGTTGCCGCACTCATCATCGGTTACCTAAAGAATAAATTCAATGGCTCCATTTTGGCGGTTGATGCTGACCCTACTGCCAATTTAGAGGAAGCAATTGGACTTGAAATAAAGGCAACAATCGGTGCTACGCTGGCAAAGTTTCGGGAAGAGCTATCTAATTTGCCCCAGGGTATTCCCAAGAATGAATACCTGGAATCTAAGCTGGACGAAATTTTGGTTGAGGGCGAAAAAGTTGACCTTCTGGTGATGGGTTGCAAAGAAGGGTCTGGGTGCTATTGCTATCCTAACCAGATATTGCGGCAATACCTTGATATGCTGGCAAAAAACTACTCTTTTCTGATTATTGATAATGAGGCAGGGATGGAGCATCTATCCAGAAGAATGACGCGGGAGCTGGACTTCTTGTTTTTAGTTTCTGACCCCACCGTTCGAGGAATAAGAACGGCAGGAGCATTGCGGGACTTAGCAAAAGAGCTTGAATTGAACATAAAGGAAATCTTCCTGATAATTGATAAGCTGCACGGAGAGCTGCATCCATTGGTGCTGGAGGAAATAAAAAAGCAAAGGCTGGAGCTTATTAAAACTATTCCCGAGGATGCCATGATAGTTGACTACAGCCTTTCCGGCAAGCCGCTGACTGGTTTACCGGAAACCTCAGTTGCAACAAGGGCAATTAACGAGTTAATGAAGCAAATTATAGCCGTGTGATAGAAGTAATGAGGAGGGAGTGAAAAAGTGATTCTTATCGGTGAGAATATAAATATTATGGTGAAGGTCATCTCTAAGGCGTTAGAGGAGAGGAATCCTGAACCAATCCAGAAATTAGCTATTGCACAGACTGAAGCCGGGGTTGATTTTCTTGATTTGAACCTTGGCCCGGCGCGCAAAGATGGTGAAGCGCAGATGGAATGGCTGGTGAGAACGGTGCAAGAAGCAAGCACATTGCCATTGTCGTTAGACACCACCAATCCAGTCGCAATGGAGGCCGGCTTAGCCATTTGCAGGGACAAAGCATTGATAAACTCTGCATCCGGCAAACAGGAAAGCATAGAAAAAATGCTTCCTCTGGCGCAGAAATATTCTGCCGGTGTAATAATATCGGTTTTAAATGATGAGGGTATTCCCTCTGATGCTGCAGGACGGGCAGAAAGTATTATGGAGACTATTTCTACCGCCAATGAACTTGGCATCTCTAATGAGGATATCTGGGTTGACCCAATTCTCCTACCCGTCAGTGTTGACCAACAGCAAGTAGTTGAGTATATGGAATTTGTAAAAATGCTCGCTGATTTGGCACCAGGAGTTAAATCAACGGTTGGTCTGTCCAATCTGTCAAATGGGACACCGGGAGAACTCAGAGGTATTCTTAACCGTACTTACATGATAATGATAGGACGTTGCGGTCAATATTCCGCTATCGTTGATGCCTTTGATAAAGAACTTATCAGTATTAACAAAGGTGAGATGACAGGCATTACAGAGCTGGTTCACAAGGTAATGGATGGAGAAGATATAGACACAGCAAGTCTCTCCTCTAAAGAGCGTGACTATGTTAAGACAGCTGCAGTAATTATGGGAAAAGTTCTTTATTCCCATTCCTGGCTGGAATTGGATTGAGAGAAGTATGCGAATATTGGCAATATTGCAGGGCACCTATGGCAAGAGAATCACAAAGACTATAGGAAAGTATAAGCCAGATGGATGGACGCTGGAGGTCTATACTTTCCCATCTCCTCTCCCTGCCCTTAATGAGGATTCTTTAACAGATTTATTGCCGGAACGATTGCCGGCAACAGATCTCCTGCTACTGTTGGCTGAAGACCCAATTATTGCTGAATTAGTTCCTGATATGGTGAAATTCAGCGAAGCCAATGCCGTACTTGCGCCGGTAGCCAATCGTAGCTGGCTGCCTCCCGGGCTGGCAAATCAGATAAAGAGGAAATTAGGTGAGGTGAGTATGATAACGCCGGTACCTTTTTGTACACTTGATGAAGGTGATACTGATGATAAGTTTATCAAGAAGTTCGCACAGCACTTCGGTAGGCCCCGCGTAAAGATAGAACAAGAGCAGGAGAAAGTAAAGAAAGTAACTGTTCTGAAAGATGCTCCCTGTGGAAATACCCGCTTTGTAGCGAAAAAATTAATCGGGACTAATACTAAAGATGCTTATTTTGAAGCAGGGTTGTTGCATCATGCGCATGTCTGCTATGCAACAATGGTGATGGATCGCGAATTTGGCGATACGTTGATGCACCGTTCAGGATTGGCAATGAAAGATGCGGTGGCAGAGGCAATAAAATGAGGGCAGTGGAAGAGAAAGGAGGAAAGTGAATGGCATACGAGGCAGCGATAGAAACCTATTCCGGCAAGGTGGAGGAAGTAACTATAGGTAAAGGTGAAGACTCTTTAAGAGTTGGAGGCGAAACCACGCTTCCCTTTCATTTCTTTGAAGGTAGGTTACCCAACCCTCCTAAATTGGCATTGGAGGTTTCTCACCAAAGGCAATTGGACCGGTCTGAAGAGGCCTTCAAAGCAGAAATCATCTCATTGCAACTTCTCGGGACTGATGCAGAAGGGAAAGATATTGAAGAGATAGCGGCAATGACAGCTGAGATTGTCAGGTCCGTTGGTGTGCCAGTCATCGTCTATGGAACAGGAGAACCAGAGAGAGACAGGGAACTGCTGCCAAAGGTGGCCGAGGCGTGTGCCGGTGAAGGCCTGCTTTTAGGACCGGTGAAGAAAGAAAATTACAGAGAGATAGCTGCTGCCTGCCTGAAATATGACCATCGCCTTATTGCTCAGACGCCGTTGGATGTTAATGCTACAAAGCAACTGAATATCATGCTTACAAAGGAAGGTATTTCCACTGACAGGATTGTAATTGACCCCTTGAGTTCTGCGTTAGGATATGGGATGGAATATAGCTATTCGGCGATGGAGCGCATTAAGTTAGCGGCTCTTGCTCATAATGATAAGATGCTGCAGATGCCGATCATTGCCAATATCGGAGGAGAGTGCTGGAAAGTAAAAGAGGCTAAAGAAGATGATGCCCAGGGTGTTCTCTGGGAAGGGATAACGGCTCTCTGCTTTATCCTGGCCGGGGCGAATATCCTCATTCTGAGAAGCCCACATACCTACAAACTAATACAACAGATACTATCCAAACATCTAAAGAACTATGACAACAGGGAGGGCTATTAATATGTCAAAGAATAAGGAGGAGACATTAAAAATCATAAAAGGAGAAGACGCATGGGAGCCTGTCGGTCCAACGCCGCTGCCGGATATTACTGACTTAAGAAACTGGAGTATGCGCCTGCTTAAGACCTACAAGCCGTTTTATGCACCTTTCTGTGACCTGTGTTGCAATTGTACCTACGGTAAATGTGACCTTACGGCAGGGAAGAAAGGCGCTTGTGGTATTGACATTGCTACTCACCAGGCAAGATGGGTGCTCATGCAGTGCTGTATGGGTCTTTCTGCTCATGGGGCGCACGGGCGCCACTTGATAGATTACCTTATCAATAAACATGGGAAAGACTACAAGATTGACCTGGGGCTACAGGTAGATGTGGAGGCGCCGATAATCAGAACAGTTATGGGACTAAAGCCGGAAATCTTGGGTGATTTAAGAACAGTTATTGAATATGTAGAGCGGGGTCTTATCCATCTTGTTTCTTCAACTCATACCGGTCAGGAAGGCCATTATCTTGATTTTGAAAACAAATCCCTCCATGCCGGGATGCTGGATCTTTTAGCGATGGAAGCAGCCGACATTGCCCAGATCGCCGGCTATAACTACCCTACCTCTATTGCTGATACACCGTTGGTAGAGCTGGGCTGGGGTGCGATTGATAAAACCAAGCCGGTAATTCTGGCAATCGGTCATAATGCTGCTCCCATTAACGCTACGATTGATTACCTGCAAAATAATAATCTGGAGGACAAGGTTGAAGTTTGCGGCATCTGCTGTACGGCTCATGATGTCACCCGCCGTTCTGATAGGGCGAAGGTGGTAGGGCATCTGGCCAGGCAGTTGTTCTTTATTCGCTGCGGCATCGCCGATGTAATTATTACTGATGAACAATGTGTCCGGACAGATGTGCCGGAGGAGGCAACTCGTGCCGGGGCATCCCTGATTGCTACTTCTGACAAGATATGTTATGGCCTGGAAGATGTTACCGAAAAAGAAATTGACGAGATAGTCAAAATGATTACAGAAGAAAAGAAACAAGTGCTAATCCTTGATCCTGACAAGGCCGGCGAGGTAGCGGCCAGGGTGGCTATAGCTATAGCTCCCGGTCGCAAGAAAGAATTCATTAATGAAAAAACAGCAATGAAGTTGGCTAAGGAGTGTAACGGATGCAACCTCTGCTCCGAGGCTTGTCCTAATCTGCTCTCTGTCGGCAAGTCGGTAAAGGAATTTGCAGATGGAGAGGTTGATAAATTAAGCGAGACCTTTAAACTTTGTTTCACCTGCGGCAAATGTGAGCAAAAATGTCCTAAGAATATTCCCATCATCAAGATAATGCAGGCAGTAGCAACGAAAGAAACCTACAAGATGCGCAGTGGCCGCGGGCCAATTCACGATGTGGAAATTCGGCAAGTAGGCTCTCCTATCGTCTTAGGCACCATTCCCGGGATAGTTGCATTTGTCGGATGTTCCAACTACCCAAAAGGCGATAAAGAAATCGCTGAGATGATGGATGAGTTTGCCAGGAGAAAGTATATTGTAGTTGCCTCAGGATGTGCAGCTATGGCAGCCGGTATGGTCAAAGACAAGGAAGGCAAAACCATCTGGGAAAAGTATCCTCCTGGTTTTGAAGCCGGAGGAGTGTTGAATGTTGGCTCCTGTGTTGCTAATTCTCATATTGCCGGAGCGGCAATAAAGGTTGCTAATATTTTTGCCAAGCTGCCTGGCAGGGCTAACTATGAATGTATAGCTGACTATATTCTAAACCGTGTCGGCGCCTGCGGAGTGGCATGGGGAGCGTACTCACAGAAAGCTCTGGCCATTGGAACAGGTTTTAACCGCTGGGGAGTTCCGGTAGTGTTAGGACCTCACTCGGCAAAATACAAAAGGCTGTATCTGAGCAGGAAAGAAGAGGATGACTGGAATATAATGGACGGTCGGACAGAAAAGATGATGGACGAGTATGTTGAACCTGCTCCTGAACACCTGGCAATTGTAATTGAATCAAAGGAACGTGCGATTGTGTCTATCGCCAAGTACTGCATCAGACGGAATGATACGCCGGTAGGCCGCCAGATAAAGCTAAATCATTATATCGCTCTCTACAAGAAATATATGGGCGAGGGATTTCCGGACGATCTGCATCTATTTATCAGAAAACCTACTGATGTGCCAATGTTCTTTAAGCGTGAAGTAATGGACTACTTAAAGAAGATTGGTTGGAAACCACGCCAGCAGGTAGGATTACCAACACTGATCAACACCTATCCGACCAAGGCGAATATTGCCGACATCAAATAAGTCATCAGTAGTCGGCCGTCAGTAGTCGGTAGCTGGTCATCGGAAGTGTGAAATTGTATCAAGGGAGGGAGAAGTGAGATGAAACCTTATTGGGATGTGAATGTTTTGACAGGCACAAAAACGGCTAAAATCGTAGAAGATCCGGTGCAGTGGGCGAGCATAATCAAAAAATCAATCAGGCCTCTCTACATTTTGGGGCCGGATACAGTTGACCGTAACATCGGTGACAAGCTATTCTTGGAATATTGTTTGGATGTTGCTAAAGCCGGAAATCTACCTATCTGCGCGACTGCCCATGTGCGCAAGAAGATGTCGGAAATGGGCGTTGAGACGGACAGTGCCTATGACATAATTGAGATTATCAATCACTTGAAAGACCCTGAGTGGCAGGGAGTTAGAAAGGAGGGCAATCATGATTTGATAATGTTTACGGGAGTGCGCTGTGACCTTGCAGAACGGGGGCTTGCCACCCTTAAACACTTTGCTCCTCATCTGAAGACAATGGCTCTTTGTCGTTTCAGTCACCCTAATGCTGACTTTGCTCTCCCGGTTATCCGGAAAGATACAAAATGGCAGGAATATTTTGATGGCTTAGTTGCCAACTTAATAAATTAAAAGGAGGGATGGGCACAATGAAATTTAATGTGGAAGTAGGGCCGCAGTTTGAAGGAGAACGAGTTAGGAAAGATGACCTTTACATTGAATTTGGAGGGCCAAAGGTAGGAGCAAAAGTAGAGCTGGCTACCATAAAGAAAATGGATGAGGTTGAGCACGGGAAGATTACAATTATTGGGCCAGATATAGGAGACCTGGCTGAAGGTGGCAGTTATCCCCTTGGGGTTCAGGTAGAAGTCGCCGGACCTGAGCTGGATAAGGATATGGAGCCGGTATTTGAAAGGAGAATACACCAGTATTGCAACTATATAGAAGGCTTCATGCATTCGGCGCAACGGAACGATGTCTGGATAAGGATAAGTAAAGATGCGGTAAAGAAAGGTCTTACTTCATTAGAAGAGGTGGGCAAGGTGCTGGTCTATCTTTATCCATCAGAGTTACCGATTATTGAAAAAGTAGCAGTTACATTTATCACTGATTCTAAGAAAGTAGAAGAGTTTCTTCCTTCTGCCCTGACCGTTTACAAAGAGCGGGATGAGCGGGTAAAGGGACTGACCGAGGAGGTAGTGGATGAGTTCTATGGCTGCACTCTCTGTCAGAGTTTTGCGCCCACCCATGTCTGCATTATCACGCCGGAACGAGTCTCTCTCTGCGGTGCGGTAAACTGGTTTGATGGTCGTGCCGCATCCAAGATTGACCCATATGGTCCACAGTTTGTAGTAGAAAAGGGTGAACTTCTGGACGCGAATACAACAATATACAGCAAGGTTAATGAAGTGGTGGCGGAAAAATCTATGGGAGCAAGCAGTGTCTTTTGTCTGCATAGCGTCTTTGGGAATCCCCACACCTCCTGCGGTTGCTTTGAATCCATTGCTTTCTATATTCCCGAGGTTGATGGGGTTGGAATCCTGACAAGGGATTTTAGTGGTGAGAGCGTTAACGGCAGTCCTTTCTCTACTATGGCTGGTGAGTTAAGCGGTGGCAAGCAAGTAGAGGGATACATAGGAATGGGAGTAGAATATCTACGGTCACCCAAGTTCCTAAAAGGAGATGGTGGCTTGCGGCGGGTGGTATGGATGCCAAAAGTGGTAAAGGAAAGGATGAAGGATTCTATATCTCCTGAAATGTTTGACAAGATAGCGACGGAAGAACACGCTAAAAATATTGATGAGCTCACTGAGTTTCTTAACAAGGTTAAGCATCCTGTAATGAGCGGGGAATTTTCATAAAAAGGAGCGAGTTATATTATGGCAGTTAAGGGAACTGATATTAAGGACAAACTACCGGGCACAAATTGTAAAGAATGTGGTATGCCTACCTGCTTCGGGTTTGCGATGAAATTAGCTTCAGGCAAAGCAGAGCCTGATAACTGCCCTTATCTTGACCCGCAAGTAAGAGAAGAATTAGAGGACCTTTTAGCGCCACCAATGAAATTGGTCACGATTGGTTCCGGAGCACAGGCAGTAAGCATTGGTGAAGAGGAGGTTATGTTTCGGCATGAAAAAACATTCTTTCATGCACCCGGCTTTGCTCTTCTTATCTCTGATAATGAGACAGAGGAGGAGATTGCAGGTAAGATAAAGAGGATAAGGGAGCTGCAATTTGACCGTGTTGGGATAAACCTCAAAGCTGATTTACTGGCTTTACATTTTACCTCAGGAGAGGTGGCAAGGTATGTTGCTCTGGTGAAAAAAGTGGCGACAGAAGCATCAGATATAGGAGTCGTTCTGATTTCAGAAGATACAGAGGCTCTCCTTAAAGCTCTGGATGCTTATGGTGCCGAGAAGAAACCATTGCTCTATCCGGTGACTGCCGACAATATTGTTAAAATCACCGAATATATTAAAGAGAAGCCGACTCCGGTAGGTGTGAAAGCAGGCAGTGTGGAGGAAGTCGCAGCACTGACAGCAAAGCTACGCGCTGCCGGTATAGAAGAAATAGTGCTGGATCCAGACTCTAAGAACCTGGCGGAGGCAGTGCGAGATCAAACTCTTATCCGGCGGGCTGCTCTGAAGAAGGGTTTTCGCCCACTCGGCTTTCCTTCAATCACTTTTCCCTGTTTTATGACAGAGGAAAAACAAGAAGAAGTTTTATTGGCAGCGGGGTTAATTGCTAAATATGCAGGGATTGTCGTGTTAAGCAATATGGAGAGTCACTCTATTTTTCCCCTTTTAGTAGAGCGATTAAACATCTATACCGACCCGCGTCGTCCGATGACAGTAGAAGAGAAGGTCTACGAAATAAATGAACCAGATAAAAATGCGCCAGTCATTGTTACTACTAATTTTGCCTTGACTTATTTCGCTGTCTCATCGGAGATGGAGATAAGCAAGGTACCGTCTTACCTGTGTATTCAGGACACCGAAGGTCTCTGCGTTCTGGCGGCCTGGTCAACAGGCAAGTTTACTGCTGATACCATCTCTTCCTATATCAAGCGGTCAGGAATTGCTGATAAGATAAGTCATCGTAATCTTATTATTCCCGGATATGTCGCCCAGATTAAAGGTGAACTGGAAGAAGAACTACCGGATTGGCAGATTATCGTCGGTGCCCGCGAGGCAACAGGTATTCCGGCAATGCTAAAGTTAGGTGTTAAGTATTAGATGTTAGATGTTGGGACATAGTATCTAAAATGAAGGAGGAATAAAGATGGCTCTTGACCCGACTAAATATAAGGACTGGCAGATTGCGGAAGATTCCGAGCAGAGAATGAAAAGGGTTTCTCAACTGGCAGATGAAATGGGGCTTCAGACAGAGGAGCTTTTGCCTTATGGGCACTATGTGGCCAAAATAGATTTCAAAAAGGTTATGGCTCGTCTCAAGGATACTCCTGATGCTAAATACATTGATGTGACTGCCATTACTCCTACTCCTCTTGGTGAAGGGAAAAGCACATCTACAATTGGTCTGGTCCAGGGCCTGGGTAAACGTAGTAAGCGCGTCCTTGGTGCAATCAGGCAGCCTTCTGGTGGACCAACAATGAATATTAAGGGAAGCGCCGCTGGTGGTGGGCTTGCGCAATGCATTCCCCTGACTCCCTTCTCATTAGGTCTTACCGGCGACATAAATGCTATTATGAATGCTCATAATCTGGCGATGGTAGCGCTGACTTCACGGATGCAGCATGAGAATAATTACACCGATGAAGAGCTATCCGAACGAGGTCTTAAACGGTTGGACATTGACCCGAAAAATGTGGAATTGCGCTGGATCATTGATTTTTGCGCACAATCTCTGCGGAACATCGTCATTGGCTTAGGCGGCAATAGGGATGGCTTGACTGTGCAATCTGGCTTTAATATTGCTGTGAGCTCAGAGGTTATGGCAATACTCTCCGTTGCTGTGAGCCTGAAAGATATGCGGGAACGGATGGGCAAGATAGTAGTTGCTTATGATAAGACAGGCAGCCCTATTACCACAGCTGATTTAGAAGTAGATGGAGCAATGACGGCATGGATGGTGGAAGCATTAAATCCTAATTTAATGCAGACCATTGAAGGTCAACCAGTCATTGTTCATGCAGGTCCATTTGCCAATATCGCTATCGGCCAGTCTTCTATCATCGCCGATAAGTTAGGATTGAAACTGTGTGATTATCATATTACGGAAAGTGGCTTCGGTGCTGATATCGGCTTTGAAAAATTCTGGAACTTGAAGTGCCGCTACAGCGGGCTTAAACCGCATTGTGCTGTAGTGGTGGCTACCATCCGCGCCTTAAAAAGCCATGGTGGTGGTCCGCCTGTTCCGCCAGGGAAACCTCTTGCCTCAGCTTACCTAAAAGAGAATATAGCCTGGGTGGAGAAAGGATGCGAAAACCTGATTCACCATATTAACACTGTCAAAAAAGCAGGAATTAACCCTGTGGTGTGCATCAACTCCTTTTATACCGATACGAAAGCAGAAATTGAACTGGTGCGCAAGTTAGCCAGCACCGCCGGTGCGCGAGTGGCTGTATCTGAACACTGGCTGCGTGGTGGAGACGGGGCGCTTGAGTTTGCCGATGCCGTAGTTGATGCATGCGAAGAGAAGAATGATTTCAAGTTTCTCTATGACCTAAAGATGTCCCCTCGCCAGCGCATTGAACTGATTGCCAGAGAAGTCTATGGAGCAGATGGTGTGAGTTATACTCCTGATGCAGCAGCCAAAGTAAAAAAGATAGAGGAAGACGCTGAATTGTCCAGGCTCGGTATCTGCATGGTCAAGACTCATCTCTCTCTCTCCTATGACCCAACTCGCAAAGGTGCCCCGCGCGGATGGACGCTGCCGATCAGAGATGTTCTTACTTACAATGGGGCAGGCTTTATAGTCCCTGTGGCAGGAGCGATAACCCTCATGCCGGGAACAGCTTCTGACCCTGCCTATCGCCGCATTGATGTAGATACTGAGACAGGCAAGGTCAAGGGAGTTTTCTAATGTAAAATAAATAAGTAGAGAGTAGAGAGTAGAGAGAGATGAAAATAGAAATTGGAAATTGGAAATTGGAAATTGGAAAATAGAAATTGAAATTGCGAATTTGGCTGACCTTCCTCCTCTTATTTGGTTTCTGGATACTCTTATCCGGTCGGCTGGACATGATGCACCTTGGTCTCGGACTTGTTTGCTCCCTCCTGGTTGCTCTTTTTTCTCATGATTTGCTTATAAGAGACTCTGGGGGCACTCTTCGCCGTCTGGCCATCTTCATCAGGTTTATACCATTTCTTGGGTGGTTAGTCTTCCAGATCATTATCGCCAACATCGATGTAGCGCGCCGGGTGATCGATCCCCGGATGCCTCTGTCCCCCGGAATCATAAAATTGAGCTCTCGCCTTAAGGGTGATATGGCTCTGACCACCCTGGCAAATTCGATTACTCTGACACCCGGAACGATGACCTTGGATGTAGTGGGAAGCGACTTCTATATTCATTGCCTGGCAGTTGAGGACGCAGAAAAGTCTCTGGATATCGAAGGAGAGTTTGAGCGACAGGTGGAACGCTTGTGGGGAGAGGGGTTCAAAGTTCCAGGTTCAAGGTTCAGCGGTTCCCCTCCCAGCCCAACCGTGAACCGTGAACCGTGAACCGTATAAGAAATGAATGTCTTTCTGTTGATCGTGCTGGCGCTGTGTTTTACCACTCTGCTATGTTTCTATAGACTTATGGCTGGTCCCACTCTGCCTGACCGGATAGTGGCGGCACAGGCAATCACCACCAAGACCCTGGCCATCCTGGTACTGCTCGCCTTTATCTATGACCAGATGATATTCCTGGACATCTCTCTAACCTATGCCTTGCTGGCATTCCTGTCGGTGCTGGCAATTGCCAGATACCTCGGACACGGGAGGGTAGGATGATAATTGAGATACTCACGGTTCTTTTTCTCTCCTTGGGGGCACTGTTCTTTCTTATAGGGACTATCGCAATTCTTAGATTTCCTGATGTTTACTGCCGGCTTCATGGCACAACTAAATGCGATACGCTGGGGTTGGGACTGATATTGGCGGGGCTAATCCTGTATGAAGGAGCAACACTCGCCAGTGTGAAAATGGTGTTTATTATTGTCTTCGTCTTTCTAACCAATCCCGTTGCAGCCCATGCTTTTGCCCGAGCGATCTATAAACATGGCGTGAAATTATGGGAGAAAAGCGTGGTGGACAGATATAAGGAGCAATCCTAAATCCTAATTTCTAAGCACTAAACAAATCCAACTATCAAAATCTCAAATATGAGGCAGTTTTGAACATTTGTGCCTTTGGATTTTGGATTTGTTTAGGATTTGGGGTTTCGGATTTAGAGTTTAAACAATATGGGGATACTTGAGTTCATACTGATGTCTTTTCTGGTAATACTGGCCATCGCAGTGGTCTTCGCGCGTGATTTGCTCGCCGCAACCATCGTTTTCCTGGTCTATAGCCTGATAATGGCCATAGTGTTCACCCAGTTAAAAGCCCCTGATGTAGCCTTAACCGAGGCAGCAGTGGGGGCCGGAATTACCACCTTGCTTTTCATTATCACTATAGCCAAAACAACCAGGAGGGAAGAAGAATGATTAAGCAAGTGGCGTCACTTATTGTCTTGCTGGGGATCGGTATCATACTCACCATGGCGGTGATCGATATGCCAGCATTTGGCGACCCGGAGGCACCCGCTCATCGCCATGTCGCCCCGCGGTATATTGCCCTGGCCGAGGAGGAAACCGGGGTGACCAATATGGTTACCGCAATCCTCGCCGACTACCGTGGATATGACACCCTGGGCGAGCTTACGGTGATATTTGCCGCCGGAGCAGCAGTGTTATCATTGCTGGGGAGCAAGCACGAATGACGACAGTAGTTATTCAGACAATCGGTCGGATATTGGTGCCATTTATACAACTGTTTGGGCTATATGTCATCATACATGGACCGGTGAGCCCCGGCGGCGGCTTCCAGGGCGGGGTAATTGTGGGGGCGAGCATGATTTTGCTGGCGTTGTCTTACGATTTATCCAGCGCCGAAGCCAGGGCAAGCCACAAGGTGAGAATCGCTATGGATAGCACCGGCGCTCTGCTCTTCGCCGGAATCGGGTTAGTTGCTTTGCTGGCCGGGGGGTTTTTCCTGGAGTATGGTATAATTCCACTCCCAATGGCCCCGGCCGAAGTCAGGGGGATTTTCATTCTGCTGGTCGGGGTGGCCATCGGAATTCACATCATGGCACTGGCAGCCTCATTATTCCTGCATCTGGCGGAAGAGCATGAGATTTGAGTTCATCGCGGTCAATTTCCCTTATTTTGTTTCTGTCGCCCTGCTCCTCGTGGGGCTCTACGCCATGATAGTGCGGAAAAACCTGATCAAGAAGATTATGGGCCTGAATATCTTCTCCACTTCGGTTCTCTTCTTTTTGATAGCAGCGGGCTACAAAGAGGGTGGAGCGCCTCCCATAAGGGTGCCGGGGATAGAGGTATATGTGAATCCACTGCCCCATGCCCTGGTGCTCACCGGAATTGTGGTCGCCCTGGCGCTGACCACCTTTGCCCTCGCTCTGGTGATAAAGATATATAAAGAATACGGAACGATAGATTCGGACAAACTTTAACAGGTTCAAAGTTCCATGGTTCACAGTTCAAAGTTGTGAACCGTGAACCGTGAACCGTGAACCCGACTATGGATCATGCTCCTATACTAGTAGTCATAGCGCCATTTGTTGGTGCTTATTTGATTCCGTTGCTGGGCCTGTGGAAGGAAAAACTTTGTTATCCGGTCGCCACGGTAGCGGCATTGCTCTCAGCATTCTTCTCATTCTGGCTAACCGCCTCCGTGCTGGAGTTGGGTACCATTCGGTATTACGTGGGGGGCTGGGAGCCCCCCTGGGGTATCGAGTTAGTAGTAGACCCGCTCAGCGCTTTCATGTGTCTTACCATATCCCTGGTGAGTCTATTCGCGGTGATATATTCTAAGAACTACATTGGGAGGGAGCTCCCGGGGGGAAAGACGACTTCCTACTATACACTGATATTGCTCCTCATCGGTGGCATGCTGGGGGCGGTGGTTACCGGTGACCTTTTTAACTTATTTGTATTGACCGAGATATTCTCCGTAGCCGCATACGCCCTGGTATGCATCGGCCGGAAAAGAGGTTCGCTCATCGCCAGCTACCGCTATCTGATACTGGCGTCAATTGGCACCAGTCTCATACTTCTGGGTACCGGCTACCTCTACGTAGTCACCGGTACGCTCAACATGGCGGATCTTGCGGCGAGACTCCCCGCCCTTTATGACTCCTGGGTAGTAATTGGCGCTATGGCCTTTCTCGTGGTGGGTTTCGGTATCAAGACTGCTCTTTTCCCCCTGCATACCTGGCTGCCCGACGCGCATTCCATCGCGCCAGCGCCGATAAGCGTCATTCTTTCTGCACTGGTGATAAAAGTGGGCGCCTATTCGATCATCAGAGTACTTTTCTCTATCTTCGGGGTTGAATTTATCACCGGGCCGATACCTATTGCATCGGTGCTGACATGGGTGGCGGCGGTGGGCATACTCATGGGTTCCCTGTTCGCCATATCGCAAACGGATATCAAGAGGATGTTAGCCTATTCCAGTGTGGCCCACATCGGCTATGTGGTAATGGGCGTTGGATTGGCCATGGAGATCGGCATGACGGGGGGAATACTTCATATCTTTAACCATGCCCTGGCAAAAGGGTGTCTCTTCTTCTGCGCCGGGGCGGTGATCTATCAGACCGGGATTCGCAGCATAGACGATTTCCGTGGTTTAGGCAGTAAGATGCCGGTTACGATGGCAGCCTTCACCCTGGCAGCGGCCTCAATGGTAGGAATCCCACCGACCGCCGGGTTCATGAGCAAACTCTATCTCGCCCTGGGGACTCTGGAAGCAGGAGCGTGGGTTTTCCTCATAGTCATACTGGTCGGCAGCTTTCTGACCGCGGTATTCTATCTCCGGGTTGTTAACCTCATCTACTTTGGTGAGTCAAGAGTCAAGAGTCAAGAGTCAAGAGTCGGGGTGGGGGACTCCAGACTCCAGACTCCAGACTCCAGACTCTTTAGGGAAGTCCCCCTCACGATGCTGATACCCATAATTATCCTGGCGCTGGGGTGCACACTCTTCGGCATATTTGTATTTATACCCCTATCAGTGGTGGAGCCAGCAGTTAAGTTGTTGTTGGGAAATTGAGTATCGAGTTCTGAGTATTGAGTATTGAGGAGGAGAGGTGGGCGGCCTCAGAACTCAGAACTCTAAACTATGTCATATTTACCGGTCATTGCAGTGCTGGCACCGATGCTGTTGGGCATTGTGGTGTACTATGTCGGGGGAAAGTCCGAAAAGGCGAGAGACATCCTCTCCATCGCCACCTGTGTGGGGTCTTTTCTGGCCGTCGCGGCAATGGCTCCTGCCGTCCTCGGTGGCAAGGTTATCGAATTCGTGCTGGTCTCCGGGGAGATTGCCCCCGTCGAAATCGCCTTCAGGGTGGACCAGCTCAGCTTGACTATAGCTCTGATGTGTTATCGGTGCCGCGTGCAAGGCAGGCATCTTTCCGGTGCATGTCTGGCTGCCAGTGGCACACCCAATAGCGCCCTCTCCGGCGAGCGCCATACTCTCCGGGGTGCTGGTCAAAGAGGGTTGCTATCTCATGATACGGGTAATCTACGATGTGTTTGGAGCGGACCTGGTGGCCACGACTGGCCTCCACGTCGCTCTGGCGATACTCGCCGGATTTACCATGCTCTTTGGCGCGGCAGTGGCCATCAAACAGACTGATCTAAAGACCATGCTGGGCTACTCGACCATTGCACAGATGGGATAGATCTTCCTGGGGATGTCATTCCTTACCATGAGCGGACTGCAGGGAGCGATAGTGCACATTATCCACCACTCGATGATGAAAAGCGCCTTGTTCCTCGCTGCAGGGGCGATCATCTACAAGACCGGAATCAGGGGGATCGATAAGATGGCCGGGATTGGGAAGAAGATGCCGGTTACGATGTTAGTGTTCAGCATAGCGGCGCTCTCGATGATGGGGATACCGCCCCTGGCCGGCTTTATCAGCAAATGGACGCTTGCCATGGGCGCCCTGGAGACGGGAGAGCCGGTATTCATGGTATCCATCTTGCTGTTGATCCTGAGCGGTATTATGAACGCCATCTATTTCGTGCCCATCATCATCAAGGCCTACTTTGGCGCCAACGAATATGAGGGAGGATATGATGATGCGCCTCCCTCAATGTTGCTGCCAATGATGATACTGGCACTGGGGATTATCATATTCGGCATATTTACCAACCTGAGCTTCTCCGCCATAATTCCTGCAGCCAGGGCATTACTGGAGCCGTAATGGGAGCGATTCATCCGGCGGTCATATTCTTTGTCGGGGCGGCCCTCATACCATTCTTCAAGGGGACGGGCCAGAGGATCTTCGTAGTGGGTGTGGCTCTGGCCGCCTTTGTCTATATGCTATTTATCGAGCCACAAATAGGGTGGAGGTTTTCCTTTTTAGGGTTCAATGTCGTTCTCCTCAATGCCGATAGATTAAGCCTCTTTGTGGGACATATCTTCACCCTCATCGGGCTGCTGATTATTCTCTACTCTATTCACGTCAAAGAAAATGAACATCATATTTTCTCTTTCCTCTACATTGGCAGTTCGCTGGGTGTGGTGTTTGCGGGTGACTTCTTCACCTTCTTCATTTTCTGGGAGATGCTGGCGGTTACCGCAGCTATTCTCATATGGCTTAAGAAGGACGAGAGATCGCTGGGGGCAGGATTCAGGTACCTCATAATGCATCTTATCGGCGGGGGCATTCTGCTCATGGGGATATTGCTGCATTTCTTGGCCACAGGCTCAATGGAGATCGGTGGGTTAACCGGAGTGCCGTTTGCCCTTATCCTGATAGGCATCGGATTTAAGGCCACCTTCATCCCATTCCATACCTGGTTGCCAGATGCCTATCCCAAAACCTCCTTCACCGTCAGCGTCCTCCTGAGCGTCTTCACCACCAAAGCCGGCGTGTATGCCCTGGCGAGGTTATTCCCCGGGATTGAGATAGTGGCCTATATGGGGGGAGTCATGGCTCTCTACGGAGTTATCTTCGCCTTACTCCAGAGCAATGCCCGGAAATTGTTATCGTATCACATCATCAGCCAGGTCGGTTACATGGTGGCCGGTGTGGGAATGGGAACCGCCATGGGCGTAGATGGGGGACTGTCCCACGTCTGGAATCACATATTATACAAATCATTGCTGTTCATGTGCATCGGGGCGGTAATCTATCGAACAGAAAAGAATGATCTCACCGAACTGGGAGGGCTGGCCAGGAAGATGCCCATAACCACGATCGCTTGCATCATCGCCGCCCTCTCTATCGCTGGTGTGCCTCCGTTCAACGGGTTCGTGAGCAAAGCGATGGTATACAAAGCCGCCGATTACCATGATGTGTTATATTGGATGCTGAAACTGGCATCGGTGGGGACCTTCCTATCCTTTTGTAAGTTCACCTACTTTGGATTTCTGAGAAAAAAGGAAATCGAAGCCAGGGAAGCTCCCCTCACGATGACTATCCCCATGATCATCGTCGCTTTCTTATGCGTTCTGGGAGGTGTTTACCCGAATTTGCTGGGGAACATTCTCCCATATCAGAGCGAGCTCCATGTGTATACGCTAGGCAAACTGACCGACACCATGCTACTCTTAGGGGTGTCCGGAGCAATATTCCTCTTCGCTAGAAGGCTCTTTGAGCCTCACGAGAGAGAGAGCCCCGACTTTGATTACCTCTACATAAGAGTGGCCGGCGGCTTCATGTGGTTTTGCAGGAATCCGGTCTCCTCCTTTGGCAGTTTGATAGATCTGGCTTATGCAAGAGTGGCAAAGGGCTTCATCTGGTTTTGCAGGAATCCTGTCTCATCCCTGGCGGCTGGTGTGGATCTGATGTTTGCCCGGGTTGCCCGAATACTGGTGGGGACGGATAGATATTCACCGATGATAGCCGCTGCACGTCTGGCACACTGGATGGACCGGCTATCCCTGGCAGCGGAAAAAGCGGCCGCGCGTGGAGAGGAAAGAAGGAAAATGGTCACACAGGGGCAAACGAAGGTCGATGTCAGAAGCATAGACTCAGCCCTGTTCCTGGTGGCGGTAATGTTATTAATATTTCTGGTATATATGACACTGGTGTATATTTTGGCGGGTTAACAAAGGAGGGCATTGATGTGTCGCGCTTTCATTACTGGTCAATGGTGGGAAGCAACGTCTGGTTAGCTATTCTCGCCGGGTACTTGAATGCATTCTCTACTGTGGCGCTTCTTTTTGAAAGGTCAGCTCACATGAGTGGACGAGCTACTGATTTGGGAAGGGGCTTTATGGCTTTTTTTGTGCTCACTGATGCTGCCGAGAGAACCAGGCTTTTTGAGGAAGCTGTGATTATTCTCATAATTACGGCTTCTTTTCTTGCCGGCGCCATACTTGGAGCTAAACTTATGCGAACTATTGGGCTGGGAAAAACCATTATGATGATTGGAGTTTTCATTGGCGTTTCCTCTATAATGGTACTTATAGGACTCCCATCAGGGGTAATAAATGTTTTCAGCCTTGAAAGGTCCCTTTGGGCAATTCTATTGTGTATTCCCATGGGGATACAGAACGCCGCCACCAGTGTTACCTCTATGGGGCGATCTACCCATGTAACAGGTACTCTAACCGACTTGGGCATTTCTATAGCCGAGGGAACCTATAAGAAAACAATTCACTTATCTTGCCGCTGGGGAGGCTTTGTAGGAGGAAGCGGTATCGGGCTGGGTATCTTTCTTGCCGTCCCTTCCCTCTCTACCCAATTACTAATCCTGGCCCTATGCGCTCTTTTAACCGGTGCTTTCTTTGCTCATCCTGCTGTAAGGAGAAAGCTGGGCACAGTACTCCAGTTCCAGGAGCCATTAGCAACGGCAATTTAACATATGTTGGTTTTGACAATAAGAGGAATATGCAGTATAATTATAACCGCTGACGGGGGTCAGGGTTCACGGATCGGCAAAGGGAAAAAAGGCACAGAGGCACAAAGATAAATTCAAAAATCAAAAGTCAAAATTACAATGCAAAATTAACTTTTAACTTGCACTTTTGCCTTTTGACTTTTAACTTTTGAATTAGTTCTTAAACTGGTGGCTGGTGCACTGGTGATGATGGCGGTGTAGCTCAGTTGGTTAGAGCAGCGGAATCATAATCCGCGTGTCCGGGGTTCGAGTCCCTGCACCGCCATAGGCTGAAGGCAGAAGACTGTTAGGCTGAGGAAGAGGAAATTAGATGGAGTTTAAGCCACTTAATAAGTCAGCTCAGGAAGAGTTATTATCAATTGCTCGTTTCTCCATCACAAGCTATGTCCTGGATGGAAAAATTCCTCTCTTTGAAGCGAAAGAGCCAGCGCTCAGTGAGAGGAGAGGCGTGTTTGTAACCATTATTAGCAGGGGAAACCTGAGAGGATGCATTGGGCAACATGAGTCGGACATTCCTCTTTGTCAACTGACAGCTCAAATGGCAGTAGCTGCCGCCTGCGATGACCCACGTTTTCCTCCTGTGATGAAAGAGGAGTTTGGTGAGATTAAAATAAAAATATCTGTATATCTTATGCCTCCGACTAAAATCAAGAACATTAATGAGTTTGAGATTGGAAGAGACGGAGTTATTATCAAGAAGGATGACTATTCAGCTACCTATCTCCCTGAGGTTGCCCTTGAGCAGGGTTGGGGGCGTCAGGAAATGTTGAGCAATCTTTGCCTGAAGGCAGGACTTGCTCCTGATGCCTGGCAGGAAGAAATAGAGCTATTTATCTACCGCACTCAGATGCTTGAGGAACAATTTTAATGCTGAATGCTGAATGCTGAATGCTGAGCGCTGAAGGCTAATATGTTTATAGACACCCATTGCCATCTGGATTTTGACCAGTTTAGTGCTGATAGAGAGAAGGTAATCGCCAGGGCACGAGAGGAAAACATTAAAGCGATTATTAATGTGGGGACAAGCCTTGAAGGGAGCCGCCGCTCTATTCAGTTAGCAGAAAAACACGCTCTCGTCTATGCTGCCGTGGGTATTCATCCTCATGAAGCAGAGAGGTTCCCGGCGGAGAGCTGGGAAAAGATTGAAAGATTAGTGCAGGAGGATAAGGTAGTTGCGGTTGGAGAGACAGGACTTGATTATTTTCGTAATTACTCTTCTCACACCAGCCAGAAAGAGCTCTTCAGGAAACAGATAAAATTAGCCATAGAAGCAGACCTTCCTCTCATTGTGCACAGTCGCGAGGCTGATGATGAGACCCTTGGCATTCTAAGAGAGGAAGGGGCTTGCCGGGGAGTGCTCCACTGTTTCTCATCCACGAGGGAGGTGGCAGCGGATTGCCTCCAGCTTGGATTTTATATCTCTATTGCCGGGCAGGTGACTTACCCTGCTGCCAAGCAGTTAAGGGAAGTCATTTTGAGGATTCCCACTAACAGGCTTTTGATTGAAACCGATGCCCCTTTTCTCACCCCGGAACAGTTGAGGGGTGGGCGTAATGAGCCTGCTCTCATCAAGTACACCGCGGCTGAGTTAGCGCAGCTATATGGTCTGAGTCTCGGTGATATCGCTCGCGTGACCACCCTCAATGCACAGCAGTTATTTGGAATTGGAAAGAAGCAATCTGGCAAGATTGCTTATCCAATCAGGGACTCTCTCTATCTTAACATTACGAATCGCTGTACAAATAACTGCGTCTTCTGTGTCCGGCGAATTACCGACTTTGTCTGTGGACACAATCTGAAATTGAGCCATGAGCCAACACAAGATGAAATCATCCAGTCAATTACTAATTCTGCTTCCTATAAAGAGGTCGTCTTCTGTGGATACGGCGAGCCTCTAATAAGACTTGATGAAGTTCTCTATGTTTCTCGTTACTTGAGAGAGCGCAATATCCCCGTAAGAATAGTGACAAATGGGCACGGAAATCTCATCCATCGGCGAAATATAGTTCCGGAGCTTGCCTGGATGGTCTCGGCAATTTCAATAAGCTTAAATGCAGAGAATAAAGAAAAGTATCTCTCCATTTGCTGCCCACAGTCTGGAGAAGGAACATATGAAGAAGTAAGAAAATTTATTTTAGAGTGCAAGAAATATATCTCTCGCGTTGAAGTAACCGCACTGGATATGGATGGGGTAAGTATTACAGAGTGCGAGAGGATCGCCAGAGATGAATTAGGAGTAGAGTTCAGAGAACGCAGATATAATCATCCTGGTTCTTGAGTTGTTGGGGATGCCTCTTCTATGATGACGGGGGCAGGGCGGGCGACAAAGAAGGTAAGAAAGAGAGTGGTGATAAGAAAAATAACCCCAAGCGTTGTGGTCAGACGGGTAAGAAATGTAATTGTTCCTACGCCAAAGAGACTCTGGCTTCCCTCTCCTCCAAGAGCAGAAATAAAACCTCCTCCTCTTCCTGGCTGAAGCAGAACAACAGCAATCAGGAGTACACTTACCAGGACATGAATAACGAGAATAGCAGCCATCATTTTACACTCCTAACAATGATTTGAGAGAAGGAGTCAGCCTTCAGGCTTGCTCCTCCTACGAGTACTCCTGAAATCTCAGACTCATCTAACAGGGAGGATATGTTCTCAGGAGTAACGCTTCCTCCATAAATAACTCTTGTTGACGAAGAAATATTCTTGCCATAGATTTTATCAAGAAGTTCATAAATAAGCAAGTGTATTTCTTTTGCCTCATTCGTGGTGGCTACCTTGCCAGTTCCGATTGCCCATACCGGTTCATAGGCAATTACTACTCCTTGCATTTCCTCTTTACTGATTTCATTTAGTCCTTCTCTGAGATGATCTTCAACGACCCGGAAAGCTTCTCCGTTTTCACGCTCGGTCAGTCCCTCGCCAATGCAGAGAATTGGAATAAGCTCCACATTCAGGGCAGACCTCAGTTTTTTATTAACAGTCTCGTTTGTTTCCCCGAAATATTTCCTTCTTTCGGAGTGACCAATAATCACATATTTACACCCTGCCTCCTTGAGCATTGCTGCCGAGACTTCTCCGGTGTAGGCGCCGCTATCTTCCCAGTAAACATTCTGGGCTCCAAGTATTATGTTGCTGCCGCTGGTAATATTATAAACAGCTGCCAGTGCGGTAAACGGCGGGCAGAGAACAAGGTCAACCTCGTTTGCTGCTCCTACATTTTTCTGCAGTGCCCTAACAAAGATAGCAGCTTCAGCGGGGGTTTTATTCATTTTCCAGTTTCCCACAATTAACTTCTTCTGCATGTTATGTCCTTTTTGCTTTAGTACTAATTGCAGCTGTCCTTGTCCTCAAGAACAGCGATGCCGGGTAGCATTTTTCCTTCCAGGAATTCTAATAAGGCTCCACCTCCAGTGGAGACATGACTATAACAATTTGCGAGACCGAAGTGTCTTATTGCTGAGACTGTATCTCCTCCTCCTATTACTACTGTTGCATTAAGCTGGGAGAGGAATCTTGCTATTGTCTCAGTGCCTTTGATAAAAGGGCTCATCTCAAATACCCCTACGGGACCATTCCACAGTACTGTCTTCGCATCCTTAAGCACTTCGCAAAATCTCGCGATTGACCTGCTTCCAATATCCATTATCATCCAGCCATCTGGAATGTTATCGGCTTCTGTATTCCTGGTCTCTGCGTCTTGAGAAAATCTATTTGCAATAACAAAATCAACTGGCAGGAGGAGAGTGCTTCCCATGTTCTTCAGGAGGGTAACAGTAACATCCAGCTTCTCCACCTCCACTCTGGAGCTCCCCACCTCAATTCCCTGTCCCTTGAGAAAGGTAGAAGCCATAGCTCCTCCGATGATGAGGCTGTCCAGCTTTTTTGTCATATTTTCAATCACTCCAATTTTGTCTGCTATCTTTGCTCCTCCAAGGATGACTATAAACGGATGAGCTGGCTCCCTGAGCAATTGCTCCAGATGCAGAATTTCTTTTTCCATTAACAATCCGGCAACGGAGGGAAGAAATTTAGCTACTCCTGTGGTGGAGGCGTGGGCGCGATGTGCTGCGCTAAAGGCATCATTGATGAATATCTCGCCGCAGCGAGAGAGTTCGCGGGCAAAATCGCTATTGTTTTCTTCTTCCTCAGGGTGAAAGCGGAGGTTTTCCAGTAAGAGAACTTCTCCTTCTTTGAGGTTGGCCGCAGCTTCCTTTGCTGAATTTCCAATGCAATCATCTGTCTTTTTAATCTCTTTTCCTATCAGCTCCGCCAGCCGTTTTGCAGCCTGGGTAAGGCGCATTTCCGCAACTACTTTTCCCCTGGGCCTCCCGAGATGGCTCATAAGGACAACCCTGCTTCCTCTTTCAAGACAGTAGTTGATCGTTGGCAGGGATGCCATTATTCTATTATCGTCACTGATCTTCAGGTCTTCGTCAAGAGGGATGTTGAAATCCACCCTTATGAGAAGACGTTTGTTCTCAATATCTATGTCTTTTATTGTTTTTTTCATAGCGCTCCGCGGGTGGCTATGTGCTTGATCAGGTCTATTACCCGACATGAATACCCCCACTCGTTGTCATACCAGGCAAGAACCTTTACCATCCTATTTTCTGCTACCCTGGTAAAATCGGCATCAACAATGGCTGAATGTGAGTTACCATTAAAGTCTGTTGAGACAAGTGGAAGTTCACAGTATTCCATGTATTTGTTTAGCTCTCCTTCGGCTGCCTTTTTCAGAGCACCATTAACTATTTCTACGGTTACATCTTTTTCTACCTCTGTCACTAAGTCAACAAGGGAAACATTTGGAGTGGGAACACGAATTGCCAGCCCATCCATTTTTCCTTTCAATTTCGGCAGAATCTTGAAAATAGCAGTGGCAGCTCCAGTAGTAGTAGGAATCATAGAAAGAGACGCTGCCCTGGCCCTTCTTAAGTCTTCATGCGGAAAGTCAAGAATTACCTGGTCATTGGTATAGGAGTGAATAGTAGTCATCAATCCTCTCTTTATACCAAAGTTGTCCATTAGCACTTTGACAACGGGAGCAAGACAGTTGGTAGTGCAAGAAGCATTGGAGATTATGTGGTGTTTTTCCGGGTCGTAGTCATTCTCGTTAACTCCTACCACGATGGTAATATCATCTCCACTGGCTGGAGCAGTAATAAGCACTTTCCTTGCTCCTGCAGAAAGGTGTCTTGATACTCCTTCCTTATCTCTGAATCTTCCCGTTGCCTCTATTACTATACTGACCCCCAGGTCCTTCCATGGGAGAGCAGAAGGGTTTTTCTGCGCCAGAACCTGAATTTCTTTTCCATTGACAATGAGGGAGTTTTCTTTAGTCTCCACCTTTGCCTTTAACTTCCCGAGAATAGAGTCATACTTCAGAAGATGCCCAAGCGTCCTTGCATCTGTCAGGTCATTAATTGCTACGAATTCAATATCTGGCTCGTTCATCGCAGCTCGATAGACATTGCGTCCAATCCTCCCGAATCCGTTAATAGCTACTCTGACAACCATTCTTAACCCCCTGTATTTTCTAAAACCTAACACCTATCTGATTCTTGCCACATTACCAGTCCATCCAGCAGTTTTGGGTAAAAATATGTTGCTTTTCCTGGCATCTTCTCTCTTCTCTGGGCAATGCTTTTCACCTCACTTGCTCTGACCGGGTTAAGGAAAAAAGCTACATTAAATCTACCGCTTTCAACTGCTGTAACTGCTTCCTCTGCGCTGGTTGTATAAGTTATATTGTCTTTTTCTACTTCCTTTTCCAAAGTTTGATTAAGTAGCAGTTCATGGAGAATATTTGTGTCCAGCATTTTCCATTCCGTAGAACGGCCTTGCCTGAGCAGTTTATTCAGAATTTCTTCATCTTTCAAGAAAAAAATAGAGAAACCCTTGTGCTTGGAGTAGGACCCTATTACATGCTTCTCCTTTCCTTCTGTTAGAAGAGAAAGCATTCTGTCAAGAGATGCTGCGTTTTTTATGGTAAAGAATTTGCCCGCTTCTTTTTCTATTTTATCTATGTCTGTGTGCGGAAGCCGAATGAGCCGATGCACCGGAAGGATTGTCAGTCCATCATCAGCCATATTTGTCAGGTAAGCCATTATGTAATTACCTGCCTTCTCTCCTGCTCTCTCATTTTGGTAGATGAGCGCAGCCTCATAGCGGTGATGGCCATCAGCAAGATAGACATCCTTGTCCATAATTGCCTTTTTCAACCTGTTCATCTCCCCAAGAGAGGTAAGCTGCCAGATACGATGACTTTCTCCTCTGTTATTTTCAAGTGTGGCGACGAGCTTATTGGTAATAAGCGCAGAATCTATGGTTCGCTCCGGGTCATAGTATAGCATAAATATAGGGCTCAGGCTTGCTCGACAGGCCCTCAAGAGCCTGATGCGGTCCTCTCTGGGTGCGGAGAGTGTTTCCTCATGGGGGAGGATGACTCCACGCCCGAATCTCTCCAGCCCGAGGAGAGCGATGAATCCCCTTCTCTTTCTTCGCAGGCCATTATCAAGAAGGTATTCTTGTTCATATATATAGATACAGTCTTCCCCATCCGGAAGAAGTATCTCATCTTTTATCCAGTTGGATAGAGATGTAGCAGCTCTCTCATATTTATCTTCCCCCGGGACATCTTTACCAAGGGTGAGGTGGGTAATATTGTATGGGCTTCTCTCCTGCAGCACAGCTCTCTCACTTTCTGAGATAACATCATACGGTGGAGCTGTTACCAACTCCCATCCACCAATCTTATCTATGTTATACCTTAGCCCTTGAAAAGGAATTATCTCTGCCATTGCATTATTCTTTTGCTCCTGATGTTAACATCTCTCTCCTAATAGGTCAAGAGCTTTAGGGGTCGTTGTCTTGACACAAGCAGTTTAAATGTTTGACCTTTTATTATATGCATGATAAGATAACTTTTTACTATGATTAAAAAAAGACTGAGAATAATGGGAGAGATAGAAATAGAGAAAGCTCTTCGCCATCTCTCTCATATGATAATGAGGGATGTATCCCACGAGGAGCTTGCCTTAATCGGAATCAGAACCAGAGGAGAACACTTAGCAACAAGAATAAAGAAAATAATAAGTGAGACTTCTTCATTCCCTATCCCTATGGGTATTCTTGATATTACCCTTTACCGCGACGACCTTACTATGATTGCCCCCCATCCTATTGTGCGCAAAACCGAAATTCCATTTGATATAACGAAAAAAGCTATCGTTTTAATAGATGATGTGCTCTTTACCGGGCGCACAGTGCGGGCGGCGCTGGATGCGCTGATTGACCTTGGTCGTCCCCGCTGCATTCGGCTGGCTGTTCTTGTTGATAGAGGAAGCCGCGAGCTTCCCATTCAGGCTGATTATACAGGAAAGAAGACAGTAATTTCTGCAACTGAAATGATTGAGGTAAAGCTAAAAGAGACGGATGGGTATGATGAAACAGCAATCGTTACCAGAGCATAAATCTGTGGAGTGGAAAAGGAAAGATATTTTAGGACTGGAGGAGCTCACTGCCCGGGAAATTGAGTTTATCCTTGAGACCGCAGAATCCTTCAGGGAGGTAAGCCTGCGTCCGATTAGAAAAGTTCCTGCTCTTAGGGGAAAAACCATTATCACACTTTTCTTTGAACCAAGCACAAGAACCCGAATGTCGTTTGAACTGGCGGCAAAGAGGCTTTCCGCGGACACCGCAAACATATCTTCTTCTACCTCAAGTGTAGTTAAAGGAGAGACTCTCAAGGATACCGCAAGAAACATTGAAGCAATGAAAGTTGATGTAATTATTATACGGCATAGTATGGCCGGGGCACCACATTTGCTGGCGCGTGAGGTGAGCCCGGGAGTAATCAATGCCGGGGATGGAGCACATGAACATCCAACGCAAGGGCTGATTGACATTTTCACGATGAAGGAGAAAAAAGGGAAAATCAAGGGGCTTAAGGTTGTGATTATTGGAGATATTGCCCATAGCCGCGTAGCACGTTCTAATATATGGGGCTTGCGTAAATTAGGGGCACTTGTCTCGGTTGTTGCTCCTCCAACTCTCATTCCTGCAGAAATAGAGAGAATGGGAGTTAGAGTTTGCCATTCAATCAAGGAAGCAATAAGCGACGCGGACGTTATTAATGTGCTCCGCATCCAGCGCGAGAGGCAGAAAGCAGGTTTTTTTCCTTCAATCAGGGAATATCACCAGCTTTTTGGGATTACCAGAAAAAGCCTTGAATCAGCCCCTTTCGATGTCCTCATTATGCACCCGGGGCCGATAAATCGCGGCGTAGAGCTGGATGGCGATGTAGCTGATGGACCTTATTCAGTAATTCTTGACCAGGTGACCAATGGGTTGGCAGTGAGAATGGCGGTTCTGTATCTCACCTCAGGAGCAGGCGAGAAAAGATGAAATTATTGCTCAAGGGTGGTCGGGTGATTGACCCGTCAAGGGGAGTAAATAGAGTATCCGACATTCTTATTGATAGAGGTAGAATTGCTGAAATAGGCAGGAATATACCCCACAAGGGAGAGAGAGTCATTGATGTTAAAGGAAAAATTGTCTCGCCTGGCTTGATTGATATGCACGTCCATCTGCGGGAGCCGGGAAATGAAGAGGCTGAAACGATTGAGACAGGAACAAGAGCTGCCGCCAGGGGTGGATTTGTGCTCCTTGCCTGCATGCCAAATACTAATCCTACCATTGATAACCAGGATACAGTTGCTTTTATCCATTCTATGACTAAAAAGAAGGGAGCTGCCAGGGTGCTTCCAATCGGAAGCATTACAAAGGGGTTGGAAGGTAAAGAGTTGGCTGAAATGGGAGAGCTTAAAGGAAGTGGTGTCGTTGCTGTTTCAGATGATGGCGGTGTCATTCACAACTGCGATATAATGCGCCATGCCTTAGAATATGCAAAGATGCTTGAACTCTTAGTAATCTCACATTGCGAAGACGAAACTCTCAATATTGATGGAGTGATGAACGAGGGGTATTGGGCTACAAGTCTGGGGCTTGCCGGCACCCCAACTGCCTCGGAGGAAATCGCAGTTGCCCGTAACATTCGCCTCCTGGAACTTTCCGGGGGAGCGCTTCATATTGCTCACCTGAGCTGTGCAGGGTCTGTATCTCTGGTTAGAGAAGCAAAAAAGAGGGGGATAAATGTAACCTGCGAGACGGCACCGCATTACTTTACTCTAACCGATGAGGCAATCAAGGAGTACAATACCAATACAAAAGTAAAACCACCCCTGAGGGGAAAGAAGGATGTGGAGGCAATTAAAGAAGGCTTGAGTGACGGGACAATAGATGTCATCGCTACCGACCATGCTCCGCATACTCCTGAAGAGAAAGAAGTTGAATATGAGTTAGCTCCTTTTGGAATGATTGGGCTGGAAACAGCCCTGCCGCTGATTTTAGGATTGACTCGGGAAGGAGTGCTTGATTTAAATGAAGCACTGGCAAAAATAACGAACAATCCGGCTCGCATTCTCAACCTTGATGGAGGAACACTAAAGGTCGGCAGCACTGCTGACATCACTGTTATTGACTTAGAAGAAAAAGTAATAGTAAAAAAAGATAGTTTTCAATCAAAGAGCAGGAATTCTCCTTTTATTGGCTGGGAACTTCAGGGTATGGCTGTCCTAACCATTTGCGGCGGAAAGATAACTTCAATGTCCGACCAAGTGAAAAATAAATTATGTGGCAGGACAAAGTAAGCATCGTAACCAATAAAGAGATATCTCCAGAGTATTTCAAAATGTCTCTGGAGGCAGGCAAAATAGCCAAAATAGCAAAACCGGGGCAGTTTCTTCACATTAAGATTGATGATATGCCTTTTTTAAGAAGACCCTTTAGTCTACATCGAATGTATAACTCAAACATTGACATTTTCTATCATGTGGTTGGAAAGGGAACACAAGCCCTAAGTCAAAAGGAGAGTGGGGCAAAGCTTGATATACTTGGCCCTCTTGGAAATGGATTTGAAATTAAAGAGATAAAAAACCAGGTGCTTATTGGTGGCGGGATTGGCATTGCCCCTCTTTTTGCCCTGGCTGAAGCACTGGTTAATACTTCTACCCAAATTTGTGTCATTATTGGAGCAAAGACGAAAGAGAGACTTCTTTGTGAGGAAGACTTTGCAAAACTTGGCTGCAAAGTTCAAGTGGCAACTGAGGATGGAACAGGTGGCAAAAAGGGAATGGCAACGGATATTCTTAAAGATATTCTTCTCTCCTTGCCACCAACAGAAACCATTCTTTATTCCTCGGGACCAAATAAGATGTTAGCAGAAGTAAGCCGGGTGGCTAATGTTGCTTCAGTCTCCTGCCAGATTTCATTGGAGGAAACCATCTGCTGTGGAGTAGGGGCTTGCCTTGGCTGTGTGGTAAAGACGGCAACTGGTTACAAGAGAGTTTGTAGTGAAGGTCCGGTTTTCAAGTCAGATGAGATTTTGTTGGGAAGTTGATGGAAGGGGGCACTAAATTAATTCTTGCGCTTGACCTGGACGAGAAAGAAGCTGCCCTTAAAATAGTTGACCGCCTCAAAGATTACATTCGGATTTTTAAGATAGGAGCCCAACTCTTTACTGCACATGGCACTGATATTGTAAAGATGATTCAGGAAAAGGGAGTTGAAGTATTCCTTGACTTGAAATACCATGATATTCCGGTAACAGTTGCCCGTGCCGCCGCTGCCGCTACTCAGCTTGGGGTTTATATCTACAATCTTCACATTCTCGGCGGAGCAGAAATGATGAAAAAAGCAAAAGAAGCTACGGTCAGGAGGGCTGAAGAGTCAAGGATAAGAAAGCCAATTATCCTTGGGGTAACAATATTGACAAGTCTGGATGATGATGCGATGCAGGAGTTGAGAATAGAAGGTCCAGTCAAAGAGAGAGTGGTGCAGTTTGCATCTCTTGCCCGCTCAGCAGGAATAGATGGAGTGGTTTCTTCTCCTCAGGAAATTAAATTCATTCGCCAGGAATGCGGTAGTGATTTTATTATTCTTACCCCTGGGGTCAGACATCAGTCTGATATTAGCTCGCCGCAGGACTTAATGTCTAAGTACAATGACCATAAGAGAACGCTCGGAGTTGCGGACGCCGTCCGAGATGGAGCCGACTTTATCGTTGTTGGAAGACCGATTTTAGAAGCACATGACCCGGTAAGGGCAACACAGGGAATATTGCAAGAAATGAGAGCAGCGGGGAATGACTGAAGAAGAAGTTTTACTTATTCTTGAAAAGACAGGGGCTCTTCTTAAGGGGCATTTTCGGCTAAGCTCAGGGCTTCATGGCAGTGAGTATGTTCAGATGGCTCTGGTGCTTTCTTATCCTGCTTATGCATCAAGACTGGGAGAGGCGCTTGCCCAACGGTTCGCAAGTAAGAAAATAGATATTGTGATTGGCCCGGCGTTAGGAGGGATTATTCTTTCTTATGAAGTAGGAAGAGCACTCGGGAAAAGGGCAATATTTGCTGAAAAAGAGAACGGTATCTTTAAACTCCGACGCGGCTTCTATGTTCAGAAAGGAGAGAATGTCCTCGTCGTTGAGGATGTAACCACAACCGGTGGCTCTGCCCTTGAGATAGTAACTCTGATAAAGGAGTTGGGGGGAGTAATAGCAGGAGTTGGCTCTCTTGTTGACCGTTCAACCGAGGGCTCTCAATTGTTAGCTCTTAATCATCAGGCACTTATTCATCTCTCATTGGAGTCTTATCGTCAGGAGGAATGCCCTTTATGCAAGGAGGGCATACCCGTTGAAAAACCCGGATCAGGGTAATTGAACCCTTGAATCCCTGAACCCTTTTTGGCAAGGTATTGACTATTATGAAAAGTATGACTGGATTTGGACGCGCGGCAGCCAATAGAAACCAGGGTGAATTGGTAGTAGAAATTAGGTCTTTCAACCACCGTTTCTTTGAGTTCAAAACAAATTTTCCGCCATCTCTTGGTAACATTGAAATAAAAACAAGAGAACTACTGCGCAAAAAAGTGCAACGCGGGTCTATCTACTTATCAATAAACTGCGAAGACAAGAAGGTTAAAATTGACCAGGAACTAATAATGGATTATGTAGAAAAGATTCGGTCATTGAAAGACTCTTTAGGTTTATCTGGTGAAATTGATGTGAGCTTCCTAACGCGACTCCCCGGGGCAGTATCTTTGGGAAATAATGCAAAAGAAAAAATAAAATGGGATTCACTAAAGAAGGTGATTGAAGAAGCATTGAGAAGGCTCGTGATGGGGCGTGAGAGAGAAGGTGGGCTCATTCAGCAGGACATTATTCACAGACTGGCAATTATTAACCGTCATCGTGAAAAAATAAAAGAAAGGTTGCCCCTGAGAATAAAAAAATATCGCGAGCGGCTGGTAAAGAAAATAAAAGGGCTTGCTAAAGATGAAGAGCGGCTGGCACTTGAGGTATCGCTCTTTACGGATCGCTCAGATGTTTCGGAAGAGATGACAAGATTCAGCGGACTTCTTTGTGAGCTGCGCCGGATTGTAGGAGCATCCAGGCCAGTTGGGAGGGAGTTAGAGTTTGTGCTTCAGGAGATGGGGCGTGAAGTAAATACCATTACTGCCAAGGCAAATGATTTGTCAATCTCAAAGGCAGTTATCTCCATTAAAAATGAATTAGAGAAAATAAAAGAGCAGGTGTTGAATGTTGAATGAGATTTCAATAGAAGAATTACGGAAAAAAGTCGGGAGTGTTTATAAATTGGTTAATCTTGCCGCTATGAGAGCAAGGGATTTGAATGATGGTGCACCCAAATTGGTGAATATAGACACAAAAAACACAATTCTCATCGCTCTAACAGAGATCGCCGAAGAAAAGATCAGATGCAAAAAAGAAGATGCAGACAAAGAATCCGTTATTTAAAGAAAAGGAGATTATCCTTGGGGTAACCGGGAGCATTGCTGCATACAAGGTGGCAGAGCTCATCGGTGCACTGAAGAAGGAAGAAGCGGAAGTTACCGTCATGATGACCGAATCCGCAAAGAGATTTATCACTCCGCTTACTTTAAGGACAATTTCTAAAAATTATGTCTACCATTCACTTTTTACTGAGGAGTGGAACATCTCGCATATTTCCCTTGCCACTAAAGGAGACCTTATCCTCATTGCTCCGGCAACAGCAAATATTATTGCAAAACTCGCCGCTGGATTTGCTGATGACCTGCTTACCGCTGTTTGTTTGTCAACGAAGGCTCCAATATTGATTGCCCCGGCAATGAATTCTCAGATGTACGCCAACCCTATCTTGCAGGAAAACATAAAAAAGCTGAAAAAATCAGGCTATCGGATTATTCCCCCCGTCTCAGGCACTCTTGCCTGCGGTGAAATCGGTGAGGGGCGATTGGCATCTATTGAGGCTATCCTCAAGGAAATCAAGAGAACCTTTGAGAAATCCCATTAAAATTAGATTTCAGGATGAAAAGCAAGAAAGGAATGTTGGCAGGCAAGAAACTGCTCATTACCGCTGGTCCAACTGAGGAACCAATAGACCCGGTGCGCTTCATCTCTAACCGCTCTACGGGAAGGATGGGATACCTCCTGGCATCATCTGCTCATCAGGAAGGAGCAATAGTTACTCTTATCAGTGGACCCACTCATCTTTCTCCTCTACAAGAAATCAAAGAGTATATCTCGGTCAGAACGGCTCTTGAGATGAGAGAAGAAGTGCTGAAAAGAATTAAGGCTTGTGATGTCCTCATTATGGCTGCTGCTCCATCTGACTACAGACCTCGGCATTACTCAGCTAAAAAAATAAAGGGGAAGAAGAAAACCGCTTCCATTGAGCTTTTCCCCAATCCGGACATCCTGAAAGAAGTGGGAGAAAAAAAGAGAAAAAAGATGGTTGTTGTCGGATTTGCCGCCGAAACGGATAATCTAATTAACAATGCCCGCAGAAAACTTAAAGAGAAAAACCTTGATTTCATCATTGCCAATCGGATTGATATCAACGGAGCAGGATTTGGCACCGCTACCACCGAAGTAAAGATTATCACAAAAGAAAAAACAGAAATCCTTGACGGCATCAGTAAAGAAGAACTTTCCTCCATCATCCTCAAAAAATTGGGTGGTGAAGGCTGAAGGCTGAAGACTGTTAGACTGTTAGACTGTTCGTAGCGGTCGGATTTATCCGACTCTTGAAATCACAAATTCCCGTTTCAATCCACGCCCCCGCACGGGGGGCGACTGTTACAGACATCATAGCCTTCACGCGCAGGAGTTCCCCACACATGTGGGGATGGACCTTAATTAGACACCCTGATAAAACTTATCATGAAAAGGGGGTTGATGTTCGTTTGTCTGTAGAGATGATTAGATTTGCTCGAGAAAATAAATACAATATTGCTTATTTGGTGAGTTCTGACACAGATTTGGTGGCAGCAGTAGAAGAAGTTCGGTCAATCGGAAAAACCATTCAATATGTCGGCATTCCTAAGGGACAGTCATATGGGCTTTCAAGTGTTGCTAATAATGTTAGATTATTAAGGCTGGAAGAAATAGAAAAATTTTTTCCTGAAACAAAAAATTAAGAACCAAATGATGAAGGGATTTATCTTATTTGAATTATATTTAAAAATTGCTTTAATTCTTTCGATTGTCTTTTTTCCTATGGCAGTTTTAAAGCTATGGAGAGAATTTCCTCAAATAGCTTTAGTTGTAGGAATTTGGGGTGGAATCACTATTTTTATTATTTATTGGCTTGGCCCCAAATTGATAAAAGAATTGAAAAAAGGAGATGATGAAAATGGCTAAACTATCTAAAAACCCCCTTTATTGCTTGCTAATTTTAACTTATTGCTTGCTTTCAGCTATGACAGTTGGTATGCTATTGACTATTATTGTTGAACTTGAAGACCCCAAAGATCCCATGGTAGTTTTAATTCTTATAGGATCTATAATTTTTCTTATATTTTTTGCTTATTGGGTTTGCAAAAAACTAATAGAAGAATCGAAAGAACCCTAACTGTTTTTTAATTATGAAAGAAAAAGTTAAGAAAAAGATTTAATTCAATATGGGAAATTTAATCATTGGCTTTATCTTGGTAACTGCTGGATTTATTATTGTTCGGATGGCACACCAACCTGCCACGAAACGACCTCTATTGTTTAATTCAGTAGTTTTGACTTCTATAATACCCACTATCTTGATTATTGGAGGATTATATTTATGTTTTATGGTGCAATGGTATTTTGCTATTATTGTTTTTTTTACAGCACCACTTGTTGCAGAAATTATCCGGAAATTAATTTGGCATTAATAGAATAAATTTATTAAAAATAGATCAATTAATTATAAATTTAATGAAGTAATATGAATATAGTAGAAATATTTCTTGTCCTCCTCTCTTTATTAATATATCTTCTTTT
>NDHY01000007.1 GCA_003574845.1 candidate division NPL-UPA2 bacterium Unc8
GACTAGTGATTAGTGACCATTGACCATTGACCATTTACCATTCACCAGTTACCAACAGAGTAGCGGTGCGACCCCGATTTGCATCGGGGCATGCTTATCGCACATTACTCCTGACTCCTGAATTCTGGCTTCTGACTCCTGACTCCTGTGAGTGACTGGTGCTCTGGTGACGGAGTCGGGCTCATCCCTGAACCCGACAGAGGATTAAATGGAGAAATACATTGAGGAATTTTTAGAGTATCTGGACATTGAGAGAAATTTTTCCTCTCATACTTTAAGTGCCTATCGCGTTGACCTTAAGCAGTTCTCGCGCTTTCTTCTCTTATCAAAACCATCTTTAACTGTTAATGGCATTAATCACCTCACCATCAGAGAATTTCTCGCTCACCTGCGGGTAAGAAGATGCAGCCATCGCACAACATCCAGAAAGCTTTCCAGCCTGCGCTCTTTTTTCAGATTTCTTAGCCGCCAGGAGTATGTCTCCTCTGACCCTACCTCAGGGCTGAGAACTCCTCGCATAGATAGAAAGCTTCCTAAGTTTCTTGATTTAGACCAGGCCGCCAGATTGGTAGAAGCTCCTTCTGAAGATACTCCTCTGGGGCTCAGGGATCGGGCAATTCTTGAAATGCTGTATAGTACCGGAATGCGGGTCAGTGAATTAGTAGATTCCAATCTGCATCAAGTAGATTTTATTGGTGGAGTGCTAAAGGTCAGGGGAAAGGGGAGAAAAGAAAGGCTCATTCCCATAGGTGAGCGCGCACTTGAGGCTCTAACAAAATATCTTGAGAAAAGAGACACCCTTTTGAAAAGAAGAAAGAGAGATATTGCCAGGGAGGAGGCGCTGTTTCTTAATAAATGGGGTGGGCGAATGAAGAGGCTCGCCGTAATGAGGGTGGTGAAGAGGCATATCAAGAAAGTATCTCTGGAGCTTAACATTAGCCCCCATACTATGAGACATACATTTGCTACTCATCTTCTTGATGCGGGTGCAGACCTGCGGATCATTCAGGAGCTTTTAGGACATGCAAATCTATCCACTACTCAAATATATACTCATCTCACAACAAAAAGGCTAAAATCTATCTATAACAGTGCTCACCCCAGGGCATAGATATTGGAGGCATTATGGAAAAAAATAAGGTTCTTTTGGAAATAGATGGCAGGGTAGCAATAATAACAATAAACCGGCCGGAAAAAGCAAATGCCATAGATGATGAAGTGTGGCAGAGGCTTGGAGATGTGATTAAAGAGATAGAATCGGATGGGAGTATAAGGACAATCATATTAACCGGGGCAGGAAAAAGAGCATTTAGCGCCGGATTGGATTTCTCGCAGGATAATTCACTTGTAAGAAAACTTCAGGGAGAATCGCCAGCAGTTATCCAGCAAGCAATGTATGAAATGATAAGGAATATTCAGAAGATATATTCTCTGTTTGAGAAGATACCTGTGCCTGTAATAGCTGCGATTAATGGTGCAGCAATTGGAGCCGACATGGAATTGACGCTTGTGTGCGATATAAGGCTTGCCTCAGAAAATGCCATATTCTCTATGCCTGAGGTGAAATTAGGTTTAATTCCCGATTTGGGAGGCACCCAGCGGCTTCCAAGAATAGTAGGTATCGGAAAGGCAAAAGAACTTATCTTTACAGGAAAGAGGATAGAGGCGCTTGAGGCAAAGGAGATTGGACTTGTAAATACTGTTTTCCCTGCGAGCAAACTTTGTGAAGAAGCGAAACTGCTTGCCGAGGAAATAGCTGCCAATGGACCACTTGCAGTGCGTGCTTCAAAGAAGGCAATGAATCTATCTATGGATTCATCAGTAGAAGACGGACTTAAATTTGAGGCACATCAGAATTCAATCTGCTTGTTGTCAAAAGATGTAATTGAAGGCTTTTCTAAGTATCCATTCAAAAAGAAGCCTGATTTCAAAGGAATTTAGCCAACTGTCAACTATTCTATCTCTTTCCTTGACAGAAGCCATAACTTTATTGTATGCTGAATTAATTGCTCCTGAAACAATAGGAATTCAGGAAATTCCTGTGTGGATTGGGGAGTTTAAAGGAAAGCAATACGGAGGTTCCTGAAATTGTATCACGGAACGACTATTCTTGCGGTGAGACATAAAGGTAAAGTAGCTCTGGGTGGAGATGGGCAGATTACACATGAAGCTATTATTATGAAAGATTGCGCCAGAAAAGTCAGGAGAATGGCTGATGGAAAGGTACTGGCTGGATTTGCCGGAGGTACTGCTGATGCTCTTACACTCTTTGAAAAATTTGAGGGCAAATTAGAACAATATGATAACCTATACCGGGCAGCAATTGAACTGGCAAAAGAGTGGCGCACCGACAGATTCCTGCGCCGACTGGAGGCGCTTCTTGCCATCTGTGATAGGAAGCATTCACTTACCATCTCCGGAAACGGAGATGTGATTGAATCTGATGACGGGATAATTGCCATTGGCTCCGGAAACGCCTATGCTCTTTCCGCAGCAAGAGCCCTCATAAAGCATTCTACTCTCTCTGCTTCGGAAATAGTAAAGGAAAGCCTGCTTATTACTGCCTCCATTTGCATTTATACCAATGACCGGATTGTTATGGAAGAGCTGTGAACATAGATGCATTGACGCCAAAGGAAATTGTCCGTGAGCTTGATAAGTATATTATTGGACAGGATGAAGCCAAAAAATCCGTTGCCATTGCGCTGCGCAATAGATGGCGCAGGCAGCAGCTACCCCCAGAGTTAAGAGATGAAGTAGCTCCCAAAAATATAATTATGATTGGCCCAACAGGCATTGGTAAAACTGAGATTGCCCGCCGCCTTGCTCGCCTTACTTATGCTCCATTTATCAAAGTGGAAGCGTCAAAGTACACTGAAGTAGGATATGTCGGGCGCGATGTAGAATCAATGGTGCGTGAACTTACAGCCCTATCTGTCAACATAGTGAGAAAAGAAAAAACCGAGTTTGTCAGTACTCAGGCTAAAGCAGCAACTGAAGAGAGAATACTTGACCTGCTTCTTCCTCCCGTAGATGTTAAGTCAACTGAAGGAAGTATAGAAGACGGGCCGCAGGGTGAACGTACGCGGGAGAAACTTCGCCAGCAACTACATAATGGAAAGTTAGAAGAAAGAATAGTTACCATTGAAGCACAGGACCGCTTTACACCGATGTTTGAGGTTTTTTCCGGCCCAGGCCTGGAGCAGATGGACATAAACATTCATGAGATGTTCGGAAAAATGTTCCCGCAGGAAACGAAACGAAGAAAGGCAACAATTAGAGAGGCAAGAAAAATAATTTTCCAGGAAGAGGTACAGAAATTAGTAAATATGGATGAAGTTATCAGGGAAGCTATCATTAGAGTTGAAAGTTCCGGAATAATATTCATTGACGAGCTTGATAAAATTGCTGGCAGAGAAACTTCAAAGGGGCCGGATGTATCACGTGAAGGCGTGCAACGGGACCTTCTTCCAATCATTGAGGGAACAACGGTGGCGACGAAACACGGGATGGTCAAGACAGACCACATACTCTTTATTGCTGCTGGAGCATTTCATGTGGCAAAGCCATCTGACCTTATTCCTGAGATGCAGGGGAGATTTCCAATTAGAGTAGAGCTGAAAAGCCTTTCGCAGCAGGCTTTTGAGAAAATCCTCACCCAGCCCGAAAATTCGCTGGTAAAGCAGTACTGCGCTCTTCTGGCGACAGAAGGAGTTAAAATTAAATTTTTAAGGGGGGCAATAAAAGAAATAGCTTCAATAGCTTCTCTGGCTAACAAACGGATGGAAAATATCGGCGCCCGTCGGCTGTATACGATAATGGAAAAAACACTTGAAGACATATCTTTTGCTGCTACTGATGCTCCAGCAGTAATAGAAATAAATGCTGATTATGTAAAGGAAAAGCTGGCGGGAATAATCAAGGATGAAGATGCGAGCAAATACATTCTTTAGGAAAGGAAGTAAAAAATGAACGAGGTTTCGGTTACTGAGTTACTTGAAGCAGGAGTCCATTTTGGGCATCAGACCAAACGTTGGAATCCAAAGATGGCGCGTTACATCTTTGGCGAAAAGAAGGGGATTCACATCATTGATTTACTGAAAACAACTATCTGTCTTAAAGAAGCCTGCCAGTTTATTACCGAGATTGTCTCTAAGGGAGGAGACGTTCTCTTTATTGGGACAAAGAGGCAGGCAGAAGATACGATAAGAGAGGAAACTCAGCGCTGTGGGATGTTCTATGTCAACCGACGCTGGCTGGGGGGGACGCTGACAAACTTCCAAATGGCCAGGAAGAGCATTGACCGATTGAAAGAGCTCAGAAGAATGGAAGAAAGTGGCATATTTGAGCGGTTGCCAAAAAAAGAGGTTATTCTCCTGGAAAAAGAGAAAGAAAAGCTAAGTAGGAATCTATCCGGCATTGAAGGCATAGAAAAACCTCCATCAGCCATATTTGTTTCTGACCCGAAGAAGGAAAGGATTGCAGTATTAGAAGCAAGGAAGCTGAAAATTCCTATTGTTGCTATCGTGGATACGATTTGCAATCCTGAAGAGATAGACTATCCTATCCCAAGTAATGACGATGCTATAAAGGCGATTCGGTTGGTTGTCTCAAAGATCGCCGATGCAGTTCTTGCAGGGAAAGAAGCAAGAGTGGATAAGAAAGAAAAAGAAGAGCCGGGCAAAAAAGAACCAGTTGAGAAAAGCAAAAAAGAGAGAAGTAAATAAGATGGACCTGGATTTAATTAAAAAACTCCGAGAGATGAGCGGTGCTCCTGTGATGGGGTGCAGGAAAGCATTAATTCAAACGAATGGAGATATTGAAGAAGCGATGGAGATTTTGATGCAGGAAGGACTTTCCACTGCTGCTAAAAAGGTAGGCAGGGAGACTACTGAAGGATTAATTTATGCTTATATCCATTTTGGTGGGAAGATTGGAGTTTTGCTGGAACTCAATTGCGAAACAGATTTTGTCGCTCGCACGGACGGGTTTAAAGAATTAGCAAAGGATATTTCTATGCACATTGCCTGGAGTAATCCCCGTTTCATTTCTCCTGGGGAAATGCCCGAGGAAGAGCGGAAAGGCAAGGATAAAGAGAAACATCTTTCTTCCTGTTGTCTCCTTGAACAACCATTTATTAAAGATAATGAGGTCAAGATTAAGGACTATCTTTCCGGGGCAGTTGCACGCTTTGGGGAAAACATAAGAATTAAAAGATTTGTTCGCTATCAATTAGGAAACGAGGCAGAGTGAAGAGAGCTGTGTATAAACGCGTACTTTTGAAGTTGAGCGGGGAGGCTCTTCAGGGAGAGAAGGGCTATGGCCTTGACCCTGTCATTCTTTTTCGCATTGCCAGCGAGATTAAGGATGTCTTGCAATACGGGCTACAGATTGCAATTGTTACCGGAGGTGGAAATATCTTCCGGGGAATGGATATTAAGGATTTCAATCGGTCAGTGGCAGACTATATGGGAATACTTGCAACCGGGATAAATTCACTTGCACTACAGGGGGCGCTGGAAAGGATAGGAGTGGATACACGTCTTCAGACCGCGATTGAAATGCGCGATCTGGCTGAACCATACATTAGAAGAAGAGCAATTCGCCATCTGGAGAAGAAAAGAGTTGTCATCCTTTCTGGCGGCACCGGAAGCCCTTATTTTACGACAGATACAGCGGCGGCACTGCGCGCCGTGGAGATTGAAGCTGAGATTATTCTTAAAGCAACAAAAGTTGATGGAATATATAACTCTGACCCTCTCTTGAATCCTCGGGCGCAAAGATATGACCACCTCACTTACCTTGAGGTAATTAAAAAAGGACTTAAGGTAATGGATGCGACGGCAATCTCACTGTGCATGGATAATACTCTTCCCATTGTTATATTTGACCTGAAGAAAGATGGCAACATCAAAAAGATTATTGAAGGGAAGAAAATTGGGACCATTGTAAGCAAGTAAGAAGGTAGGATTAATTATGGAGAAACCAATTAAAGAAGTTCTTGCTGAAACAGAAGAAAAGATGTGTAAGTCCGTTGCTGTAACACGGGAAGAGCTGACAGCGATGCATGCAGGAAGAGCCTCACCAGGCTTGCTTCATGGAATTAAGGTTAACTACTATGGGCAGTTAGTCCCACTTGCACAGACCGCAAACATCACTATTTCTGACCCGAGCTTGATAATCATTCAGCCATGGGATAAGTCAACTATCCCGGAAATAGAAAAAGCAATTCTCAAAGCTGATATTGGCTTGGTACCAAACAATGATGGGAAAATTATTCGCGTTCCCGTTTCTCCTCTAAGCGAGGAGAGAAGAAAAGAACTGGTAAAAATGGCCAAGAGAATAGCTGAAGAAGGAATAATTGCATTGAGAGGAGTAAGACATAAAGAGAGAGAAATGCTCAAAGATATGGAAAAAGAAAGCCAAATATCCAGCGATGAGAGTCATTGGGGGCAGAAACGGATAGAAGAACTCGCTCATAAATATACCGAGGAAATGGATAAAATTTTAGAGAGCAAAGTGAAAGAGATAATGATAGTTTGACAGGGATAATGGTGCTGGATAAAAATAATATTCCAAAACACATAGCTATAATTATGGATGGAAACGGGAGATGGGCACAGAAAAGAGGGCTTTCGCGGGCACAGGGACACCGCGCCGGGCTAAACATTGTAAGAGAAATCACTAGAGCCTCTCGTGAAATCGGAGTTAAAATTCTTACTCTTTATGCCTTTTCAACGGAAAACTGGAAACGACCCGAGAGAGAAGTAGCCGCCTTAATGCGTCTTCTGGAGCGGCTTCTTAGAAAGGAACTCCCTTCTTTTCATAAAAACAGGATTCGGTTGCGGGCAATTGGGCGACTTGATGGGCTTCCTCCAAGAGTTCAGGAGGCTCTTAATGATGCCATAAGAGCTACGGAGAAAAATGATGGGGTTACCCTTAATTTGGCACTTAACTATGGAGGAAGAGCAGAAATAGTAGATGGAGCTAAAAAATTTGCCCTGAATGTCAAAGAAAAAGGCTATGTAATAGATGAGCTGAATGAAGAAAGCTTCGGAGAATATCTGTATGCTGCCGACCTTCCTGACCCTGACCTGCTTATTAGAACCGGTGGTGAAAGACGACTGAGCAATTTTTTATTGTATCAGCTTTCCTACACCGAGATATTTATTACCTCAATCTACTGGCCTGATTTTAAAAAAGCTAATCTGCTTGAGGCAATCGCTGATTATCAGCAAAGAAACCGAAAATTTGGCAGCATTTAGAAACCTCACCCCTCCTGTGATGAAGAAAATTGGCATTCTTGGCTCAACCGGCTCCATCGGAAGCACTGCCCTGGGAGTCATTGATTCACTTGGAAAGAAATTCTCTCTCTTTGCCCTTGCTGGAGGAAACAATGTGACGGCAATGGAAGGGCAAATCAGGAAATTTCACCCACAATTGGTAGCAATGGCAGATTCCGTGGCAGCCCGGGAGCTAAAAAAACGCACCAGCGGGATAAAAATATTTGAAGGTGATGAGGGGATAATCAAAATAGCTGAATGTCCTGAAATAGATATTGTCATCATCGCAATCGCCGGGGCAAAATCTCTCCTACCCACTCTCTCAGCGGTAAGAACAGGCAAAGTCGTTGCTCTTGCAAGCAAAGAAGCAGTTGTTATGGCTGGAAAACTCTTATTGGAAGAAGCGGGGAGGCACGGCTCTCAAATTCTGCCACTGGATAGTGAAGCCAATGCTCTCTTTCAATGTCTGAATGGCGAGAATATTGATAAAGTAAGAAAAGTGATTCTAACTGCCTCGGGTGGCCCATTTTATGGCTTGCCTTTCAAGGGCCTTTCCTCAATCAGTCCACAGGAAGCATTAAGACATCCAACGTGGAAGATGGGACAAAGAATAACCATTGATTCTGCAACGATGATGAACAAGGCGCTGGAGATAATTGAGATAGTAAACCTTTTTGGCATTGATGCCTCCAAAATCGAGGTAGTTATCCACCCGCAAGCGAAGGTTCACTCAGTGGTTGATTTTATTGATGGAACAATGATTGCGCTCTTAGGAGCAACGGATATGAGCCTCCCTATCCAGCACTGTTTAACCTATCCAGAGAGAGTTGCCAGTGAGATTCCTGCGGTTGACCTTGTTGAAAGTTCTCCACTTGAATTTATGAGGCCGGATATGAGCAGATTTCCCTCGCTGAAATATGGATATGAAGCAGCCTCAGCAGGGGGAACGTTGCCTACAGTTCTTAATGGCGCTGATGAGGAAGCGGTGGATGCCTTCTTAAGCCATAGAATCGGATTTTTGGAAATCGCTGCAGTAGTGGAAAGAGTTATGAAAAAGCACAATTTGATTGAGTCGCCTGATATAGAAGAAATATTAGCGGCAGATCGGACTTCCCGTTTGGAGGCAAGAAAGTGTTTTGGGGCATGAAAAAATGATAGAAATATTGGTCTCCTATATTATCCCGATTGTTTTTGTGTTAGGTATACTTATCTTTTTCCACGAACTTGGGCACCTCATGATGGCAAAGAAGTTAGGTGTGAGAGTAGAGAAATTTTCATTTGGTTTCGGGAAAAAACTCTTTGGATTTAAAATTGGAGATACCGAATATCTCGTTTCTGCCTTTCCGCTTGGCGGATATGTTAAAATGGCAGGTGATGACCCGGAAAAATTGAAAGGCTCCCCGGAAGAATTTTTTTCTCGGAGTGTTAGAGGACGGATAGCGATTGTGGCAGCGGGTCCTGTGATGAACCTGCTCCTGGCTTTTTTCTTTATGACATTGGTTGGGATTGTTGGCTTTCGCCTGCCGGTACATGAAAATATAGTTGGTATGGTAGAAGAAGGTTCTCCTGCTGAGAATGCAGAAATAAGAATTGGAGACCGCATTATCTCAGTTGGTGGACAATCAATTACTGATTGGCATGCGCTGGGGATAGTGAGGGAAGGAATCCTCAAAGCCGAGGAAAAAATCCTACCTCCTACAGTAGCGGTAATAATAGAACGGGAAGGAGAAACCATTGTTAAAGAGTTGCCCCTCAAAGAGTCATGGGGTATTGAGCCATACATTTCCGCAAAGATTGGTCGCGTGCTTCCAGGCATGCCTGCCCATCGTCAGGGACTTATGGATGGGGATAAAATTATTGCCGTAAATAACCAATCAATAATTAGCTGGCAGGGACTGAGTGGAAGGATTCACGAAAGCCCCGGGGAACACCTTATTCTCACAATAGAGCGCGAAGGAGAAATATTTAATCTTGACATTATCCCGTTTTCGCATGAACTTCCCGACAGAAAGATTATTGGATTAATTGGTATTGAGCCCCCAATGGCAGACTATCGCGTTGTTCGCCTTGGAGCATTTGAGGCGGTCTCCGCCGGTATTTCCACGAGCATTTCCCAACTCGGTATGATTTACAGAGGTCTGTGGCAACTCATCTCTCAACCTGCCCAAATGCGAGAAGCGGTGGGAGGTCCAATATTAATCGCTCAGCTTGCAGCTGAACACGCAAAGGCTGGAGTTGACCAGCTTATTCTCTTTATTGCTCTCCTCAGTAATGTACTTGTAGTAATGAACCTGCTGCCAATTCCTGTTCTTGACGGTGGGCATATTCTCTTTTTTAGTATTGAGGGACTGCGGAAAAGACCTCTTCCTTTGAAAGTGCAAAATGTTCTTCAGCAAGTAGGGCTTTCTATTCTGGTTCTTCTTATGCTCTTTACTTTTGTGAATGATACATTGCGGCAACTTGAACGGGCAAGTGCGATCCGGGAGAGACAGTTAGAGATTGAAGAAAAAAATGGAGAAAGCTCCTAATAATTTACTGCAGAGAGCCAGTGAGCTTTGCTTTAAAATAAATTATCATAATTACCGCTATCATATCTTAGATGACCCTGAAATATCTGATGCTGAATATGACTCTCTCATGAGAGAGCTTCAGGATTTAGAGAATAAATACCCCTCTTTGCGCAAATCCGACTCGCCAACCCAAAAATTAGGCGCTCCCATTACCAAAACCTTTGACGCTGTTCCTCATCGGGTTCCAATGCTAAGTCTTGGCAATGCATTTAATCGGACTGAAGTTGAGAAGTGGGTGAAAAGAGTGAAGAGTGGCATAGGTAAAGATGAAGTGGTTGAGTTTGTTACGGAGCCGAAGTTAGATGGCTGCGCTGTTGAACTTATATATCAGAATGGAGTATTTACGAGAGGAGCAACGCGTGGAGATGGGATGACCGGGGAAGATATAACCTATAATCTAATGACAATAAAGGATATTCCTTCCCGGTTGAGTGGCAAGAACATTCCTTCCTATCTGGAAGTGAGGGGGGAAGTTTATATGGAAATAGAGGCATTTTCTGAGTTGAATCGGACGCAGGCAAAGTCGGAAGGAAAGCTTTTTGCCAACCCTCGCAATGCTGCTGCCGGTTCTCTCAGGCAGCTTAATCCCGCAGTTACTGCATCGCGAGCGCTTAATCTTTTGCTCTATGATGTAGGAGAAGCAGAAGGGGTTAGATTTGGGAATCATCTGGAAATGTTAAGTGTTTTATCTGTATTAGGATTAAGAACAATTGAGAAGGCGTCTCTTTGTCGTTCCACGAGTGATATCTTTCACTATTATGATAAGTTGGCTGCCGAGAGAAGCAATCTTCCATATGAAGTGGATGGAATAGTCGTTAAGGTCAACAACTTTGACCTTCACAAAAAATTGGGCACCAGGACGCGGGAGCCCCGCTGGGCAATTGCCTATAAACTCCCATCACAGGAAGAAGTCAGTAAAATCCTGGACATAGTCGTTCAAGTTGGAAGGACCGGGGTACTTACCCCTGTTGCCCATCTGGAGCCGATAAAAATAGGGGGAGTAACAGTTACTAATGCTACGCTTCATAATGAGGATATGATTTTAGAGAAAGACCTTCGTATTGGTGATTATGTCCTCGTTCGTCGTGCCGGGAGTGTCATTCCCGAGATTGTAAAGTCTATTCCGCAGCGCCGTCGGGGCAGTGAAAAAAAGTTCCAGATGCTGCGACATTGCCCTGTCTGTAATAGCAAGATAGTCAAGCTTGCCGAGGAGGTAGCGTACCGCTGTCCCAACGTATCCTGCTCGGCTCAGGTAAGGTTAGGGATAAGACATTTTTCCTCTAGAGGGGCAATGGACATTGAATCCCTGGGCCCAAAGCTAATTACTCAGTTATTGGAAAAAGAATTAATCAAAGATGCAGGAGACCTCTATTTCCTGCAGGAGGAACAGCTTAGCGGACTGGAAAGAATGGGTGAGCAGAGCGCTCGTAATCTCATAAAAGCAATTGAGGAGAGCCGCTCAAAGCCGCTTTTCCGCCTTATATATGCTCTGGGCATAAGGCATGTGGGAGAACACATTGCCGAAGTGCTTGCCAGAGAATTTGGCAGTATTGACGCTATTATGAATGCTGAATTAGAAGACATGGAGAATATATATGAGATTGGGCCAACAGTTGCTACTGCGGTTCATCAATTCTTTCAGGAAGAAAAAAACCAAATCACAATTAATAAATTAAAAAAAGCAGGCGTGGCTTTCTCTTCCACCGGACAGACTGAAAAAAAGAAACTTTCGGGTAAAAAACTCGTCTTTACAGGCACTCTCTCTACAATGAGCCGCACTGATGCTGAAACTAAAGTCAGAGAGTTAGGAGGAATACCTTCTTCCAATGTAGGCAAGCAGATTGATTATCTTGTGGCAGGTAAAGACCCGGGCTCAAAATTAGCAAAAGGAAGAAAACTTGGCATTAACATCATCACTGAAGATGAGTTTCTGACTCTTCTTAGGTAGCACAATCAGGTGTCAGGTCTTCAATCATGTGTCAGGTCTTGCGATGTGACTTTAGAGCAATTCAGTACTCTAATCTCCGGAGCATTTAACCTCTACAATCTAAATATTCTAAGAGTCAATCCAATGAAAATAGGACATTTTAATTAAGTTTTGACAACATTTTAAATTTGTTTTGACAATTTAATGATTTTTAATTGATAAGTGAAATATATTAGAGTAAAATGCAGTGGGTAGAATAAAATTAGGTTTTAAGATGAAGCTCAAACATTATCCTTCTGAAAAATTAAAAAGAGAAATTTTGGAAATTGTAGAAAGATATTTAGATTTGCGTCAATACGAGGTTTTCTTTTTTGGCTCAAGAGTAAGAGATGAGACAGATGATAGGGCAGATATTGATATTGGAATTCAAGGAGATCAGCCTTTACCATCTGGAGTGCTGGAAGATATTAGAGAAGAGTTGAATAATCTTCCCATACTTTATTCTATTGATGTGATAGACTTCAGTGATGTAGATAAAGATTTTTATAGGGTTGCAAAGCAAAATGTAGAAATAATAACCAAATGACAAAGTTAGAAGCAATAGAAAAACAATACCAACGAGCGATTAAGAGATTTGAAGAAATTTTGGCAGAGAAAAAGAGCGATATTGTCCGCGACTCTGCTATTAAAAGGTTTGAATTTACTTTTGATTTTTCTTGGAAGATTATCAAGGCATACCTGGAAGAAGAAAAAGGAGTTTCGTGTCGTTCTCCTAAAGAATGTTTTCGGGAGGCTTTTCATCAAGGGCTTATTGATTATGATGACCTTTGGCTAAAGATGACTAACTGGCGAAATGAAGCAGTTCATACCTACAGCGAGAAATTTGCCGATACTCTTTATAAAAAACTTCCTGACGCTCTGAAGCGTTTTCAATTATTGGAAAAGAGAATTCTGCACCAATCACCAATCACTAATTACCATTCACTAAATCCCTTGTCAAATAAGTAAATCTGTCTTATTATGCTTCAAATGAGAAGAGGATTCGTAACTGTGGTTTGTTTGCTTTCTGTTGCAGTGCTGTCCCAAACCGCAGATGGAGTGATATTTACCGAAGAAGAGGTCGCCGAGCATGTCAGAATACTCAGGGAAGAAGGCAGGTTCGCCAGAAGATTTTTAATTATTAATGCTGACGATTTTGGAATGTCCACAGATATAAATGCGGCGATAATTGAAACATTTCAGTATGGAATAATAACCTCGGCAACATTGATGATGCCCGCCCCGGGAATGCATGAGGCAGTTGAATTTTTGAGAGAGAATCCACGAGCGGCCGTGGGGCTTCATCTGACATTGACAAGTGAGTGGGAAAACTATGAGTGGGGACCGGTTTTGCCCCCGGAAGAGATTCCCTCGCTCTTGGAACCTAATACAAAGCACTTCTGGCCTGAAATTTGGCCTCTCCTCCTGCATGCAAACACCGAAGAGGTAGAAAAAGAGATAGAAGCGCAGGTAGCTCTTGCTCATGAGATGGGCGTAAGTTTTACTCACTTTGACTCTCATATGGGGTGGTCAAACTTTGACTTTATCGTTGGCAGCAGAATGTTTAACGCTATATTCCCCATAGTAGAAAGAGAGCGCGTTCCTATAAGGGAGACATTGCCGCTTAGAAGATGGCGGCTAAGAGAAAAAGGTATATGGACCCAAGACCGCATAAATTTTACAATTTCATTAACTCCATTATTAGGCAGGCAGAGAGCCAGATTTATTCACGCTTTGAGAAATCTACCTCGCGGCATCACTGAGATAAATTTTCACCCGGCACGGGATTCAAAAGAACTGAGAAAAATTTTTTCTGACTGGCAATTTCGCGTCAATGAAAGGGAATTGCTTTTGTGCAAGGAAATAAAGCAAATAATTGAAGATGAGGGAATAGTTCTCATCAGCTTTGAGCCACTCAAGATACTTTCTCGGGAGAGTGGTGAATGAAAAATAAGCATAAGTTTGAGGAAATCCTTCTTTTTCCTCATTACCATTTTGATCTGGAGTGGTGGAAGACTAAAGAAGAATACCAGATTGTGATGGAGGAGGTCTTCACCGCTGCTTTTAAATTATTAGAAGAATACTCTGAATTTACCTATGTGATTGACCAGGTGGCATCCATAGAGCCGTATTTAAGGAAATATCCCGAAAAGAGAGAAATCCTTAAAAAATATATCAGAAATGGCAGGGTGGAAGTTGTTGGCGGCACATGGTCAGCTCCTGATGAGAATCTTCCTTATGGAGAGTCCCTTATCAGGGGATTTATCCTGGGCAGGCATTACTTCAGGAGAGAATTTGACACTGAAGTAAAAATTGCCTGGGAAATAGATGAGTTTGGCCACCCTTCTCAACTCCCGCAGATTTTAAGAAAATGTGGGTTTGATTACTTTGCTTTTTCCCGGGGGATGAAGCCATACGATGCGAAACGCCCTGTGGACTTTTACTGGGAAGCTCCTGATAAGACAAGAATTAAGACACACTGGATGTGCTGTCATTACATTGGTCTCACCTCTCTCATAGGCGGAAAGCAGAGTTACAAGGCATTTTCCAAAGAGCTTTCATCACGCTTGCAGTATGAAGGAGAGCGCAGTGGCATGGGAGCCCTTTTTGTCCCCTGTGGCAGTGATTTTACTATTCCTGAGAAAAGCTGGTTGACATCTGTGAAAAGATGGAACCTCGCAAATAATCCTAAAATAACCTTTGCCACGCCAGTTAGCTATTTTAAGAGGCTTGATACTGAAAAAGGCGATAGTATAGACGTCCACCGTGGGGATTTTAACCCACTTTTTACCGGGTGTTACACTTCACGCGAGAGGGTTAAAAAACTGTGTCGCCTGTCGCAAAATCTGGCACTCCAGACTGAAACCCTATGTGCAATTGCAACTGCATTGGGGGGCTTCAATTACCCACAGAAAGCAATAGGAGAGGCATGGGTCAATATCATTGAGAATGATTCTCATGATTCTATCTGCGGCACCGGAGTGGATAGAGTTTATGTGGATACACTAAAGAGATACAGGATAGCGCTAAACCTTCTGGAGAAAGAGAAAAAAGCGGCAGTAGGCTCTATAGCGAAAAGAATTAAGGTAAAGGAAGCGACGGCGGCTTATGCAGTCTTTAATAGTCTTGGCTGGAAGAGGTTGGAGTTGGCTTCATTCCCCGCTCCCGGTAAAGACGAAACTTCTTTCTCTGTTACTGATGCTACTGGAGAAGCCCTGCCGGTGCAAATCAATGATGGAGGAGCCCTGGTGTTAACGGAAGTTCCCTCAATGGGGTATAAGATTCTCTATGTGCAAAAAAAAGCAAAAAAAAGACCTGACTCTGAAGAAATGCCATTGATTCTGGATAAAGAAAACCTTATTGTGAGCAATAAATTTTACACAGCGAAGATATGCCCGGATAGCGGGAACATAAGGAGCTTAAAGATAGAGGGTGGCGGTGAGCTAATCAATAACAGAGAGTTTCTTGCCAATGAACTCCTTATAGAAGAAGATGCTGGAAATCTCTGGACTATTCATACTGTTGGTAATGCGGCGAGAGAGACAGGAATGGCAAAAGTCAGGATAAAAGAATCAGGAAACTTACGTGTAATAATAGAAGTGGAGAGGTCATATCACCACATGTTCGTTAAAAAAGAGATAACCTTTTATGTTCATACCCGGCGCATTGATTTTCTAACCTCAATTAATTTTAAGGGGAAAGATAAAAAGGTGAAGGTGGTTTTTCCCCTTAATTTGAAAGGCAAAAAACATTATGTTGAAACTCCATTTTGCGTGGAGGAAAAAGGCGGCGGCGTCTGGTGCGCTCAAAATTTTACTGATGTAACTGACGGCAAAGAAGGTCTGGCTGTTATAAATAGCGGAATTCCGGGATGTGAAATTAAAGACGATTATCTTGCCTTGAATTTATTCAGGAGTGTCTCTGTCCTTTCTCTTACTTTTCTAAAGTTCATTGTAGAGCATTTCAGAGAAATAATGACTGCTTTTAAAAAAGTTTATGAATTACAGATAAAATCTATATTTGAGATGGCAATGTATGAGGTTCATGGGCTTTCCTTGCGGCAATGGTCATCTCATGGTTTATCGCTCTCCCAAAAACCATCTCCAGTTAACATTCTGGAGCATTTAGCCCCTTATCTTTTGCTCTTCCGGGAAGCGAAGTGCTGGGAAAGAGGGTGGCATCATTTTAATTATGCCGCCTACCCCCATAAAGGTGATTTTACCCACGCTGAGTTGCCCTTCAAAGGCTGGGAGTTTAATAATCCACTGGAGGTAATCAAAGTTGATGTGGGAGATGGCGAGCTGTCAGAGGAAATCTCTCTATTTGAATTGTCGTCGGATGCTATTTTGCTATCAGCAAAAAAGAGCGAAGAAGACGACTCCCTGATATTACGATGCTACGAACCATACGGAAAAGATAAAAAAAACACCAGAGTAACTATTGGTAACATAAACGGAGTAAAGGATAAATCGCAGTATCTCAAGGCAGAGAAAGTATCTCTGGATGAAAGGTTGTTATATGAAAAACTCGTCTATGACCCTAACAAATGCGAGGTAAAGCTGCCTCTTTCTGCCTGGGAGATTGCGGCACTTAAAATAGATGGACTTACCACTAATAGTTAGCACTTCAGGAATAAGAGGGATAGTTGGAGAGGGGATTACCCCGGAGGTAGTCTCCCGCCTTGCTGCCTCTTATGCAACAACATTACGCCACCGCCGCGTGGTTTTAGGGTCTGACACTCGTCCGTCCCGGGAAATGTGTCGCCATGCGGTGCTCGCCGGGCTTATCTCTACAGGATGTGAAATAATTGATATTGGAATTTGCCCCACTCCATCGGTACAGATTATGGTTGATAAATGCGAAGCAGGAGGTGGAATTGCAATTACCGCCAGCCATAATCCTGTTCACTGGAATGCTCTCAAGCTCTTTAATGAAAACGGCCTTTTTCTCTCGCACAATCAGTTAGAACGGATTCTGAATATTTATCATCAGTCATTGTCCAGGGTTACGGAAGGTGGGATAAAAAGAGCCTCTTTTAGCCGTCTTGGCAAGGTGAGGGAGGAGCACTCAACATTTGATGTGCATATAGAGAAGATACTTCAGGGTTTAAATGTAGGGCTAATAAGAAAAAAGAAATTTCGGATTGCCCTGGATTGCGTTAATGGCGCCGGCTCTATCATTACTCCCATTTTCCTCCGCGAGCTTAACTGCACAATCACAGCGATAAACACGAATCCTCGTGAGGATTTCCCGCATCCACCGGAGCCATCTCCAAAGAATCTGCAACAGCTTTCTTCTCTGGTTAGAGAAGGCAGGTTTGATGCTGGTTTTGCGCAAGACCCTGATGCCGACAGATTGGCAATTGTCACAGAAGGAGGCATTGCCTTAAGCGAGGAATGCTCTATTGTTCTTGCGACAATAGCTGTTCTTGAGGAGAAAAGGGGAGCGGTTGTCGTCAATCTTTCCACCACAAGAGCCATAGATGACATTGCCGCTGCATTTGGCTGCCCTGTATTCAGGTCAAGAATAGGCGAGAGAAATGTAGTAACGGCAATGAAGAGGCATCGGGCTGTAATTGGTGGAGAGGGAAGCGGCGGGGTGATATACCCTCGCGTTCACTATGCTCGGGATAGTATGGTAGCAATTGGACTCATTCTCCAACACATGGCAGGGTCCGGCAGGAAACTTTCTGAAATTGTTGCCTCTCACCCGCGATATCATCTGATAAAACAATATATCCTCTGCGCTCCCGAAAAGAAAGAGAAGCTGCTTGCTGACCTGAAAGAACAACTAAAAGGAGAAAGGCTTGATGTAAGAGACGGGATTAAGATTATAAGAAAAGATTCCTGGGCGCACATCAGGTCGTCAAAGACCGAGCCGGCCATCAGGATACTTGCTGAAGCGCCAACCAAAAGAGGAGCAAACGAGCTTTTTAATTTCATCGTTGACAAAATAGAAATGCCTGACTGAAGGCTATTAGAGAGGCACAGAGGCACAGAGGCACAGAGGCACAGAGAAGCCTAAACTCTAAATACGAAACTCGAAACAAACTCAAAACTCAAATGACCGAAATTCAAGACGTAGTTTTGGTTATTTGGATTTGGAACATTTGAATTTATTTAGCCCTGAATCAAGTTCAGGGTAGGGTTTAGGGTTTGTAATTGATGACTGGTGCACTGGTGACTGGTGCTCTATTTTGAAAACAAGGAAGACTCAGGAAAAGGGAACAAAACAGGAAAAGGGAATAATTTTTTTACGGTCGTAATATGTCAAGTGTGGAGACCTGACCCCGTTATTATTCAAAGGAGGGCTGAAGTCGCTCTATCAGGAATTAAATGAAATCCATCCTTTACCAAAAGAACTCTTTTCTCGCACTGTCTCAGATTCAATAAGTGATTATTACTGTCAGCATGGCCTGGTCAAGACCTATTCTGCCCTGGACAATGCTTACCGCAGTGGCACTTTTAAGGCTCAAAAAATTAACCGCCACTTCCGCCTGAGACTGCCTTCCATTCTAATGGGAGTCGCCGGCTATTATATCCCCCGGTTACCTTACAATCTGTGGAAACTGCTCAGAGAGTCTTAGCAGAGGCACAAAGGCTAATAGGCTAAAGATAGATGGTCTCCTCTCTTCTCGGTCCTACGGAAATGATGGAGATTTTGATATTTAGGAGCTCAGAGATTCTCTTTAAGTAATTTTTCGCTGCTGCTGGTAACTTATCATAGTTTCTGATTAGAGAAATGTCCTCATTCCATCCATCCATTTTTTCATAAATAAGCTCGCATTCTTTCACCACTCTGAGAAGGGATGGAAATTCTGTCAGAATCTTTCCCTGGTATTTATATGCAGTGCAGATATTTATCTCTTTCAACTCATCAAGCACATCCAGCTTTGTAATTGCCAGATTATCCAGCCCATTTATCCTCACTGCATAGCGCAGCACGACTGCATCCATCCAGCCACACCGCCGTGGCCTTCCCGTCGTCGCTCCATACTCGTTTCCTTTAAGCCGTATCTTCTCCTCAAATTCCGGAGAAAATTGTGTGGGAAACGGACCCTCGCCCACCCTCGTTGTATACGCCTTGGTTACTCCTAAAACTTCGTCAATCTTTGTTGGACCAATACCAAGACCGGTAGCTACCGCTCCTGCAACAGGATTAGAGGCGGTAACATATGGATAAGTGCCAAAGTCAATATCAAGCATAGTTCCCTGCGCCCCCTCAAAAAGCACTTTCTTGCCTGCGGCTATCTCCTGATTGAGAAATAAAGACGTATCTGTAACATAATGGCTCAATTTTTTCCCATATAGAAGATACTCGTTAACAATTTCACCAAGATTTATTTTTTTCTGATGAAGATAGCTTTTTTCTCCAAAGTTTATTTCCAACTTTTCTCTGAAAGTTTCCTCATCAAGAAGGTCAGCCATCCTGATTCCTATCCGAGACACTTTGTCCATGTATGTTACACCAATGCCGCGTCCAGTAGTTCCAAGCCTGCCCTTTCCTCGCTGTTCATCAATGATTGAATCCAGTGTGCAGTGATAAGGAAGAGTTATATGAGCGCGCTCGTCAATTAAAAGATTACCATTAACCTTAACTTTCTTCTCTTTTATGTAATCAATTTCAGAAAGGAGTGCCCGGGGGTCAATAACGACGCCATTGCCAATAATGCATTTTTTCTCAGGATAAAGTATCCCTGATGGGATGAGATGAAAGGTAAATTCGCCCGCTTCTGTAATTACGGTATGCCCGGCATTGTTTCCACCCTGATAGCGGGCAATGATGTCAAACTCAGCAGCGAGAATATCTACAATCTTTCCTTTGCCCTCATCTCCCCACTGCATTCCAATTACTGCTACATTAGCCATCAAAATATTCCCTTCGGGATTAGTGATTAGTGATTGGTGATTAGTGATTGGTGACCATTTACCATTCACCATTCACCAGTTACCATACTTAAGGAGGAGTGACAGTAAGTATTTTTCTTGCTTGCTCAGGATAGCAAGCAATAAATTTTAGCTCGTCGTTTGTAAGCGGCTTCTGGGTGTGAACATTTGCATAGCGAACAAGCTCCAGAATCTTTACTGCTTCAGCGTCACTGTGGAACTCTACCTCTAATTTGTCGTAAATGTTGCGGAATCCCTTGATGCCGCTGTACTCCCCAGCAGTAATTTTACGCCCTGTATCCACAAGCTCGGGCTCCCCCCTGCCCAACTCCCTGAAATCGTAGAGCTCATAATTCCTGCTATCCTTAAGAGCGCCGTCAGCGTGAATGCCAGATTCATGGGCAAAGGCATTCTCTCCCACCCCCACCTGGTTTATGGGAATAGGAATACCAAAGGCATAGGATGCATATTTGCTAATCTTCCAGGATTTTGAAATGTCAATCCTTTCATCAAGAAAATACTTGTTTTCCATTCCGCTTGACCTTTTTACTGCTAAAATAACAGAAAGCAAATCAGCATTTCCTGCCCGCTCACCCATACCATTGATTGAGGTATTAATATAGGCATCTACCCCTGCATCAATTGCTCCCTTTGCTCCGGCGACAGAGCAGGCAACAGCCATGCCAAGGTCATTATGGCAGTGAAGTTCAATAGGAATCTTAACTGCCTTAACAAGGTTTCCTATTCTCTGATAGATAGTAAATGGATCATTGTATCCAAGAGTATCACAGTATCTAAAGCGGCTTGCCCCCTCATCACGGGCAGCTTTTGCAAACTTGATGAGGTATTTGTCATTAGTGCGCGAGGCATCCTCCGCATTAACTCCAACCGTTTCTGCTCCTAATTTTTTTGCTTCTCTCACAGCATTAACCATCATTTTTAATATATCACTACGATTCTTACGACCCTCGAACTTGCCCTTAATCATCTGGTCTGAGGTTGATATTGAAATGTTGACATGCTTGATATTGGTTAAACGAAAAGATTTTGTAATCTCCCTGATGATTACCGGGCACCAACCCCCTAAAATCATTGGGCTGATAACTCCCATCTCAGCAAGCTCCAGGTTTGCATTTACATAGTTTATCTCATGATTTGTGTATGGAAACCCGAGCTCGCTCTGATAAACGCCCATTTTATTTAAGAAAATATTAATTATTGTCTTCTCGAGTTTTGCCAATCCCAACCTTGATGTTTGTACTCCATCCCGGTTCGTCACATCAATAATGTATATCTTATTCATTGAGAGTCCTTTCCTCAATAGATTTGCATAAAAGTAGCGGGGCACACCTCTCGCCCCGCTACTAAGTTAACCCCGCCCTCTATGCTAAATGTATTAATTTCCTTATGCTTAGAGAGCGGGATAACTTCCATTAAAGCTTCCTAAACATAGGAATTTGAGAAATTCCTATATACATAGGATGACTCTAAAGCCATCTCCTTATTTTTTCTTCTTCCTCCTGCCGCGAGCCATCTTCGCCCGTGAGATATCTCCAGCCTTGTCAACATAGTAAAGATACCCCTCTTCCCTCTTTACACCAACTTTGGTTACTTTCTCTGCCATCTCTAAATCACCTCCCTATATTAGGTTTAAAACCAGTAATGGCTTATTTGTCAAGCATTTTTTCTTTCAACAGCACTATTTTATTTATAGCTTTAAGATAAGCCCTGGCGCTAGCCTCTATAATATCAGTGCTTGACCCCCTCCCCGTTACAGTATTGCTTCCCTCCCTTATCCTCACTGTAACCTCACCGAGAGCATCCTTTCCACTGGTAACTGCTCGCAATGAATAATCAAGGAGTTCTCCTTTTACCCCTGTAATACGATCAATCGTTCGGTAGGCAGCATCAACGGGCCCATCTCCACAGGCGGCATCCTCAAAAACCTCTTCTTTCTTCTCCAACTTAACGGTTGCAGTGGGAACAGTCTGGCTACCGCTGGTAACATGGATGTATTTCAGATGGAATACCTCGGGAATAGTTGATATCTCGCCTTGAACTATCGTCTCCAGGTCCTCGTCAAAAACCTCTTTTTTCTTATCCGCCAACTCCTTAAAGAATACATAGATGCGGTCCAGCTCATTTTTATCCAGTTCATAGCCAAGTTCTCCTAAACGATGCTTTACGGCATGCTTCCCGGAGCGGCTGGTGAGAATAATTTTACTCTCCTTAAATCCAACTGAGGCGGGAGTCATTATTTCAAATGTCTCTCTCTTTTTAAGTATCCCATCCTGATGAATTCCAGAACTGTGAGCGAAGGCATTTTCTCCTACAATTGCCTTATTATGAGCAATGGCCATCCCTGTAAGATGACCCACTAATCGGCTGGTGCGATATATCTCTTTCGTATCTATTTTTGTGGTAAAGTTAAGGAAATCCTTTCTTGCTTTAAGAGTCATCACAATCTCTTCCAGAGAAAGATTTCCTGCTCGTTCTCCAAGGCCGTTCACGGTGCATTCAACCTGGCGGGCGCCATTCAGGATTGCCGTAAGTGAGTTTGCCATCGCCAGCCCCAGATCATCATGACAGTGAACACTTAAAATTACCTTATTGATATTTGCCACATTGTCAATAATCCTTTTTATTAAGTTCCCGAACTCGTCCGGGAGAGCATACCCAACAGTGTCGGGAATGTTAATGGTCGTAGCGCCGCTATCTATTGTTTTCTCTATCACTTCACAGAGAAAATCAAACCCTGTTCTTGATGCATCCATTGGAGAAAACTCTACATCAAAAGTCAGGTCTTTAGCTATCTTTACCGCATCTACTGCCATCTTGAGAATTTCCTTTTCCGATTTTTGCATGATGGATTCCCGATGCACCGATGAGGTTCCAATGAAGACATGAATGCGCGGCTTCTCTGCTTCTTTGACAGCTTCCCAACATCTTTCAATATCTCCTCTCAATGCCCGTGATAGTCCAGCAATAATTGGTCCCTTTATGGTCCCGGCAATTTTCCTGACCGCCTCAAAATCCCCTGGCGAAGATATAGGAAATCCTGCCTCAATCACATCTACTCCTAACCTGGCAAGCTGCCGGGCAATCTCAAGCTTTTCCTTGACATTAAGATGAATCCCCGGAGATTGCTCTCCATCTCGCAAAGTCGTATCAAAAATAATAATCCTGTTTTTTTTCATTCTTTCTTTAGCCATTTCATCAATGTGCGCAGTTTCCTGCCAGTCTCTTCTATTTTATGACCCGCATCTGTTCTGTCCAGAGCATTAAACACGGGTTTTCCTGCCATATTTTCCGATATCCACTCTCGCGCAAACTCTCCTGACTGAACTTCCTTGAGAATTTTTTTCATTTCTGCCCTTGTCTCATCGTCAATTATCCTCTTTCCACGGGTGAGGTCGCCATACTTAGCCGTTGTGCTCACCTGGCGTCTCATTCCTGCAATACCATCCTTGTGAATTAAGTCTACAATAAGCTTTAACTCATGCAGGCACTCAAAGTAAGCCACCTCAGGCTGGTAGCCAGCCTCAACAAGTGTATCAAATCCTGCTCTTATAAGTTCTGAGACACCACCACAGAGAACGGCTTGTTCACCAAAAAGGTCGGTCTCTGTTTCTTCAGCAAAAGTTGTCTCCAGCACTCCAGCTCTGGTACCGCCAATTCCCTTTGCATATGCTAATCCCACCTCTTTTGCTCCTCCCGTATAGTTCTGATGAATGGCAAGGAGACAGGGAATGCCTCCTCCATCAAGATAGGTTTTCCTGAGCAGGCTTCCTGGCCCCTTGGGGGCAACCATTAGCACATCTACTTCAAGAGGTGGGAGAATTTGTCCAAAATGAATGTTAAATCCATGTGAAAAGAGAAGGGCATCGTTCTTATTCAAACCTGATTTAATCTCTGACTCATAGATTCTGGCCTGGAGGTCATCCTGAGTAAGTATCTGAACTATCTCCGCACATTGTGCTGCCTCAGCAGCCGGCATTGGCGTAAAGCCATCTTTTTTTGCCCGTTTCCAGTTAGGACTGCCATTTACATCGCTCACCACTACATCCAGTCCGCTATCCCTGAGGTTTTGCGCCTGGGCATGCCCTTGAATTCCATATCCAATGATAGCAATCCTTTTTCCCTTCAATGCCTTCAAATCGGCATCCTGATCATAATACATCTTTGCCATTTTTCTCCTTCCTCAATCCATAATGTAGCACCAGTCTATCAGCCTTCAGCCCTCAGCTATCAGCTATCAGCCTTCAATCCTTACCACTTACTACTTACGACTTATCTCCTCTGGCCATAGCGATTCTTCCGGTACGCACAACCTCTTTTATTCCAAATTCTTTTAGCACTTCCAGCATTCCTGCGATTTTTTTTTCGTCACCGGTCACTTCTACACTAAGGCTCCGGGTAGAAACATCTACAACTCTGGCCCGGAACAGAGAAACTATTTGCATTATCTCCACGCGTCTGGCTGGAGTGGCATCCATTTTAATTAACACTAACTCCCGAGCAACAAAATTCTGACCTGTCAAGTCCTGAACTTTGATGACATCTATCAGTTTGCGTAGCTGCTTCACGACCTGTTCCAATATTTTTTCATCAGCATCAAGGACAATAGTCATCCTTGATATGGTTGAATCATCGGTTTTGCCAACCGCAAGGCTGCTAATATTAAAGCCCCTGGCACTGAAAAGAGAGGCAATGCGTGCCAGGACACCTGACTTGTTTTCCACCAACGCTGAAATTGTATGTTTCATTTAAGTTATGCCATTCCTCCTATCATCTTATTGGTTGCTGCTCCTGCTGGAACCATTGGAAACACATTCTCTTCCGGGTCAATGTGAAAATCAATGATTACGGGCCCATCAATTGAGAGAGCCTTCTTGATTGCCGGAGCAACCTCCTCCTTCTTTCTGACTAAGATTCCTGCTGCTCCGTAAGCTGCAGCAACCTTGACAAAATCCGGATTACCTTTAAGTGATGTGTAAGAGTACCGCTTTTTATAAAATAGTTCCTGCCACTGTCGCACCATCCCGAGGTAGCCATTGTTAAGCACTGCCACTTTGACGGGAACTTTATTGATTGCTGCCGTTGCCAGCTCCTGGATGTTCATTTGAAAACTGCCATCACCGGCAATGTCAAATACTATCTTTCCCGGGCATCCAATTTGAGCGCCAATAGCCGCTGGAAACCCATATCCCATTGTTCCAAGCCCTCCGGAAGAGAGGATGCTGCGAGGATTCTTGTAGTGATAAAACTGAGCCGCCCACATCTGATTTTGCCCAACCTCCGTTGCAATAATTGCCTCTCCTTTGGTCAACCGATAGATTTCTTTAATGATAAACTGCGGCTTAAGCCCTCCATCATCACTATACACAAGAGGATAGGCTTTCTTCCATTTTACTATTCTCTTGTGCCAATTGCCGTAGTTACCTACATCTACAATTTTGTTGAGCTCATGAAGAACGTTCTTTGCATCACCGACGATGGGAATATCTACTCTGACACTCTTGCTTATTGATGAAGGGTCAATGTCAATGTGAATAATCTTTGCTTGTGGGGCAAACTCATCCAGCCTCCCTGTTATCCGATCATCAAACCGGGCACCGATAGCGATGATAAGATCAGACTCCATAATTGCATAGTTGGCGGTTCTTGTCCCATGCATTCCTAACATTCCAAGGAAAATGTCCTCGGTTCCAGGAAAACTTCCCAGCCCAAGCAGAGTGGCAGCCACCGGAATATTTGTTTTATTGACTAACTTCCTGAGTTCGTCAGCGGCATTGGAGATAATAACTCCACCACCAGTGCATATCAGTGGCTTTTTTGCTTTGAGGATTGCTGTTGCTGCTCTCTTTATTTGCTGAGGATGCCCACTATAGACTGGTTTATAACTTCTTAATTCCACCTCTTCTGGATATACATACTCGGTTTCTGCCGTTTGCACGTCCTTGGGAACATCAATTAGCACTGGCCCTGGCCTGCCGCTACGGGCAATATAAAATGCCTCTTTCATCATCCGCGGGAGCTCTCCCACATCCTTAACCAGGTAGTTATGCTTTGTTATAGGTCGGGTCACTCCGACAATATCTGCCTCCTGAAATGCATCGTTACCAATCATTGTTGTAAAAACCTGACCGGTGATTGCTACGACAGGAACAGAGTCCATATTAGCTGTGGCAAGACCAGTGACTAAATTTGTTGCCCCGGGCCCGGAAGTAGCTATACAAACCCCAACCTTTCCTGTTGCCCGCGCATAGCCATCAGCCATGTGCGCTGCCCCCTGCTCATGGCGGGTAAGGATAAATCTTATCTGGGCATCATAGAGAACATCAAAGATTGGAATCACTGCCCCACCAGGAATCCCAAATAGAACACCAACCCCCTCTTTCAGGAGAGCATCAATAATAATTTCAGCTCCACTCTTTTTCAAGTCACACACCTCGTCTAGCAGTTTGCAGGGGTCAGTATTTCCTGTTAAGACTTTATTTAATTTTTCTTTAGTCGTCAAGCTTTTTATGTCTTCGGGGTAGTCCTTTTCCAATCTGGCAGACGACATCATGGGGAATGGTTCCTGCTTTTTGAGCTACTTCTTCTACAGTAATTTGATTGTCTCCTTGCTTTCCAATCAAGACCACCTCATCTCCAAGGCGAACATCGGAAACTTTACCTACATCCACCATCATTTGATCCATGCAGATTCTTCCGACAATCCTTGTTCGCATTCCCTTAACTAATACCTCTCCTTTGTTAGAAAGGAAGCGGCTATAACCATTTGCATACCCAATGGGAAGAATAGCAATAATTGTATCGTTTTTTACTGTGTATGCTCTCCCATAACCAATTGTCGCTCCTGCTATGGCTCCTCTCAAATGAAAAATTCGGGTTTTGAGAGTAAGCGCTGGCAGAAGACTCATAGTGGCTTCTTCAGTTCCTGAGGCTCTATCATGACGAGTACGATACGAATAGGTGGGATAAATTCCATACAAGAGTAGTCCAGGACGGACAAGATTGAAGTAGCTTTCAGGAACATTGAGGATAGCTGCACTATTCGCTGCATGCTTGAGGGGGATATCTATCCCTTCTCTTGCAAGTGTTCTGAGGACAGTCTGAAAATCTTTAACTTGCGCAAGAGAGAACTCTCTATTCTCCTCTGCCACCGGGAAGTGCGTATAAATACCTTCTATTTTTAAGTTCTTTAGACACATCAGGTTCTTTACAAATCCGATGGCGTGGTTGCAGGCAACTCCTGTTCTTCCCATGCCAGTGTCTACCTCTATGTGTACCTTAACTTCTGTTCTTCTGTTTCTTGCTTTGCGAGATAAGACAACGGGAAGCTTATCCTCATAAACTGTGGCAGTGAGCTGATGCTCAACAATTATCTCTGCTTCCTGAAGAAGAGAGGGCCCAAAAACAAGAATGGGAATAGCTATCCCATTCTTCCTCAATGTAACCGCCTCATAGATATTTGACACGGCAAGATAATCTGCCCCATGCTTAACAAGGGTATGAGAGACCTCACATATCCCGTGCCCATAGGCATCTGCTTTGACAACGCAAAGTATTCTTACTTCCCTTCCAACTCTTCTTCTGACTTCAGTTAGATTATGACTAATTGTCTCAAGGGAAATCCCTAACCAATTTTCCTGCCGCAAGATAACCCTCACTTCGTATGGTCTCTAATCCTGGCAAATATCATCCTCCCTGCCTCTGTTTGCAATGTGCTGATTACTACAATATCCGCGCTTTTTCCAATAAAGGCTTTCCCCTCTTCAACCACAATCATTGTTCCATCATCAAGATAGGCAACCCCCTGGGCTGGTTCCTTGCCTTCTTTGGTTATCTTTACATTCATTACCTCCCCGGCGAGAATAACCGGCTTCAGGACACTGGCAAGTTCATTTATATTAAGAACATCTACTCCCTCCAGCCTGGCGACCCTGCACAAACTAAAGTCATTCGTCAATATCTTTGCGCCTGTTTCTTTTGCCAGAAGAATAAGTTTCTCATCAACTGTCTTAACATCACGAAAATCCTGCTTGCTAATTACTATGTTGGCATCCATGCCTTTTTCCATCTTGTTAAGTATATCCAATCCCATTCTGCCCCGCTTCCTCCTCAGAGGATCGTCAGAGTCAGCTATTCTCTGAAGTTCCTGAAGGACAAAACGGGGAATGACAAGCGCCCCATCCAGAAAGCCGACATTGCAAATGCCGATGATACGGCCATCAATAATGACATTTGTATCAAGAATTTTGCGATTGTTTCTCTTAGTTGTCTTGCTATACTGACGTAGTGATGAGATAAAAGGAGTATCTTTTTCTCTCAGAAAAATTATCATTCCCGCATAAGTTAACACTAAGCCAAACCCTAACTTGAGGTAAATATCAAAATTCTGGGGAATGATAAACCTGAAGGAATGAGAGATAAGAACGGCAATTGCCAGTCCAATAATCATCCCGGCTACTCCTGCTATCAGTGCTCCTACGTTTATTTTCCTTAAGGGAAACTCTATTAGAATGATGGCTATGCCACCTCCAAAACCTATGAGAAATGCTATGATCGGTCTTGCACCGATAGGATTAATAATATAAAACACACCTCCACAGACTAATGCAAATACCAATCGTGTAGCATTTATTCCTGATATTAGTTCTTTCACTGTATTTCCTCCAACAAAGCTATATTTAATGCTTCTTTAACTTCTTCCACTTCAATAAGTTTAATATCAACTCCCTTCTTTACTCCTTTAAGACTGCCTTTGCTTAAGATGCACTGGTTAAAACCAAGCCTTGAAGCTTCCTTTATTCTAACAGCGACCTGGGCGACTCTCCTGAGTTCTCCTCCTAATCCAACCTCACCAATTGCCACCATCCTAACAGGAAGGGCAATATCACGGTAGCTGGAGACCACCGCCATTGCCACCCCCAGGTCAAGAGCAGGCTCACTTAGCTTTAATCCCCCAGCAAGATTAATAAATATATCTTTATCTCCAAGATGCACACCCGCTCTTTTCTCCAAAATTGACAACAATAACCCTGCCCGATTATAATCAATGCCATTTATCAGACGCCGCGGCATACTAAAACTTCTCTGACTTACCAGTGCCTGGACCTCAACCAGAAGTGGCCTCATCCCCTCCATACAGGGAATAACCATTGAGCCTGAAACCTTAGGTAGCCTCTCAGCAATGAAAAGTGCAGACGGATTTTCAACCTCCGTCAAGCCACGCTCTCCCATCTCAAAGATTCCAATCTCGTTTGTGGGGCCAAACCTATTTTTTACCACTCTCAAGATGCGCAAATCTGCTCGAGGTTCTCCCTCAAAGTAAAGCACAGTATCGACCATGTGCTCAAGCACCTTGGGGCCAGCGATGGTTCCCTCTTTGGTCACATGACCAACAAGAAAGAGAGCGATTTCATTTCTCTTCGCCAGTTGAATGAGAGAATAGGCGCACTCGCGCACCTGGCTTATACTCCCAGGTGCAGCCGAAAGGTCAGGATGAGAAACTGTCTGAATAGAATCAATGACCACCATCCGGGGGCGCATTTGACAGAGCTGCTCCTCTATTGCTTCCAGGTTCACCTCTGAAAGAAAATACAATTTCCCTGCGGACAATCCAAGTCGCCTTGCTCGCAGTCCTGTCTGTTTTATAGATTCCTCACCAGAGACATAGAGTACCGGCCCATCCTTGAGTGCTATATTGTAAGATATCTGAAGAAGAAGGGTTGATTTTCCTACTCCCGGGTCACCACCAATTAGTATTGTTGAACCAGGCACAACCCCACAACCCACAATTCTATCCAACTCCCCCATCCCGGTTGAAAATCTCTTCTCTGAATCAATACTTAGATGGGAAATTGGCTGCGGGGTAGCACTTGTGGTTTTCCTGCCATGTCTCCTTTGCACGATGACTTCCTCTGTGAGGGTACTCCAACTCTGACAATCAGGGCAGCGACCAAGCCATGCCATGCTCTCATATCCACACTCCTGACAGACAAATTTCTTCTTCTCTTTTTTAATAGTAATGTCTCTCAAGGTAACCCTCACTCCGTTCGGCAAAATCTGAAGGCTGAAGGCTGAAGGCTGAAGGCTACTTACAGCCTACAGTCTATAGCCATCAGGCTATTCCTGATGGTCAGTATAACTTTCAAATCTTGTGTACTCAGCGATAAAGACAAATCTCACTACTCCTATTGGACCATTCCTTTGCTTCTCAATCCTCAACTCAATCAGATGTTTATCTTCATCAGGGGATGGCCTATGAAGGAAGGCAACGAGGTCGGCATCCTGCTCAAGGGCACCGGATTCTCTCAGGTCTGAGAGCTGGGGGCGTGCTCCCTTCCCACGCCTCTCTACTTCACGGCTCAGCTGGGAAATGGCAATCACAGGAATTTTCAGTTCCCTTGCCAGTGCCTTCATAGATCGTGATATCTCCGACATCTCCTGCTGTCTGTTTTCGCCTCTCGCATAACTGCGCATTATCTGTAGGTAATCAATGATTATTAACCCGATGTTTTCTTTTGATTTTAATCGCCTTGCCCTGGCACACAGCTCAACAGTAGAGATAGAAGGGGTGTCATCAATAAATATGGGCGCTTCTTCCAGTCTTCCAGCAGCAAGGGTGAGATCGCTAAATTTAGAAGCGCTAAGATACCCACGGCGTAGCTTCATCCCATCTACTCTTGCCTCAGAACAGAGCATACGTAATACAACTTGCTCCTTTGAGGTTTCGAGGCTGAAGATGGCAACGGGAATCTTTTTATGAATGGCAACATGCTGGGCAATGTTCATTGCAAGCGTTGACTTTCCCATTGACGGTCTTCCTGCAATAATTATCAAATCTGATAACTGCAGACCTGAGGTCTTCTCATCAAAATCAGGAAATCCTGTCTCAATCCCTGTAACAAATCTCTTTTGTTGTGTTAGTGTCTCAGCAAGTTCAATACTGTCGGGAATAAGGTCCTTTATCAAGGCAAAGTCTCCCTTGATCGCTTCTTTGGAAATGCTAAAAACCTGGCTTTCTACACGGTCAAGAAACATCCCCACCTCTTGATTATCCTCATAACTATCGGCGATAATCTGAGTAGCTGTACTGATGATGTTGCGCAATATTGCTTTGTCCCTGACTATCTTCGCATAGTGCTCTATGTTTGCTGAGCTATAAACATAGTTGAGTAAACTGGTAAGGTAGGCGGCTCCACCAACTTTTTTCAGGTTTTTCTGTCTCCTTAGCTCCTCTGTCAGAGTTATCAGATCAACCGGTCTTCCATTCTCAAAGAGGGATATGATGCTTGAGAATATTTTTCGATGGGCATCATGATAAAAGCTCTCTTCGCTGAGTAGCTCAATTGCTATGAGACTTGTTTCTTCCCCTAACATCATTGAGCCAAGAACTGACATCTCTGCCTCAATGTTCTGCGGTGGAACTCTTTGACGGCTTACATTCTGATCTGGCATACCTGAAGCGCCTCTATCTCCTACTCTTTAACTACCCATAATTTTATCTCGGCACTGAGAGCTGGATGAAGCTTTACTGGAATATGGTGAATTCCAAGAGTCTTTATTGGCTCAGTGAGTACTATTTTCTTCCGGTTGAGCTCAATTCCCTCTTCTCCAAGGGCAAGAGCAATATCAGTTGTGGTAACTGAGCCATAGAATTTCCCGTCCTCGCCAACTTTAACCGGGATTGTAACGGAGACTTTCTCCAGTCTATGGGTCATTTCTTCCAGCTTCTTTTTTTCTAATTCCGCCTGCCTTGCCTGCTGTTTTCGTTCTTCAGCTATGAGATTAATATTTTTTGAGGTCGCTTTCAGGGCCAATCCGTGCGGGAGGAGAAAATTATGCGCAAACCCATCGGCAACTGTAACAACATCTCCTGCCTGGCCGATTCCATCCCTGTCTTCTCTCAATACAATCTTCATCGCTTTCTAACCTTGAACCCTTTTCTAAATTCTAAATTTCTAACAGCCTTCAACCTTCAGCCTTCAGCTTACTTTGTGCCTGTCAACTGTTACGCTTGACTACAAATGGTAAGATGGCTAAAAACCGAGCTCTTTTAATGGCAAGCGATACTATTCTCTGATGCTTGGCGCAGTTGCCAGAGATTTTTCGCGGCAGAATCTTTCCGCGCTCGGTAGTGTGATTTCTTAGATTCACAGCATCTTTAAAGCTGATTTCTTCTTTCCTCTCTTTACAGAAGTAGCATACTCGCCGACGCATTGGACGTTCTGATAAACTTCTTTTCCGTGTCTTTAATTTTCCTCCTCTCACTCCTTTTCCTCCTCAGGGGAATACCCATCAGTTACTTCTTTTTCATCTCTCTCTATAGAGGGCTCCACTCTCTCGTCCTGCTCGTCTGGTTTTGCCCTGTCCAGAAACTGGACATTTCTTGCCACCACCTCTAATGCACTTCTCTTTTCTCCACTTTGCCCCTCCCATGAGCGATACTGAAGCCTGCCATCCACACAGACCTGACTCCCCTTGGCAAGGTATTGTTCACAGTTCTCAGCCTGCTTTCCCCAGACCACCACAGTGACATAGCAGACCTCTTTCTTCTTCTCGCCTTCGCGGGTTGTAAAGTCGTAATTGATGGCTAAGTTAAGATTGACTACTGCTGCTCCGGCAGGGGTATAGCGGAGTTCAATGTCCCGAGTCAGTCGTCCAATTAAAATTACTCTGTTTAAATCAGCCATTTTCCTCCTCCTCAATGCACCAGTTTAAGAACTAATTCAACCTTCATCTTTACAGAGAATTAAGTGCCTTAGAATTGAATCTTCAAGATTGTAAGATTTTTTTAGCTCAGCAATTGCCTTTGGTGGAGCATTAAAGTCTATTGAAAAGTAATACCCCTCTCTTCTCTTTTTAATCTCATAAGCAAGGCTTCTCTTCTCTAATTTTTCTTTCTTTTCTACCTTTCCTTTGTGCTTACTGATTATCTTCTCAATCTTGGCGATTGCAATTTCGGCTCCATCTTCTCCAGGCTCAGGGTCAATGATAAACACTCCTTCATATTCTTTCACTTTTCTCTCCTTCATTCATTTGTAATCCACTCAAATTCTCTTTATCAGGGGTAGAAGCAGTGTATCAGAGAAAAAGAGAAGATGTCAAGGCAAAACGAGTTGCCTCACCAAAAATTCATATAGACAGTTTTCAATCTCTATGGTATTCTTATGCAGGTAATAACAATGGATTTTTCTCTGAAAAGTAAGGTGGCTCTGGTAACCGGCGGTAGCCGTGGTATTGGGAAAGCCGCTGCTCTGGGGCTTGCTCAGGCAGGAGCAGATGTTGCTCTTGCCAGCCGAAAGCTTCCGGACCTGGAGAAGGTAGCCGAGGAGATAAAGGGGCTGGGCAAGAAGTCTCTGGCAGTAGCGGCGCATGTGGGTCGGCTGGAGGAGATAAATAATCTGGTCGATCGGGTCAAGGCAGAGTTTGGCCGGATTGATATCCTGGTGAACAATGCGGGCACCAACCCGGTCATGGACCCGGCGCTGGAGATAAGCGAGCGTGCCTGGGACTCCATTATGAACCTCAACTTAAAAGGATTGTTCTTTCTCAGCCAGGCAGTGGCCAGAGTGATGAAGGAGCGGGGCGGAGGCGCGATAATCAATGTTTCCTCGGTAGAGGGGATTACCCCAGGCATATTGCCGGTCTATGCCATAAGCAAAGCTGGAGTGATTATGGCGACCAAGGTAATGGCGCGGGAATGGGCTAAATACAATATCCGGGTGAATGCAGTAGCCCCGGGACTGACCAGGACTGGCTTCAGTGTGGCTCTGTGGAGCAACCCGGAGATCCTGGAGGTTGCTATGAGCAGAACTCCTATGCGGCGGATAGCCGAGCCTGAGGAGATGGTGGGGGCTATCATTTACCTGGCCTCCGATGCCTCCAGCTATGTAACCGGGCAGACCTTTGCCATAGATGGAGGTACTACTATATAAAAGAAGGCACAGAGGCACAAAGGCACAAAGGCACAAATAAAGACGTGGTATAAAAGCAGGTTTGAAGGTAGCCGCAACCTTTAGGTTGCGTTACTTCGGCGCAGGCTGAAGCCTGCGACTACCAAGAATAACGTGTTCACTGAATACTTACGAGAGAGATGAAATTAGAAATTAGTAATTAGTGATTGGTGACCATTGACCATAGACCATTGACCATAGACTACAGACCATTGACCATAGATCATAGATGAACTAATTTCTTCGGTTGCAGAATGCTTTCCCGGAGTTCTGAGGGGGCATCAAGTACAAGATCTATTCTCTCCAGTATTTGCTTCTTGCCCTCTGGAAGTTTGCCATCAATGGGGAGATAGTTTGATATATGGTCACTAACAACTTCTGAGCTTACTTTTAGAAGTTCAATCAGCAATCTTTCCTCGCGCAATATTCCCTCGGGAGAGAGTGGTTTAAATTCTCCTTGTTCCATCATCTCTCCGAGAGGTGTGCATGGTAGCACTATTAGAGTGCGTATGCGGATGAAATCCGGGTCTATGGCATTGAGTACTTTAGCTGTTCCCTCGGCATGCTCCTTCCAGCGCTCTTCCCCGCCAAGTCCCAGGATGACATACTCCGAGAGGGATATTCCTGCCTTCTTAATCTTCCTGCCGGCTTCAATCATCTCCGCGGCCGTTGTGCCCTTATTGATATGCTGCAGAAGTTCATCATCCCCGGTTTCCAAGCCAAGGTGGAGTCGTGAAAGTCCTGCCTGCTGAAGCCTTTTCAGTTCACCTGATGTTTTCTTGAGAATCGTCTTGGCCCGGGCGTAACTGGTCACCCTTTCCAGTGCGGGAAATTCCTGATATAGAAACTCAATCACCTTTACCAGAGCATCGGTCTTCATAATAAGACTGTTAGCATCGCCGATAAAGGCGGTCTTGACCCCATCATTAGTAAGCCATGGTATGCCATTATGCACTGCCGCCTGTTCAATGTGGTTCTGATAACCGTTCTTGCCAGCCCACTCGATTATTTCCTGAGCCACAAACTTCATGGCCAGTATATCCTGCTTGATGTCCTCTAACTGCCTTAGCTGAAACTTTTCCCGATTGTAGGGCAGGGCGTAACAGAAAGCACACTTGCTCCAGGGGCAATTTCTTGTTGCCCGAACCAACAGCGAGCGAGCTTCGTTAGGTGGTCTGATAGGGGTAAGTTCGTATCTGTTCATCTTGTTTGCTCCGTTAGGCAGGCTCTAACAGGGTAAAGATAATGGCTACCTCCATTGTGAGAGTAGAACGGTTGAACTTTTCTGGAATTGGCTTAAAAGGAGTAGCCCTGTTTACTACTGAGACTGCTTCATTGTCAAGAATGTCAAATCCTGATGATTGAATAATTTTAACATCCCGTGCCTGACCATCAGACAAAACTATAAAGGAAAGATATACTGTTCCTTCAAATCTTTGCCTCTTCGCCCAATCAGGATATCTGAGATGAGATTCAATCTTTTGCTTTACCATATCCTGGTAACGCAACATTGCCTCATCAATAAGTTCACCGGTGTACTCGTGCATCATGGCATCAGTTACATCTTCACTGCCATTCTGGTGCTCTTGTGCTCTTGTGCTCTTGTGCTCTACCTTCGGTAGTTTTTTCTCTTCTCCTACTACATCTATCGCAGGCAGAAACGGTGGTATTTCTATCTCAATGTGAATAGATATTTTTTCGGGTTCCTCGGGTTGAGAGACACTTAAATTAAATCCGGGTATTCCGAAAAATAGCAAGAGGTGTCCTGCTAAAGAAATAAAAAATGCTGTTTTTATTGTCTTATCTTCTCGCATTTTACTGGTGCTCTATGATACCCTGATGCACTATTTTAGTTGAAATCACCAGCTCTTCGGCATTTGCCTGTTTAGCAATATCCATTATTTTCACTGCTAAGCCAAGATTAATCTTCTCGTCAGCCTTTAGAATTACTGTCTTTTTGGAGCTGAGTTCTAATTTCTCTTCTAAAGAGTCTTTCAGTTCACTAATATCAATCCACTTATCATTAAGAAAAATTTCATTCTCCTTAGTTATAGATATGATTATGTCTTCTGCTTCTCGGGGCTCGGCAGCCTTTGCAGTAGGTAAGGTTATCTCTATGCCCGGCTGCACTATGAAGTGAGCGGTAAGCATAAAGAAGATAAGGAGTAAGAAGACTATATCTATTAAAGGCGCAATATCCAAATGCATTCTTATCTTTTTTCTTTCTTCAAATTCCATATTCTACATCCTCTGGAGATTGTCCACTTTTTCTTTCCACATCTGGACTTTTAATTCTTAGCCACTCCATTAATGCCTCGGCGGCATCTTTCATCTGAGAAGAGAAATTATCTATTTTACCCTCAAAATAATGATAAAAGACAATTGTCGGAATAGCTACAGATAACCCGGCGGCAGTAGTCATCAATGCCTCCCAGATACCGCCGGCTAAAACTGAAGCATCAACCCTTCCGCCTAATTCCTGAATCTTCATAAAAGCTCTTATCATCCCGGTAACAGTACCCAAAAGTCCCAAAAGAGGTGAAATATGAGCAATAATCCCTAAGCCTCTTAAGTTTTTCTCCAATCTTCTTAACTCTCCTGAACCAGCCCTGGCGATTACTTTCTCTTTCTCTTCAGATGAGCGATCGCGTATATGAATCCCTATGGCTAAAATATGAGCAACCGGCCCAGGCAATCCTTCACACAGTTTTTCTGCTTCATGGAACTTATCTTCTAATAACAATTTCTTTACCCGGGATAACAAATTTGGCAGATTACCCCTTAGCCGATGAAAATGATACAACCGTTCTAATGTGATAGTAATGGCTATTACTGAGCATAAAAGAATTGGCCACATTAGAGGGCCACCTTTTAAGAAAAATTCAAGCATAAAAACCTCCATTTTCTAATTTATTCTCTTAATACTTTGGAAATCTTCTAATTATATCCATAATCAATTCTGCTCGTCAATTAGTACTAACAAATTGGTAATATAAAATAAAGTGTGTAAATTCAGGTTTGAAAAGGCTTGAGATAAGATAAAAAAGGGTGTACCTTTTCTCCCAGAAAGAAGGGTTGGGCAATAATGCTCGCCCAAAGGAGAAAGGAGGTACACCCAATGGAAATAGTGCAGAGTAGGCAACTAAGGCCTGAGGAAATATTAAAGGAATGGTGGGGAGAAATCAAGGAAAATCGTGAGGAGGATTTCTGGGTCAACACCAGGACATATATGAAGCAGGCACTTAAGAGGTTGATGGAATCAACGATGAGAGGGGAAGTGGAAGCTTACACTCATTCTCGGTGGCATGAGAGAAATGAGAACAAGATAGACTACCGTAATGGGTTCCGATACCGACGTTTTCTCACTCATGAAGGACCTATTGAAGATTTAAAGGTGCCCCGATTAAGGAAGGGAAAATTCCAGACCAGGGTATTCAAGAACTACCAGGCGCGGCAGAAGGCAGTAGATCAGGCTATCAGAGATGTGTTTATCTGCGGGGTAAGCACCAGAAGAGTTGGAGAAGCCTTAAGTGCTCTTCTGGATGCTCCAGTAAGTGCTGGTACAGTATCTAATGTCACCAAGGCATTGGATAAGGAGGTTAAGAAGTTTCACCGGCAGAAATTAACTGATGAGTACCAATATCTAATTCTGGATGGGATACATCTGAAGATAAAAGGCGTTCTTAAAGGGAAGAAGAAAGTAATTTTAGTAGCTTATGGGATAACGGTGATGGGCCAACGCAGACTAATAGGATTCCGGGTAGTAGGGGTAGAATCTGAGGTCAAGTGGGAACAGTTTCTGACGGATCTCTACAACAGGGGATTAGATGGTAAAGAGCTCAAATTAATCACCACCGATGGCTGTAAAGGGTTACATAAAGCCTTAGAGACAGTATATCCAGAAGTTCCTCGTCAGGCCTGCTGGGTGCACAAGTTAAGGAACGTATCTAACTATCTACCGAAGAAGTATCAGAAGGAGTGTACCAAAGAAGCAGGCAAGATTTATCTGGCAGATAATAAGAAAGAAGCCGTGAGAATTTACAAATCCTGGGCGAAGAAGTGGATAGAGATAAAGCCAGAGGCGGTAAGATGCATAGAGAGAGAATTAGATGAACTGTTAGCTTTCCTGGATTGTCCTAAAGAGCATAGAGTTAAGATAAGGACAACGAATGTAGTAGAGAGGTCTTTCCGAGAGGTAAGGCGACGGGTAAGAACCATGAATTGTTTCACTAACCAGGCCAGTTGTGAGAGGATAATCTACTGTATCTTTAATCATCTGAATAATCACTGGGGAGCTCGGCTCCTAAAAGATTTCAATCAGTTTAAGATTAATGGAGAAAGGTGCACTTTATGAATTTACACACTTTCCTTGACGTTACCGACAAAAATTTGTCAAAACAAATTTAAAATTAATTCAAAAATATAATCTTTATTAATAAAAAAAATTAAAAAAAATATAAATAAAAAAATTATATCATTGAATTATAAA
>NDHY01000008.1 GCA_003574845.1 candidate division NPL-UPA2 bacterium Unc8
TAAGTATTCAGTGAACACGTTATTCTTGGTAGTCGCAGGCTTCAGCCTTCTTGGTAGCCGCAGGCTTCAGCCTGCGCCGAAGTAACGCAACCTAAAGGTTGCGGCTACCTTCAAACCTGCTTTTATACCACGTCTTTATTTGTGCTCTTTGTGCCTCTGTGCCTTTGTGCCTTTGTGCCTTTTTTACTATTAGTCCATGGCTAATTGTTGCATTGCTATGGGAAGATTGTCAATAATATCGGTGGCAATCAGAGAAGGCAGTCCTACTTTCTCTGCTGCTATATCCCCGGCTTTCCCATGGATATATACTGCCGCCCGTGCCGCATCAATCCCCAGGAGTCCCTGCCCAATGAAGGAAGCAATCATTCCTGTCAGGATATCCCCTACCCCACCTGAAGCCATCCCCGGGTTTCCAGTAGAGTTAATCCAGACATCCCCTTGAGAGTTAGCGAGCACTGTTGCTGCTCCCTTAAGAACAACTACTGCCCCGGATTGTGAGGCAATCTCCCGAGCGGTGCCAATGCGGTCTGACTGGACCTCCTCACTTCCCTTACCAATAAGTCTCCCGGCCTCTCCTGGATGAGGAGTTATAATAAGGGGACACCTGGCATTTTTAAGAAGTGAGAGGTCGCCATTAAGTAAATTCAACCCATCAGCATCAAGAACAACCGGTTTTTCAATTGCAACTAAAAGCTCCCGCAATAATTCTCCGGTCTCTGAATTTGTTGAGAGCCCCGGCCCAAGAGCAACAGCATCTACCTTCTCCATCATCTGGAGAATTCTCCTCAATGCCCCAGGACTTAAAGAACCCTCTGTAGTTTCCGGGAGAGGCAAGGTCATAACCTCAGTAAGCTTGACTTCCATAATCGGATTTAAACTTTCAGGAATTCCAAGAGTAACCAATCCAGCGCCAGTGCGTATTGCCGCAATACTGCCTAACACCGCGGCTCCGCTAAGGCCGGTGGAACCCGCCAGAATAAAGACATGTCCATAATCACCTTTATGCGAATCTCCCCTCCTGCGAGGAAAAAGCAAAGAGATTTCACTATTAGTAAGAAGATTGATATTCAATCCTTTATCAGTGAGAAGTTCTGCGGGAATGCCAATATCCACAATGGTAATTTCTCCCGCAAACTCCCTGCCTGGATATAAGAAAAGACCGAGCTTGGGCAGTCCAAATGTGACGGTCTGCCTGGCTTGCACACAAACTCCGAGAGGCTTGCCTGTATCCGCATCCAGACCAGATGGAACATCAACGGAGATAATTGGCTTCTGCGCTTCATTTAATAAGGTAATAGCCGCTGAAGTAAGCCCTTTGATATTGCCTTTCACTCCCGTGCCCAGGAGCGCATCAATCAAAAGGTCGACTTTAAGGATTTCATCTCTAAATTCTTTGAAATCATCTTCGCTCCTAATCTCTCGCGGGGGTTCTTGCAATCTATCCAAATTTTCACGGGCAGCGCCTCTTACATCGCTCTTTTCTCCCAGGAGAAAAGTAAGAACTCGAAATCCCTCTTTTATAAGATAACGAGCAGCAACGAATCCATCTCCACCATTGTTTCCCCCTCCAGCAAGAACTACCACCATTTTGCCACCGCAATCATTAAGCATACGAGAAGCAGCTACCGCCACGCTCTTTCCCGCATTTTCCATCAAAGAGAGGGTGGAAACTTTAAAGTCATCCATTGCGCGACGATCAATCTTCCTCATTTCCACAGCGTTAACCAGCTTCATTTTGTAGTTACCACCTGAGCAATAGCATAGGCTCCATCATGGGAGAGACTCAGGAATATTTTTTCCGCCTGCTGCTCCATAGCCACCCCTCTCACCCCGTCAGAAAGCTTAATTGACGGTTTTCCTCTCTCGTCATTAATTATTTCAATATTTTCCCACCCTACTCTCCTGCCAAGAGCTTTCATTGTTGCCTCTTTAGCAGCAAAGCGAGCAGCAAAATGAATAAATTCCATCTTCTGCCGACGGCAGTAATTTATTTCTCCCTGTGTATATACCCGGGAAATAAATCTCTCCTGCCATCTCTCAATGGCATTCTTAATTCTTCTTAATTGAATAATATCAACTCCTATTCCAGTAATCAACTTCTACCTCTTCCATCCGCGGGCTGAAGCCTGCGACTACCAATTAATTAAATCAAGCATTTCACGCACTGCTCTATCCAGCCCAACCAGCACTGCCCGAGAGATAATTGTATGCCCAATGTTAAGTTCTTCCAATCCTGGGATGGAGGCAATTTGTCCTACATTGTAATATGTAAGCCCATGCCCGGCATAAACATCAAGTCCGAGCTCTTTTGCTACCGCCACTCCCTTTCTTAATTTTTCCAATTCCTTTTCTCGCTGAATCACATTATTAAAATGCTTAGCATATTCTCCTGTATGTAATTCTACGGCACTGGCGCCAACCCGAGCCGCAGCTTCAATTTGACGAGGATTAGTATTAATAAATAAGCTGACAGGTATCCCGCTCTCTTTCAGTTCTTCAGTAGCAGCTTTCAATGCCTCTTCTCCCGAGACAACATCTAATCCCCCTTCAGTAGTTATTTCCTCTCTTCGCTCAGGGACAATTGTTGCCTGGTCAGGCTTAACCTCCCTGGCAATTTTAATTATTTCTGCTGTAGCAGCCATCTCCAGATTGAGCTTTATCTTTACGACACCCCTCAAGATTTTCAGGTCACGGTCTTTGATATGCCTTCTGTCCTCGCGCAAATGAACGACAATTCCATCCGCACCGGCAAGCTGACAGATAACCGCGCCGGCAACAGGGTCAGGCTCAAAAGTCCTTCGCGCCTCTCTAACCGTCGCAATGTGATCAATATTAACCCCTAACCTCATTTTTTCTCCTCAACTACCCAGAGTGCACCAGTCACCAATTTCCAATTTCATCTCTCTCTTCTTACTACTTACTTCCCATGATTGCATCTACTATGCCTGCCGCTCTTACTGTCTCCCCTACATCGTGCACTCTGACTATGTGAGCGCCATTTAAGATGGCACAAGTCATAGCCGCCAGGCTGGCCTCCAGGCGCTCTTCAACTGGAAGATTAAGAACATTGCCAATAAAACTTTTTCGCGAGAGACCAATGACAAGCGGCTTTTCTAAAATAGCAAACTTTTCAAGATTTTTGATTATTTCCAGGTTATGGCTGGTTTTCTTTCCAAAGCCGATACCGGGGTCAATTAGAAGATTTTCTTCCCTGATACCGATTGCTTTTGCTTTCTTTATGGCTTCTTCAAAAAAACTGATAATTTCAGGGACAAGTGACCTGTAATAAGGATTCTCCTGCATATTTTTTGGGGTGCCCTGCATATGCATCAGGATGAGAGGAAGATTATACTCAGCCACGACCTCCCCCAAAGATAGGTCTCCACACAAGGCAGTTATATCATTTACAAGCGATGCTCCTGCCTTAATGGCTTCACGAGCAACGATACTTTTAGAAGTATCCACAGAAATGGGGATATTTAGCTCTTGTGCCAGATGAGAGATTACAGGAATTATTCTTTTTACTTCCTCATCAGAGGAGATAGTTAGGGAACCCGGACGAGTAGACTCTCCGCCTACATCAATTATATCTGCCCCAGCCGCGGCAAGATAGCGGGCACGAGAAAGTGCGTCATCAGGAGTAAAGTGCTTTCCACCATCAAAAAAAGAATCGGGGGTAACATTTAGTATCCCCATAACTGCTGTTCTTTTTCCTAATCGCAGCCGATATTTGCCACAGTGGAGTTCAAACTCCTTCATTTTTAGGAATCAGCGATTCTCTAATGCGGTATCCCTTTTAATACCAACTATTTCCTGCACCTTATCCCCATCTAACACCTCATGCTCCTTCAGGGTAGCAGCAAGCTTATCTAATTTTTCCCGATTACTTTTAAGAAGAGTTTCTGCCCGATGATAGCACTTATCAATCAGAGAGCGCACCTCATTGTCTATATCCAGTGCAATCTTATCGCTGTAATGCTTGTCCCGCGTTATGTCTCTTCCTAAAAATAATTTATCTTCACTATCTCTGAAGGTCATAGGGCCAAGCTTTTCTGACATTCCAAACTCGCATACCATTTTTCTTATTGCTTTGGTAGCTATCTCCAGATCATTCTGGGCTCCAGTCGTTGACTCATTAAATACAACCTGTTCGGCTACTCTCCCCCCTAAAAAGACGACTACGCGGCCAAGCAGCTCCTTCTTTGTCGTTAGATAGCGATCTTCTAAGGGAAACTGGAGTGTGTAGCCTAATGCTCGGCCTCCACGCGGGATGATAGATACCTTATGAAGCGGGTCAGCCTCTGAAATAAGCAGAGCCAGCAATGCATGCCCTGATTCATGATAGGCAACAATTGACTTCTCATAATCACTGATTATCCGGGATCTCCGCTCTGGCCCGGCAATCACCCTTTCTATTGCCTCCATAAACTCCTTTGCCCCTACTGCCTTCTTGTCTTTTCTTGCCGCCAGAAGCGCCGCTTCATTAGCAACGTTTGCCATATCTGCGCCAAAAAACCCAGGAGTCTTGCGAGCAATCAATTTAAGGTCAACACTTTTGCCAAGAATTATTCCTTTGGTGTGAACCTTAAGAATTTCTTCTCTGCCCCTGAGGTCTGGGCTATAAACCTCAACCTGGCGGTCAAATCTCCCTGGACGGAGAAGCGCTGCATCAAGAACATCCATCCGATTAGTAGCCGCAATAACAATTACTGCTTCCTGGGTACTGAATCCATCCATCTCTGCCAATAGTTGATTTAATGTCTGTTCTCTTTCGTCATGACCGCCGCCAATTCCAGAGAAGCGTTGTCTTCCAACGGCATCAATCTCATCAATGAAAATAATAGATGGGGCATGTTTTCTTCCCTGCTCAAACACATCCCTGACCCGGGAAGCGCCAACCCCTACAAACATCTCTACAAAATCAGAGCCATTAACATTAAAGAAAGAAACATTTGCCTCTCCGGCAATTGCCTTGGCAAGAAGAGTTTTTCCGCAACCAGGAGGACCATACAGAAGTACTCCCTTCGGAATTTTCGCTCCTAATTTGCGATACCTCTCCGGCCACTTGAGAAACGAAACTATTTCCTGCAATTCCTCTTTTGATTCATCAATTCCGGCAACATCACTAAAGGTAACCTTTGGAATATCTTTATCAAGTAGCTTTGCTTTACTCTTTCCAAAAGCGATTGCTCCCTTGCTGCCAGCCTGCATATAACGTATAAACATTATCCAGAGAAAAACAATAAAGAGAACGGGAAGAAGGAAGTTGAATATAACCCGCCCCCAGGGACTGGCTGCTTTAAAAATGATGCCCATTCCCTTAGCTTCCATTGCTCTGATTAAATCCGGGTCTTCAAATGCAAGTGTAGTTCTGAAAGAATCGGTTGTGATAATCCGCCCAGTGCGAATATCATGAAGCTCCACTGCTTTATGAAGCCTGCCTGTTACCTCCATGCCTACGATAGTAACTTCTTTTATATTTGAATACTTTTCCAAATCAAGGGTTCCTAACTCCGCAATAAAGGCATCATAGGATATCTTTGCTATCGGTCTCTCGGCAAGATTCCTGGCAATGCTAAAGATAAAAAAGATTATTATTACCACTCCACCTATCAGAAAAGGAATCAGATTCCTGGGTTTCCTGGGTGGCACAGTTTTTTCTTTTTCCAATTTCATTTTCCCCTCAAATCAACCAGTTGAAGTCTATCATATAGCAGGAAAAAATCAAGGTAAATAATCAACTTCTATTCTCAGCACCTTTTTGGTTTTCCCCGTTATTTTGCCAATTTCGCTCTGTTGCTGATTAATCACCCAGATAATCTCACTGCCGGAGAGAAGCAATGGCACCTGCTCTCTTTCTAAGAGTGGAATTTTCCTGTCAATAAAGAAGTCTTTTATCTTTTTTTTTCCTTTTATCCCCAAAGGACAAAATATATCTCCCTGCCTGCGATTACGAACAGTTAGGGGAAGATGTACCCGGGCATAGTCAAAATAAGCTACCCGACGACTTTCAAAATCCTCTGGCTTTTCCTGAAAAGGAGATACAAAGGAAGACTTTATCCTCATCTTTGCCTCATTAATCTTTACTTCTCCAGGTGCAGGTAAAGAGTAAGCATACTCATTCTTTTTAGTAGACCCCTGCTCTTTAAGGATAATTAATTTGCCGTAAGCCTGTCTGCCAATAATACAGTGAGGGAGGCAAATCTCCCCCGGGGAATCTGCCATGGCAATGTGGAGCATCTCATCAATGTGCTCATTGCTCACCTTGCGCAAGTCCCCCTTAAGAACGGCAATTGCCTTACGAAGCACCCTTCTCTGAAGTGCAGGGTGAAGCTCTCGCAGCTTGCCCGCATCAATCATAATGCGTCCATTCTTAACTTCAGATAGAGATGAAAAAGTCTCATCAGTCACTGATGTTAAATAGTCTTCATCTTCCTTCAGCACAGCAGCCATCCTTGAGAGATTAAGTTCAATGTGAGGATTATAAGTAGCAAGGAGCGGGATGAGTTTAGAGCGTACTTTGTTACGCAAGTATGCTGATTTTTTGTTAGACGAATCAAAACGCCCTTTTAAATGAACATCTTGCAGATAATTCATCACCTCATAGCGACTAACCTCCAGAAGAGGGCGAATTACGAAAAGCCCGTCTTCTGAGACAGGCTCTGGATATGGACGCACTGCAGGAATTCCGGTCAGTCCCTTTAGCCCGCATCCACGCAATATCCATAAAAGCATCGTTTCAGCCTGGTCGTTCATAGTTTGCGCAACAGCAATTTTATTTGCCTTAATCTTATGGGAAACAGCCTGAAAAAATTCATATCTTGCCTGCCGCCCGGCCTCCTGCAATGATAGCCCATATTTTTTGGCGAGGGCAGAGACGTCTCTTTTACTAACACTGGCGGAAAGACCGAAGCTCTTTGACAGCTCATCTACATAAAGTGCGTCCTCATCAGCTTCTTTCCCGCGCAAGGTATGGTTGAGATGAGCTACATGAAGATAAAGCGAGAACTCTTCCTTCAGAGTAACGAGAAGGCTGAGCATAGCAACGGAATCCGGGCCGCCTGAGACACCAACGACCACCCTATCCTCGCTGGCAAGCATCTTGTATTTAGAAATTGTCTTCCTGACCTTTGCTAAAATCACAACTTCCTACTAAAAAGAAAATGGAGCACCAGCCACCAGTTTCTAATTTCCAATTTCCAATTTCCAATTAATTTTCAATGACCCAATAAATGTCAGAAGTCAGAATTCAGGAGTCAGAATTCAGGAGTCAGAACTGTGAACTGTGAACTGTGAACCCTTGAACCCTTTGCTTGACTTTCGGTTAACTATTAAATTGGATGCTATCACAACTTTAGCTATTAGGCAAGCGACTAACGAGTGGTGAAGATCTCATGTGGTTTAGCTTGACAAATGATTAAGGAAGAAGTATAATTTTAACCATAGCAGACTTAGTGGGCATAAATAGGTATAAAATGGCAAATGCACAAAGTTTGTGCCTTGTTAATTATAGGAGACTTACGAGATGAACATAGAGATTTATCGTCGCACCTCGCTAAAGGAGCCAGTTATGATAGCTGGCTGGCCTGGTATGGGAAGCGTTGCGCTTGGATTAGTAACTTACTTGCGGGAAAGCCTGAAGGCAGAGCCATTTGCCCAGATTGACACTAAAGATTTCTTCCCACCTGATGCTGTCATTATTCAGAATGGGCTCACCAGCCTTCAGCCTCCACCAAGGAATACCTTCTACTATGTGAAATCGCCTCCTCTTATTATCTTTGAGAGCGAAGCCCAGTTATCAGGAAGAGATAGTGTAATGCTGATAGATGAGATTCTTACCTTTGCACTCAGGATGAAGGTGCAATGCATTTACACTGCCGCTGCTTTTCCTGTACCGCGCAGCTACCGCGAGACCTCAACGGTATTTGCCGTTGCCAATGAAAAATACCTGCGTGATATGTTAACTAAGTATCAAATAAAGATAATGAATGAGGGTCAAATATCGGGTTTGAATGGCCTCCTCATAGGATTTGCCAGAGGAAAGGGAATAAGGGCAGCTTGCCTTTTGGCTACTCTTCCCTATTATGCGATAAACCTTCCAAGCCCAAGGGCATCCATGGCCATAGCGGCTACTTTAGCAGAAATACTTAACCTGAGAGTTAACCTGAGTCAGTTTGATGTAATAATCAATGAGATGGACAGCCGAATGGCAATGATTGAAGACCAGATGAAGGCAATTTTCCCATTTATTTCTCAACAACAGTCTGAGGGGATGCCATCACTGGAGAAAGAGAAGACCCCTGACTATGTAATGAAGAGGATAGAGAAACTTTTTGATGAAGCAAAGACCGACAAAAAAGTTGCTCATAAACTTAAAGAAGAGCTTGACAGGTGGAGCCTCTATCAATTTTATGAGGACAAATTCCTGGACCTCTTTAAAGGAACCAATGGTTGAATGAGTTACCGCACGTTGCAATAGATGTCCCATCTGAACTTTCACCAATTGAAGCCCTTGGAGTCTTTGCTTCCGAGCCAAACAGTTTCATCCTGAGCAGTGGGTTAAATACAGGCAGTGGATGGCAGTATTCTTTTGCTGGCACTCGCCCTTTTCTTGTCTTTCGCAGCAAGGGGAAGGAAACAGAGGTTACCACTGACTCTCTCAAAAAGAAGATAGTTGGAAATCCATTTGACATCCTAAAGGAAATTTTAGCAAAGTATAAAGATGCTTCTGCATCACCTTTTCCTCTATTTCCAGGAGTAGCCGTCGGCTATTTCGGGTATGGACTCTCTTCTCACATTGAGGAGCTGCCAATAACAGCAGTCGATGACCTTGCTCTTCCTGATTGTTACCTCTGTTTTTATGACACAATTATTACCTTTGACCAACTCAACAGAAAGATACAGCTCTACTCATCCAGACTTTCGGGAGGAGAAACTATCTCTTCTGAAGAGGTAGGCGAAAAACTGCATCAGGCAAAAATCAGAGAAAGAAATATCCACACTTTTTCAAAGAAAGAGTCTCCTTCTATTATTTCAAACTTTCAGAAGGAGGATTATCTACAGGCAATAGTTAGAGCAAAAGATTACATTGACCGCAGTGATATATATCAGATCAATCTCTCCCAGAGGTTAATGATGAAAGCGGGGATTCCTCCGTTTGAGCTTTACAGACGGCTGTGTATTTTAAACCCTTCTCCATTTGCTTCTTTCCTTAATTTTGAAGGGATATCGGTTGTCGGGTCCTCACCTGAGCGATTTCTGCGATTGAGAAATAGAGAAGTAGAAACCTCCCCGATGAAGGGAACAAGGCCACGAGGAGAAAGTGCTCGGGAAGATAAAAAGTTAGAGAAAGAGTTATTATCCAGCGAAAAGGAAAAAGCAGAGTTGATAATGATTGTTGACTTAGAACGCAATGACCTGGGTAGAGTATGCGAGTACGGCTCCGTCAGAGTGAAGGAGTCAAGAAACATTGAAAAATATGCCACTGTCTTTCAAACAACAGCTACGATAATAGGAACGTTAAGAGAAGATAAAGATGCCATTGACCTTCTCAGAGCATCATTTCCTGGTGGCTCAGTGACCGGAGTTCCTAAAGTAAGAGCAATGGAACTAATTGACGAGTTGGAGCCAACACAGAGGTCTGTGTACACTGGAGCAATTGGATACATAAGCTTCACTGGCGAGATTGATCTAAATATTGCTATCAGAACATTTTTAATCAAGAATGAGAGGGCATATTTTCAGGTGGGTGGCGGAATCGTTGCAGACTCTGAGCCAGAGGCAGAATACGAGGAAACGCTCACTAAGGCAAGAGCTCTCATTCAGGTATTAACAGAAGTGACAGAGGCACAAAGGCACAAAGGCACAAAGAAGCCTAAACTCTAAATACGAAACTCGAAACAAACTCAAAACTCAAAATTACAATGCAAAATTCAAAATTAGAAATTGGAAATTAATTGAAAATTGGAAATTGAAAATTGGAAATTGGTAATTGGAAATTAGTAACCATTGACCATAGACCATTGATTAGTGACCATAGACCATTCACCATTCACCAGTTACCAACAAAGTAGCGGTGCGACCCCGATTTGCATCGGGGCATGCTTATCGCACATTGTTTCAGATGGGAATTATTTACTTTAACGGAAATCTAACTGAAGAAAAAGCAGTTATTTCGCCAGTTGACCGCGGGTTCCTTTATGGCGATGGAGTATTTGAGACAATGCGCTCCTATGGAGGCAGAATATTCCACCAGGAAGAGCATCTCGTGCGGCTCTTCCACTCAGCAGAAGTCATCTCTTTAAAAATTCCATATACCATCTCCCGACTAAAGGAGGCAACATCAGAGACACTATTGGCTAATAGATTAAGTAATGCTTATATTAGAATTACCGTTTCCCGCGGGGATGGAATAGGGCTTATCCCACCTTCATCGCCAGGTGGGAACCTGTTAATCGTTGTTCAAAAAGTGCCTTTATTCCCGAAGAGATGGTACACAGATGGTTTGAGTGGGGTTGTAGTTAAAATCAAGAAAGATAGCCGTTCTCCCCTCTCCAGTATAAAGTCACTCAATTATCTTCCTAACATCCTGGCAAAGATTGAGGCACAGGCAAGGAACGCTGAGGAAGGAATAATTTTGAACAGCGATTGCCTGCTTTCTTCTGCAACGGCAAGCAATATATTTCTTGTCTCAGGAGGAAAGCTATTTACACCATCACTGAGGAGTAGTATTTTGGCCGGGATAACTCGACGGACAGTAATTGAGATTGTCCAAAAGCTGGGACATGAGGTTTGCGAGACAGAGATAAGGAAAGAGGAGCTTGCTCGTGCTGATGAAGCCTTCCTCACCAGCTCTGTTCGTGAGATAGTCCCCCTGACCTCAGTTGATGAAGCTCCCATTGGAGGAGGAAAAGCAGGAGAGATAACAAAAAAAATAACTTATGCCTACCGCGACCTTGTACGTAGCTTAATTAATAAAACCTGATAGTAAGTGGCTTATATCTTCTCCAAAGACACTTGCCACCGCTGCCAGTCCAGCCACTATCGCTACAATCCAGATGTAGGACATAATGTTTCTTTTGCTCTTGTGAGCATGGCGAAAAAGCGGTTTTGTTAAGAGAAAGAAGCCAAGAGGCAGCAGATAAAGTGCGCTACTAATGGCAATAATTAGATTGTGGGGTATACTCTCAAGCGCGTAGGCTACTCCTAAAAGTGGTGCCGCCAAAATACCCGTCCAGAGCAGTACTCCCAGCCCCTTTTTTATGTTCTTCTTTATGGCATAGATGATGACAAACAGTGCTCCTGCAGCTATTAGTGTCCTACCTGCAAAACCTAATAAAACCAAATTCTGCCCTATCATCTGCAGTGAGGGAAGATAAACACTACCAAAAAGCCCGATTGCCCCACCAATGATGGCAAGGGCAGGTATTGTCCCAAGCCTGAATCGTCTCAGTGCTCTCTGGGGTAGTTCAACATTAAATCGGACATAAATTCTTTCCGCTTTGGTGCGAGAGCCTTTCTGGAGGCTTATTTCAACAAATCCCCTGCCTTTGCTTCCAAAATAATTTTTCTTTTTATCTTTTTTTGGACTAATGGTTATTGTAATCTTTTGTGGTAACCTGCTCTGATGAACCCTGTCGGCATCCACCGAGAGCCACGGATGGCTTGTCCTGACGCTGGCATCAAGTATCCCTCCACCACCATTCTTAACTATGAAGCTAACTGATGGGGCTGCCCATAATCTGATATTCTTAAATTCAAACTCTTTTTTTTCTCTGCCGTCTCCATTTACAATTTCTATTTTTGGGTTTCCCTTAAGAAAGACAGTGGCCTCTTTTTTCTTTTTTAGTTGTTTGTCATACTTCTTCTTTCTCTCAGGGTCTCTCAGGCATTCCCAAGCCTCCTTGACCGGAGCAAACCTTACACTCGCTTCTGCCTTATCCCGGCTGTGTATGTATTCTCTAAACTCCTCGCCATAGGCCCCCTTTATCTTTTCATGGTCAGCATCCCTGCTGATGCCTAAGACTTCATAATGTGTTTTGTCCGATGGTTTGCCTGCTTTTTCCTTTCCGACAATTTTCACCTCTGCTTTGTGCTTGATTGCCCATTCATCTACGAGCTCTGCAATAGTGAGAGCATTAAATCCCAGACTCTTGCCTTTTTTATAAAGAAATCTTATTGTGCTGGGATATAATTTCTTGTCCACACTTACTGCTACAACAAAGTCTTCCTCCAGAATCTCCTCTGCAGTTTTGTCAGTTGCCTCGGCATCTCTTATTGTAACTTTTCCTTTCGCCCACCCATTAATCCACTTAAGTATTACGCTTTCATCTACTCCCTTCTCCTCTCCACTACTGATGATAAAATCAAGCTCGCCCTTGTGCAGTATGTTGTCCTTCTCGGTGAACCTGGAGAAATCATATAATATCTCATCCCTTGCTTTGTGCAGGCAGTACTCATCATATTCCTTTTTCTTCCTGCCATCGGTCAGCACCTCTTTGATAAGCGGCAGGACTCGCATGGTTGGAATTGCCCAGTCTTCCTGTTTCAAAATTTTTGAGTTCTTTTGTGCATGCCTGTATTTTGCTTCATACTTAGAGAGAATCTCCTCTGTGCTGCAAGATGAAGGGGAGATATCCAGGAACCCATAGATACTTCTTTCGCCCATAAGGCTTAAGAAGTTGTCTATTTTTTTAAACTGTTCTTTGTTGCTCATGGCGACTCTACCGTGGTGTTACTGGCAGTTCTTTATATTTGGTTGTCATTGTCAGGAGCGTTAGTGAGTCAAGTTATTTATATAACACTACATTACACTTGCTTATATGATGCTCTTTTCGTCCTGATATTTTGTCATCTCTTCCACTTCTTCTACAGACAACCCGCCGGTGAGGGCTACCGGGATAGAGATTTTGATATTGGGGTCTTCAACATCCCGGAGTTCAACCTCAAGAATTTTGCTGTCGTTGTATCTGTAAATCACATCTATTTCAGCCCCCCCCTCTCTCTTGGGAAGCTTATCAAGCACGAACTCTCCAATAATGTTTACCTCTTCTGGTTTAACTCCTTCTCCTTCAGTCACCTGGAGTATCGGAGTTCCTTTGGGATACTTATACCTGTTTGTAACCTCATGGGGAATTGGGGTCATTTCAGGAATGAGATGCTCTACAAAAGAATTTCCCTCCTCATCCTTCAGGACTATACCAAGTGGATGAGCATTGATCCCTTTTATCTCAACTTCAGGAAGTGATACCCACCCCTGCTTTTCCTTGATTTTCTCAATTTCTTCTTCAATTTTTGCAGGAGACTCCTCTTTTAACTCCTCCCTTTTCTCTTCAAGATATTTATATGCAGCATTCAAGGCACAACCAATCGCAACGCACTGGTCAGGATTTATCTCCGTAGAAGGTTCTTTCCCGCTGATTTTTTTCAGCATGTCGCGTACCATAGGCATATAAGTGGCGCCTCCGGCAAGGAGAATGATGTCAATATCATCCCAGATTTTGCCTGCTTTTTCCAGCACTATCTTGCATAGTTCCTCGCACCTTTCAAGAAGGTCTACGGTAAGCTCTTTAAACTCCTCCCGGGAAATTCCATACACCTTTGATTTTCCTGCATGGCTGATGGGAATTTTGACTCTAGGAATTCTTGACAGTTCCACTTTGGACCTTACAACCCTCTCAAAGAGCTCCTGATAGGATAAAGGGTCGTCTTGCGGGTCCTCATTAAAATCTCCGACAAAGAGCTCGGAGGCATGAGCTAATAATCTTTTATCCCAGTCATATCCTCCTAACTCAGCATCCCCATCCGAGGATAACATTTTTATCTCATTTCCTTTTATCTGCAAAATAGTAGCATCAAAGGTTCCTCCACCCAGATCAAAGACAAAAATCGTTCTGTCTTCCTCTAATTTGTTGATGCCAAAGGAAAGGGCTGCCGCTATTGGCTCATCTACAATCATCAAAACATTCAAATTTGCCATCATCCCTGCCTGCTCAGTAGCTCCTCTTTTAGCAGCGTTAAAATAGGCGGGAACGCTGATTACTGCGTCTTTTACCTCAATCTCCTTGCCATACCTATTTAAAAAATACTGCTCGGCATCCTGTTTCAATTTTCGCAGGATGTAGCTGGAGAGCTCTTGTGGAGTGTACTTTTTGCCATAAAATTCCTCGTAGTAATCTTCTTTCCCCATCTGCCTCTTTACAAATCTGGCGATATTGTCCGGATCCGCCACAATGTAATTAGTCGCCAGTTCTCCTACAATGATGTCCCCTTCATCCTGAAAGTAGATAATCGAGGGCGTAACCGGCTTGTTTTCAGCGCTGGGGATTACTTCTACTTTCCCAAACTCATTGACATAAGCTATAGCCGAAAAGGTTGTCCCTAAGTCAATTCCTACAATGGGCTTAAAGTCTGACATAACAATTCCCTCCTATTTTGCTTTTCTATACCTCTTTATAATTACCTCCTCTGGCCTGAAAACTTTTCCTTTCCATAGAAATCCTTTTCTTTTCTCAGCTTCAACAAGATAATCCTCTTCTTTTTTATCTGTAAAATCTACCTTTATGGCTCTTTGGGTCTGAGCATTAAAGCGAACAGGATGTTCCTCAGTAGCCTCCCCTTCAATGGGGGTCATGTCCACTCTATACATAATTTCAAGAAGTTCGTCAATCAAATAATCAAACTTCTCCACTATATCATTGCGTCCAGCATCTCGCTCTGCGTCCCTGAATTTCATTATGCTATCATAAAAGGAAACTATGTTGCGTAGTAGGGGCTCAATGTGCCTATCCAGTTCTGCATCCATTAATTTGTAGCGGTTCATTTCCTGGTATAATCTGTTAAAAGCATTTTCCTTAGCATTGTCATACATTATCTTTTGTTCAATGTATTTCTTTATCTCCAAAAGGAGTTTGTTGTTTTTCTGTCCATAGGCTACTCTTTTTCTTTTGGCAAGTGCTTTCTTTTTTTTATTCTCTTCTCCAACTGCCATTGCTTTTATTCCTCTCAATATTGCAATTTGAGTAGCCTGGTGGTTATGCCTTCTTCCTCATTCAATCCTTGATCCTACTCTCGCTAAAAAACTGGAGCTCCGTTAGCCAATAATGGACTGTAGTTTCATCGCCAGGGACATATCCCCGCTAACTTTTAACTGTCCCGACATAAAGGCAGCTGTAGGGTTGAGCTTACCTTCAGTTATCTTAGTGAAGTTGTCCAGACTCACCGAGACTGTGCATTTGGGAGAGTCAATGGTTCCTTCCTCAATAGTTGCAACCCCATCAGCTATTGAGACATAGAACCCCCCCCCTCCCTCTCCGGAAAGATTGAACTGATAGGTAGCAGTGAGACCTGCTAATTTAGCTACTCTGTCAGGCTCCGCTTTCATCTTCTCTTTTATGCCGGCTACAATACCTCCTATATCTGACATCCTTCTACCTCCTTTGGGTTCTAACCCCTCTAACCACAAATAACCACCAAACTACTCAGAGAAAGAAGACTCCTCAGCCTTTGGCCTAACTACCTGAGCATGTTATCATTATTCTTTCAAATCTGTCAAAATTTATGGCTTTGTGATTCTTTTTTCAAGCATTTCTGTAAGCATGGGAAGAACCTGAAACAGGTCTCCGACTATCCCATAAGTAGCAATATCAAAAATGGGAGCACGAGCATCATTATTAATTGCTACGATTACCTCCGATGACCTCATGCCTACCTGATGTTGAATTGCTCCTGAAATACCACAGGCAATATAAAGCTTCGCCCGGACAGTTTTTCCTGTCTGACCAATCTGATGACAAGATGAAATCCAACCCGCGTCAACAGCTGCCCGAGAGGCTCCCACTGCTCCATTCAGAACTGCAGCAAGCTCCTCAACAAGCTTGAGACCTTCCGCCTTTTCTGGTCCCCTACCAATGGAAACTATGACATCCGCTCTCTCAAGATCAATAGCTTCTTTCCTGCTGCGGACAATGTCAATAATCCTGATAACGATATCCTCATCAGCAATTCGCGAGTTAACCTTGATAACCTCTCCACGACGAGAATAGTCTCTCTGTGGCTTCTCCATCATCCCTGGCTTTATAGTAGCCATCTGTGGACGATGGTCCGGGCAGATAATTGCAGCCATAATATTTTCACCTATGGCAGGGCGATGCTGCCGCAGAATTTTTTCTTTCTTATCTATCTCCAGCTCAGTGCAGGCAGCAGTCAAGCCCGTTTGCAGACGCGCTGCTACCCGCGGCGCCAGTGATTCTCCAATTGCCGTCGCTCCAAGAAGAAGGATTGCCGGTTTATATTCCCTGACCAGATCAGTCAACACTTTTGTATAGGTGTTGTACTGATAATGACGAAGTCGCCCGTCATCAATTAGATAAACCTTGTCTGCCCCGCATGATATTAGTTCCAGCACTTCTTCTTCTTTCATGTCACTGCAGGGAAGAATGGCAACTAATTCCTCGCCTAAAACATCTGCCAGCTGCCTCCCCTTGCCTAATAATTCCAATCCAACCTGTTGAAGCATCCCGTCTCTTTGCTCAATGAATATCCAGACACCACTACAATTTTCTAATTCTCTAACTTTTTCCATATCTTAATTCTAAACTCTAAATTCTCTGTGCCTTTGTGCCTTTGTGCCTTTCTCTTTACTCTCTACTTACCACTTACTACTTATTACCCACTCATTTCAAATTATTCCATTTTCCTTCAATCTATTAAGGAGGGTATCAATCTGTCTGGAGATTGAGCCGGTTAGCATTTCCTTTTTTTTTCTGCCAAATTCAGGAGTAGATAATCCAACTACCCGGGTTGGGGAACCATCAAGACCAATCCGATTGCTATCCAGATTAAGAGCAGTTACTCCCCACTGAGGAATCTCTGCCCTTCTTGCTTTAAGCACCCCTCGCATCCCTGGGCGGCGAGGCTTGTTTATCTCATCTGTTACTGTTAGAACAGCAGGGAGCGGCACCTCCATCACTTCAAAGAAATCTTCAAAGCTGCTTTCGGCTTTTACTGTATTGTCTTTAATTTCTATCTTTTGCGCACAGGTTATCTGGGGAAGCTCAAGCTGCTCAGCCAGCTGGGGACCAACCTGGGCTGTATCTCCATCTATCGTATGTTTTCCCAGGAGAACAAGGTTAAACTCTCCAATTTTTTTAATTGCGGTAGATAAAACATAAGAAGTAGCCAGGGTATCAGAACCCGCCAGCGCCGGGTCAGTTATGAGAACTGCCTTATCAGCTCCCATAGCGAGAGCCCTTCTAAGTGCGCTCTCAGCCTGAGGAGGACCCATCGTAATGACAGTAACCTTGCCTCCGTGTCTTTCTCGCAGCCGCAGCGCCTCTTCAATGGCATTCTCATCAAGCGGATTGATAATTAAAGAAACAGCTTCATGCCTGAGTAGAGTCTTTGTTTTACTATCTACCCTTGCCTTACTTAGAGCATCGGGGCTGGGCACCTGCTTTACACAAACAACGATGTTCACTCTTCTTTTAACAGGTAGCTGGCAATGACATTACGTTGAATCTCAGAGGTTCCCTCAATAATCTCAAATAGCTTTGCCTCTCGCATATAACGTTCTACGGGGTATTCCTTTGTGTAACCATATCCGCCGTGAATCTGGACTGCTTTAGTCGTAACTCGCATACACATCTCACTGGCAAAAACCTTCCCCATAGCAGCAATTTTCTCAAATCCTTTTCCGCAGTCGCGCAGGAAGGCTGCTTTAAGAATCAAGAGGCGCGCCGCTTCTATTTCCATTGCCATATCGGCAAGCATAAACTGAACTGCCTGAAAATTGAAGATAGATTTGCCAAACTGCACTCTTTCCCGGGCATACTTGAGCGCTGCCTTATATGCAGCCCGTGCCAGTCCAACTGCTTTGATTCCCATACCAATGCGACCGATGTCAAGAGTTTTTATTGCAACCCGAAATCCCTTTCCTTTTGAGAGGAGAACATTTTCCCGGGGAACACGACAATTCCTGAAGACCAGCTCACAATTAGCAAGTGCAGGATAAGCCATCAAGTCAAATTTCTGACCAAAGGTAAACCCTGGCATTCCCTTTTCTACAATGAAGGCAGTCAGCCCGCGGGGGTCTCCTCCTGACCTGGTATTGGCAATAACGATATAGGTCTCTGCCACTCCGCCATTGGTAATGAAGCTCTTTGTCCCATTTAAGATATAACCATCGTTCTCAGGGGTAGCTGTCATCTGAATATTTCCAATGTCAGAGCCAGCCTGAGGTTCAGTCAAAGCAAAAGCTCCTAACACCTCTCCTTTAGCCAGTGGCGAAAGAAACTTGCGCTTTTGTTCTTCGGTTCCAAAGATAAGAATCGGATAAATGCAGAGCAGGTTTGCACCATAAATTGCTCCAGTTGTGGCACAAGCCTGTGATATCTCCCCATCCACCAATGCCCAGGTAAGATAATTCATCCCCAACCCACCATATTTCTCAGGCACAGCAACTCCCATTAAATCGCTTTGAGAGAGGAGCTTAATATTTTCCCAGGGGAAATCTTTCTTTTCCTCAATTTCTGCTGCTCTGGGAGCAAGCTCTTTCTGACAAATTTCTCTTACTTCTTTAAGTACTGCTTCCTGATCTTCATTAAGGTCAAAATTCATTTTTCTCCTCCAGACCTGTATTTCCTTGCTATCAATGACGCATTATGACCACCAAAGCCAAAAGAATTAGATATGCAGATATCTATGTTCATCTGACGAGCCTGGTTAGGAACATAGTCAAGATTACATTCCGGGTCAGGATATTCATAGTTAATAGTTGGATGGACAACTCCCATTTCAATAGAAAGGACAGAAGCGATAAACTCTATGCCTCCGGAGGCTCCCAGGAGATGACCGGTCATAGATTTTGTTGAGCTAATGGCCAACTTACTGGAATGCTCTCCAAAGACACTCTTGATAGCAACCGTTTCAAGTTTATCGTTAAGTGGGGTTGAAGTTCCATGAGCATTAATGTAATCAACTTCCTCAGGCGTAAGACAGGCATCGTTTAAAGCAGCCTTCATTGCCCTCGCAGCCCCTTCACCATCAGGGGCTGGAGCAGTTATATGATAAGCATCACTGCTCATTCCATAACCAACAACCTCAGCATAGATGTGTGCCCCACGCGAGTTAGCATGCTCTAAACTTTCTAAAATTAGTATCCCTGCCCCTTCTCCCATAACAAAGCCATCGCGTTCTTTGTCAAAAGGTCTACTTGCCCGCGCTGGCTCATCATTACGCGTAGAGAGCGCCCTCATTGCACAAAACCCGCCAAGTCCAATCGGTGTAATCGCCGCCTCGGAGCCACCGGTGATCATTACATCTGCCTCGCCGCGCTGAACAACCCGGTAAGAATCCCCGATAGAATGGGAACCTGAAGCACAGGCAGTAACTACACACGAGTTTGGTCCTTTCACACCTAATGTGATAGAGATTTGCCCGGATGCCGTGTCCGAGATAAACATCGGGATAAAGAAAGGAGAAATTTTCCTTGGCCCTTTTTCAAGAAGTAAGGAGTGCTGCACCTCAAACGTCCCCAAACCTCCAATTCCGGAACCAACCATAACCCCAATACGATTGGAATCCTCACTGCCAAGGTCAAGTCGAGCGTCAAGGACAGCATCAAGAGCAGCAACTACTGCAAACTGGGTAAAACGGTCCATCCGCCGTGACTCTTTTTTCCCCAACCTTTCTACAGGATCAAAGTTTTTAACCTCAGCGCTGATCTGACAGCTAAACTCGCGCGTATCAAACAGGGTAAGCTTCCCTACTCCACTTTTTCCCGCAATAAGAGATGACCAGAAATCCTCCTTATTGTTTCCAAGCGGGGAGACTACTCCAATTCCGGTAACCATTACCCGCCTATTTTCTCTCATTTCCCTTCCTCTTCATACTATATTTATACCTCTTCTTCCCCTCCCTCTTCTTCCCCTCCCCCTTCTTCCTCTTTTCGTTTTATAACATACTGAATCGCATCGCCTACTGTAATAATTTTTTCTGCGTCATCTTGCGAAATTTCCAGGCCAAATTCCTCCTCCAAAGCCATAATCAGTTCCATTGCACCCAGTGAATCAGCGCCAAGGTCATCAGTGAATGATGCTTCAAGAGTTACCTGTTCAGGATTCACCCCGAGCTGCTCAATAACAATTTCCTTTATTTTTTCTTCTACCCCCATTTTTAATTTTCCTCCTTTTATACTACTACATTATCATACCACCATCTACATTGATTACCTGGCCCGTAATGTAGTCTGCGTATTCCGAAGCAAGAAAGAGAGTTGCTTTTGCTACATCATCTACACTGCCTGCTCTGGCAAGAGGAATTTTCCCCAGCATCTTTTCTTTTAGCGACTCGGATAGCTCCTCGGTCATTGTTGTCTCAATAAATCCAGGAGCAACGGCATTTACGTTTATTCCGCGCGCTGCCAATTCCCGGGCAAGGCTTTTGGTGAGCCCAATCAGTCCGGCTTTGGAAGCAGCATAATTTACCTGCCCTTTATTTCCTGTCAAACCAACTATTGAGGCAATGTTGATAATTTTTCCGCTTCGCTTTTTAATCATTGTTTTCGCTACTTCCCGACAGCAATTGAACGCTCCCTTAAGGTTAATATCTATTACTTGAGTCCAGTTCTCATCGGACATCCGAATGAGAAAAGAGTCGCGAGTTATTCCAGCATTATTGACCAGAATATCAATTTTTTTAAATTCGTCAAGAGTGCGGATAACCATCGCTTCCACTTCTCTGGAGCAAGATACATCAACCAGAAGAGCAAGAGCTTTTTTCCTCATGCTTTGAATCTCGCTGACAACAGCGCCGGCACCTATTAGGTCAACATCAGCAATTACAACCGTTGCCCCATCCCGGGCAAAGCTGATGGAGATTGCCTTTCCAATCCCTTGGGCCGCTCCGGTAACAATAGCAACTTTATCTTTCAGCAAGATGACCCTCTACTATCTACTACCCACTCACTTTGAATTTCACTTTTTTGTTTTCTTTTTCTTTTCCTTAATTTCAATTACTTTTTTTTCTCCATAATATCCACAATGTGGGCAAGCACAATGAGAAGGGCGCAATTGCCCGCAGTGAGAGCACTTGGAAAGCGGAGGCGGGATTAATTTCCAGTGAGTTGCTCTTTTATCCCTTCTTGTCCGTGACCATTTTCTTTTAGGTACACCCATCTTTTTATTAGCGCATCAGCGCGGCCCTTTTAATTTTTCCTGAAGTTTTCCTCTAACTATAGGAGGAACAAACCTGTCTATCTTTCCTCCTAACTCAGCAAGTTCCTTAATGATATGTGAGCTCAAGTAAGAATATCTTTCACTGGTCATCATAAATATAGTCTCCAGATGAGGAGCAATCTGCCTGTTAGTGAGTGCCATTTGAAGCTCCACTTCAAAATCGGAGATCGCCCTTAGTCCCTTGATGATAATACTTACTCCTTTCTGCTGGACATAATCAGTAAGAAGGCAATTAAAGCTCTCAATGACAATACCTGAAATATCATTAGTAGACTCCTGCAGCATCTCTATTCTCTCCTCCACAGAGAAAAGAGGTTTCTTTTGTGGATTATGAGCAACGGCGACGAATACCTTCCTAAAAATTGAAGATGCCCTTTTAATTATATCAATGTGCCCATAAGTAACGGGATCAAAAGTCCCCGGGTAAACAACCATTACTATTTTCCTTCTTCCCATCTTGCATAAAAGGAAACAGCAGTATCTCCATAAACTGCTTTTCTCTTCATTTTTAGCTCTCTCACTGCCTCCGGCAAAACATCTTTCCGATAATGTTCAACTACGACCACTCCTCCATTACTCAGAGTGTTACTACGGCTAATCTCCATCAATGTTTTTGTAGCCAGGTCGCTTCCATATGGAGGATCCATAAATATAATATCAAATTTGTACCCCTTACGGGAGAATAGTTTTAGCGCCTTATCTACCCCCAGCTGATAGATTGCTGCTCGATTGCCAAAGCTGAGATTGGCAATGTTTCTTCTAACTGCCCTTTCAGAAAGGTGATTATTATCAACAAATACTGCCTTTTTTGCTCCACGGCTCAGTGCCTCTATTCCCAGAGCACCTGTTCCAGCAAACAGATCAAGAACCTTTGCTGAAAACACCTCTTTGCCAAGAATGTTAAAGAACGATTCCCTTATCTTTCCCGCTGTGGGACGTGCCCCCGGTGGAGAAAACAACTTTCTTCCTTTCGCCTCTCCAGATATTACTCTCATGTTTTCTTCTTGTGTCAGTGTGTCAGAGCGATTACTTATAATTAAAGAATTGTAAACCTGTCAACAAATAAAATTAAAACTCGTACAAAACATTCCTTACTTCATTTTGACGCCATCCCCATTTTTTTCAAATAAATCATTAAGATAGAAATTGCTGCCGGGGTCACCCCTGAGATGCGCGATGCCTGTCCAAGGGTGAGCGGTTTAATACGAGATAATTTCTCCCGCACCTCACAGGAGAGAGCAGTAATTTCAGCGAAAGGGAAAGCTTCCGGGATTCTTACCTTTTCCGCCCTTTTAAGTTTTTCAATCTCGGCAGTTTGTCTTTTAATGTAGTTCCTATATTTAATCTCAATTTCAACCCGCTTAATCACTGAAGAAGAAATGCTCCTTGTATTTATCCCGAGCTCATCTAAAAGTTGACAGGAGACTCCGGGCCGGCATAGCAATTCCGCCGCGGTTACCACATTTTTAAGCGGGGGATTTCCCGATGCCTTAATTTTCTTGTTCACTACCGCCGTAGGCATAATCTTTGCTTTTTCTAATCTCTTTATCTCCTGCATAACTCTTTTCTCTTTCATCTCTATTTTTTGATATTCTTTACTGCTAACCAGTCCGAGTTGATAGCCTATCTTTCGCAATCTCAGATCAGCATTATCTTCCCTCAAAATAAGCCGATACTCAGCCCGAGAGGTGAACATACGATAAGGTTCATTGGTTCCTTTAGTAACTAAATCATCAATCAGGACGCCGATATAAGCCTCAGAGCGACTTAGAACAAGAGGAGTCCTTTCTTCTATAAAAAGAGAGCTGTTTACGCCGGCAATAAATCCTTGAACAGCAGCTTCTTCATAGCCTGTGGTGCCATTTATCTGCCCGGCAAAAAACAAGCCTCCTATCACCTTTGTCTCCAGGCTTGGCTTTAGGTCCAGCGGGTCAGAATAATCATGTTCAATTGCATATCCCGGGCGAGTAATCTCTGCACGCTCTAATCCTTTAATGGTGCGTAACATCTTCAATTGAATTGCAAATGGCAGACTGGTAGAGAGACCATTGGGATAAAACTCTCTTGTGCCTTTCCCCTCTGGCTCAAGAAATATCTGATGTCGTTCTCTATCCGAAAACCTAACCACCTTATCCTCAATTGATGGGCAATATCTTACCCCGGTAGCCGTAATTGTCCCTGAGTACAAGGGAGATTTGCCAAGATTGTCCCTGATAATACGATGCGTTCTGGGATTGGTGTAGGTAATATAACAGGGTAGCTGATGAATGCTTCGCTTTGTGCGCGGCGAGAAAAAAGGAATAGGGTCTTTATCACCATCCTGAATTGCAAGCTGCGAAAAATCAATTGTCTTTCCATCAATTCGCGGGCATGTCCCCGTTTTAAATCTTCCCAATCGAAAGCCGAGATTTTTTAGTGATAACGAGAGCTTTACTGCTGACTCTTCCCCCATCCTGCCTGCGGGAAAGTTTTGCGTGCCAATATGGATGAGTCCTCTCAAAAATGTCCCCGGGGCAACAATCACCGTTTTAGCAAGGAATTTTTCCTTCAGGGCTGTCTTTACGCCAGTAACCCTGCCATCAGTAAGTAGAAGCTCATCAACCCGCCCCTGCTTCACGCTCAGCCCGCCTTCATTTTCCAGTACTTTCTTCATATACAGGCGATAGGCAGCTTTGTCCGCCTGCGCCCGCGAGGAGTGAGTCGCTACACCCTTCCCCCTGTTTAAGATGCGAAATTGAATACCTGTTTTATCAATTGCCTTTCCCATCTCACCACCAAGAGCGTCCAGTTCCTTTACCAGTTGCCCCTTAGCAAGTCCCCCGATTGCCGGGTTGCAGGACATAGAGCTAATCGTGTCAAGATTCATCGTGAGCAGAAGCGTTTTTTTGCCGCGCCGCGCCGCCGCCAGGGCAGCTTCACAACCTGCATGCCCTCCCCCAATGACAACGACATCATAAATTTGCTTTATCAAATACCCCTCAAGTCTAAACCCCTAACAGCCTTCAGCCTTCAGCCTTCAGCCTTCAGAAACAATGTGCTAAATAGCTATCAGCTATCAGCTCTTGTGCCTTTGTGCCTTTCTCTTTACTCTCTACTCTCTCTCTAATGCTACGGGCGCACCCGCAATAGCGCTGATGATAAAGTTTCATCTCTCGTGCCTGTGTAATCCCTTCTCGGTAGCCATTACGGAAGTCAGTATAAAGAAAGTCAACCCCCATCTTTCTTCCTGCCTTTTCTCCAATTTCTCTGATAAGTTCATGTTTCTGGTAAGGACTAATGAGAAGCGTAGTTGTAAATAAATCAAAGCCTCCTTCCCTGGCAACATTGGCAGTCTTATCCAGTCGCAACTGATAACAGTTCAAGCACTTTTCTTCCTCGGTGCTTCCAAAATGGGATTCCTGCTTTTTATATTCATAGATAACCTTTATTTTCTCTCTTCCGGCATAAGCCTTGAGGCACCTCAACCGACGCTGGTATTCCCAATCGGGATAGATGCCAGGATTATACCAAAAACCCTGAACATCATTATCCTTTTCCTTTAGTTTTTTAAGGGGATAAATTGCGCAGGGAGCGCAGCAAATGTGAATGAGAATTTTCGTCATCACAAAATAGCTATTAACGAAGGTCAGGAGTCAGGGTTCAAATACAGTTCACAGTTCACAGTTCACGGTTCTGACTTCTGGCTTCTGACTTCTGACTTCTGACATTTATTGGGTCATTGAAAATTAATTGAAAATTAGAAATTGAAAATTAGCTTTAATTTGTGCCTCTGTTTCTCTGTTTCTCTGTTTCTCTGTTTCTCTGTTTCTCTGTTTCTCTGTTTCTCTGTTTCTCTGTTTCTCTGTGCCTTTGTGCCTTTGTGCCTTTGTGCCTTTCTTCTTTACAGTTTTGCCGTACCTAAACTAAGGATTTCCTTAATCGCCATTATTTTCTTAAGCATTTTCTGAGGCACAGCCAACTCTAAATTGAAGACGGTTAATTCTTTTCCTTTCTTTTCCTTACGGCCTAATGTCATTGCGACAATATTCATCCCACCATCTCCAAGAATAGTTCCCAGCTTGCCAATAACCCCCGGCTTGCTATCATGAAGCACAATGAGTATGTGCCCCCTGGGTACTATGTCAACGTGGTATCCATCCACCCTCACAATTCTCGGACCAGCATAACTGAATAGGGTCCCTGAGAGAGAGCCTTTGACTTTCTCAGTTTCTACTTCAAGGGAAATGAGATTGGCAAATTCAAGGAGAGATTCACTTTTTTCCTCGGTTACCTTTATCTCTCTCTCTTTGGCAATTTTTAAGGCATTGACGTAATTGACCCCATCGCCCAGAGCAGGCTCCAGAAGCCCCTTCAAGATAGCAATTGTTATCGGCTCACAATCATAGCCACTAATCTCACCACTATATTTTATTTTGACAACCAAAGTTCTTCCTTCAAGCAACTGCGACTGAAGTAGCCCTAATTTTTCAGCCAGAGCAAGATATGGCTTTATCTTCTCATACACATCCGGTTCTATGGAAGGAATGTTCACTGCATTGCGCACAATTCTTCCTTTTAAGGCATCAGCAACCTGTTGAGCAATTTCTATTCCCACCATTTGCTGGGCCTCTTCAGTTGATGCTCCAATATGCGGAGTAGCAACAAGACCTTCCATTGTTAATAACTGACTACTCCTCGGTGGTTCATGCTCGTAGACATCCAGCGCTGCGCCAGCTACTTTTCCTGCCTTCATTGCCTCATAAAGCGCCTCTTCATCAACAATTCCTCCGCGGGCACAGTTTATAATTCGCACCCCATTTTTCATTGCCCTGAACTCCTTCTTACTAAGTAGATGCCATGTTTCATCAGTAAGAGGAGTATGAACCGTAATAAAATCTGCCTGAGGAAGAAATTCTCCTATATTAAGCAGCTCTACCCCGTATTTCTTTGCTCGTTCTGGAGAGATGAATGGGTCACAGACAATACACCTCATTTCCATAGCCATTGCCCTCTTTGCCACCTCACTGCCAATTCGCCCCAGCCCTATTATCCCCAGGGTCTTACTCCTCAACTCTACTCCAAGAAATTTTGACCGCTCCCACTTCCCTTTCTCTTTAAGGGAAAGATGCCCCTGAGGAATGTTCCGGGAAAGAGCCAACAGCATTCCTATCGTGTGTTCAGCAGTGGATATAGTATTCGCACCCGGAGAATTCATCACAATTACGCCATGGTCAGTTGCTGCCTCTATGTCTACGTTGTCTACTCCAGCTCCTGCTCTTCCAATTATCTTGAGAGCTTTTCCTGCCTCTATCAAATCTCTGGTTACTTTTGTTTTGCTCCTTATAATTAAGGCACTTGCATCTTTTATCCTCTCTTTTAATTCAGCAGGAGAAAGCTCTGTGGCAAGAAGGACTTCTAACCCGGATTCCTTTTCAAGTATTTTCATTCCCTCTTTGCTAATAGGATCGCTTATTAAGACCTTCATTTCATCAAAATCTCCTCTGCTGCTCTCACTGCCGCTCCCAACTCTACCTCATAACCAAGTTCAGAGAGTGTCATCGTAAGCGCCGCAAGCACAGAGATGACATCAAAAGTATCAGCATAACCAAGGGTAGCAATCCGAAAGATTTTTCCTTTAAGATGGTCTTGTCCTCCGGCAATCGTCATTCCATATTTTTCACTCATTTTTTTGACGAGTAACACTCCGTCAATTTCAGAAGGAACTTTTACTGCTGTTACTGCATCTGCTGCCGTCCGGGGGGCAAACAGCTCTAACCTCAGCGCTCTCACTGCCGCTCTCACCGCCGCTGCCAATCGGGAATGCCTCCTCCAGACGCTTTCAATTCCTTCCTCTCTAATCATCTGTAGAGCTTCATTTAAGCCAATGATAAGAGAGATAGCAGGCGTAAAGGGGCTTTCTAAGCTTCCAATACCTTTCCTTGCTTTCAGGAAAGAAAAATAATACTTTGGCAATTGTGACTCTGCTACTAACTTCCACCCCTTCTCACTGAGGCTGATGAAAGAAAGTCCAGGTGGAAGCATTAATCCTTTTTGTGAGCACCCAACTGTTACATCTACATGCCAGAGGTCAGGCTTATACTCCATTGCCCCCAACCCACTGATAGCATCAACAACCAATGCCGCAGAGTGTTTTGCAACAATGTTTCCAATGGACTCTATGTCATTTACAACGCCGGTAGAGGTCTCGCACAGAGTAGTAAACACAGCTTTTATGTCAGGATTTTCGGCAAGTTTTGACTCTATTTCCTTTGGCTCAACAGCTTCTCCCCACACGACATCAACAGGAATTACTTCCACTCCATAGGCAGTGCAGATTTCCGCAAAGCGTTCGCCAAATTTCCCTCCTTTAACGACCAATGCCCGATCGTTAGGAGAAAGAAGATTACTTACCGCTCCTTCCATTGCTCCTGTCCCTGATGAGGAAAAAATAAGAACATCACTCGCAGTTTGAAAAAGATATTTCAGCCCTTCATTCACCTTAGCGAATATCTTGCGATACTCTTTAGTGCGATGATGAATTATCGGCTGGCTCATTGTTAGGAGAACTTCCGAGGGCACCGAAGTTGGTCCTGGCGTCAGCAAATATCTTTTCTGCATCAAAATTACCTCTTTTTTATCTCTTTACTGATGATTTTATCAATCAGCCCGTATTCTTTTGCCTCTTCAGCAGACATGTAGAAATCGCGTTCGCAGTCTTCTTTGATTTTTTCTACTGACTGGCCAGTGTGATGAGCAAGAATCTCATTTAATTGGGCCTTCAGCCTTAAAATTTCCCTTGATTGAATCTCAATATCAGTTGCCTGACCTTCTGCCATCCCCATTGGCTGATGGATAAGGATGCGCGAATTAGCAAGAGACAGCCGTTTCCCCTTCGTTCCCGCCGCCAAAAGAAAGGTAGCGCCACTGGCAGCCTGGCCAACGCATATCGTTGAAACAGGAGGTTTGATGTACTGCATCGTATCATAGATTGCCAACGTAGCAGTCACTGAGCCACCAGGACTATTAATATAAAGCTTAATATCTTTATTAGGGTCCTCGGACTCAAGGTAAAGAAGCTGAGCAATAAGAATATTAGCTTCCAAATCTGAAATAATGGATGACCCTGCCCGAATAACAGTCATTGAGCCGCCAAGAAAAATAATTCTTTCCTTAAGCAGCCTGTCAAAAAGGTCATAATGAACTCTTCCTCTCCCATCATCTTCTACTACCCCGGGCAATCTATTCAATTCCATCTTAATACCTCCTCATAATTATAGAGCACCAGTTTAAGAACTAATTCAAAAGTTAAAAGGCAAAAGTGCAAGTTAAAAGTTAAAAGTTTGTGCCTTTTCCTGAACCCTGAATTCTGCTCCCTTTTACTACTTACCACCAACTAATTCAATTCCCTTTGCTCCCAAATTAGCTCCCTGCCTTTCAGATAAATCAAGTTGCTTTGCCTCCTCCGGAGTAAGAACTAAAGATTTTTCTTTTTCCTCAATTTTTGCATGGCTCATGATGAACTCTATTGTCTTCTGCCGCTGCAGTTGCCACTTGAGTTCATCCTCTTTTTCTTCACCAACTTCTTTAGCGCCTAATTTAACTCTGACCTGCTGCTGCTTTTTTACTTCCTCATCAGTTATGGTAATCTTTTCTCTGCGCGAGATTTCCTCAAGAACAAGCTTTCTTTTTAATTGATGAATCGCTGTCGGGCGGAGCTCAATCCGCATAGCCTCCTCCCCCTTATACTCCTCGTCAGTATCGCTCCTTGCCCTGGCATAGAGCAATAAATGGTTAATCTGTTCTTCTATGAGACGCGGTGGGAGCTCAACCTCAGTCTGTTCCGCTATCAAATCAATCGCCATCTCACGCAGTTTTCTTTCTGCAATGAGTGAGGCCTGAAGAGTGAGTTCTTTGCGAAGATGACCACGCAATTCATCAAGGCTTGCAAAACCTCCAAGATCGCGAGCAAAGTTATCATCAACAACAACCAGCCTTCTTTCTTTAATTCCTCTTACCAAAACCTTATAAGCGACTTCTCCACCATCTTTATGAGCTATTTCTACTTTGCTTTCCTCGCCAACCTTGCGCCCGATAAGACTTTTTTCCACCTCTTTGGGAAGACGGTTTTGCCCTAACTGGAACAGATATTCCTTCGCCTGCTGGTATGGAGAGTCATTAACAAAAGAGGTAATCTCAACAAGCAGCCAGTCACCCTCTTTTACCGGGCGATTCTCTACGGCAAGAAAATTGGCTTTTTCCTCCTGCTTCATCCTCAGAGCTGCTTCAATATCTTGCTCGGTAACTTCTACTTTTTCCTTCTTCAGCGTTATTCCCCTATAGTCAGGAAGTTTAATTTCTGACAATGCCTCTACTGTTGCTACAAAGAAAAATAATTTATTTTCCTCAGGAAGTTTATTATCCGCATCTATTTTAGGGTTAGATAAAGCAGTAATTTCCTTTTCTCTCAGCACCTCCCAGTAATGCTTATTCACTATCTCCTTCATAACTTCTTCGGCAATAGTAGCGGCAAATCGGATTTTGAGAATATTTAAAGGAACTTTTCCCTGTCTGAAGCCGGGAATCTTTGCATTGCGAAGAAATTTACGATAGACACCCTCAAAGCAACGGTTAACTTCCTCCGGAGGTACTTCAATTCGCAGTCGGCACTGAAAATCAGGCAACCTCTCTACTTCTGACTTTACTCCGGTAGAATTATCCATTTAACTCCTTCTTTACTGTTTTTGAATGTAGCCCGGCGCTTTAAGATGTCTGAACAAGTAGGTCTCAGAGCTAAATATCAGGGTGGTATCCCCTGCAAGAAACTCCTCGTATGCCCTTAGTGTTCGTACAAAGCTGAAGAACTCAGGATGCTCATTAAAGGCATCTGCATAAATAGCCGCAGCTTTTGCATCGCCTTCACCTTTTAATATCCGGCTTTCCTTCTCAGCCTCAGCCAGGATAATAGTCACCTCTCTATCTGCACCTGCCCTGAGTTTCATTGCCTCTTGTTCTCCTTTAGCACGATGTTCCTTAGATATCCGGTTACGCTCTGCTATCATTCGCGAAAAAACAGCTGCCTGCACCTCTTCGGGAAGGTCAACTCTTTTCATTCTGACATCTATTATCTCTATCCCGAACTCACGACGAGCAAGCTCATCCACATGCCTACCCACTACTTCCATAATTGGCTTTCTCCGAACACCGATTATATCCCATAGATTGTGCCGGGCAAGTTCTTCTCTCAGCCTGGAGGTAACAATACCATCTATTCTAAGTTTGGCTCCATGCTCATTTCTTACTGCTTTAAAGAACAGGTGTGGGTCAAGGATTCGCCAGCGGGTGTAACTGTCCACCACCAGCCTTTCCTTGTCAAGAGTAAGAAACTCAGCCGGGCGCACATCGAAAAACAGCGTTCTCGTTTCCATACGGTGCACCACCTGAATAAAAGGGATTTTAAAGTGCAGCCCCGGTTTGTCTATCGTCCCCTTGTACTCCCCTAACTGCAAAACAATCGCCTGTTCCGTTTCATTTATTGCAAACATCGCCTGGCTGCCAACAATCACAACGACCAGCAACAAAATCGCAACTACCCATACTTTAGTACTCATTTGCCCACCCCCTTTTATTCAATATCGGTTAAAGGTAAGAACTGTAATATGTTACCACCGACCTCGGGGTCAATGATGAATTTTTTGCTTTCAGTTAGGACCCTCTCTATTGTCTCCAGATATAGTCTTTCCCGGGTTACTCCTGGCGCCCTCTGGTATTCTTTGAGAAGTTGGAGGAATCGGGCCGCATCACCTTCAGCCAACGCCACTCTTTCCTCCCTGTAGGCAGTAGCTGCCTGTGTTATCTTTGATGCCTTTCCTCTTGCCCTGGGAACCACATCCAGAGCATATCCTTCCGCTTCCCGAATCAACCTTTCCTCGTCTGCCTTGGCGCGCACTACATCATGAAACGACTCTTTTACTTCATCGGGTGGGTCTACCACCTGTAGCTCCACCAGGACTACATGTAATCCGGTTTGGTGGTCATCTAACAACCGCTGCAGAAAGCTCCAGACTCCCGCTTCAATCTCAGGCCGACCCTCGGTCATAGCATGATCAATATCCATATTGCCAATAATACTTCTGAGGGCAACTTCAGTATTTACCCGAAGCGCGATTTCAGGCTCTCTGGCCCGGAAAAGATATTTTACAGGGTCTACTACCTGATACTGAATTAGAATTTGCACACCAGCGATGTTCCTATCCCCGGTAAGCATCATTTCTTCTTCTAACACCCGATGGATTTTTGGCTCTCTTCCCGGGCGTTCTACCGTTCTAAAGCCGACCTCAGCCCTTCTTATTCCCGCAATGTTAACCACATTGTGTGATTCAATAGGACGAGGCAAGCGGTAGCGGAGACCCGGACCTGTCTGAGCAGTGAACCTTCCAAATCGTCTTACAATACCCGCTTCGCCGGGTCCAACAGTGTATATTCCCGATAAAAGCCAGATGACCACCACAATTGGAATAGCAATTTTAAGTAACCCAAGTATTCCTTTTGCAGACTCTAACATCTGCTTGAGTTCCTTCCCGAAATCCTCACTACCATATCCATTAGACATTTTCATCCCTCCTCAATGCACCAGAGCACCAGTTACTAATTTCCAATTTCCAATTTCCAGTTACTAATTTCCAATTTCTAATTTCTAATTTTCAATTAATTTTCAATGACCCAATTACCAATTTCCAATTTCTATTTTCATCTCTTACCACTTACCACTTACCACTTTTACCACCTCCTACTTACTACCCACCACCTACCACTTACTACCCAAGAAGCGGGTGGTGGGAGTTGAACCCACGACATCTACCTTGGCAAGGTAGCGCTCTACCGCTGAGCTACACCCGCAATGCCCCTATTTCATTCTGACTCCTGAATTCTGACTTCTGGCTCCTGAGTAGTTAACTATCCACTATCTATTCAAAATGCGAGAGGCGGGACTTGAACCCGCAAGAGGTTTCCCTCACCAGATCCTAAGTCTGGCGCGTCTGCCAGTTCCGCCACCCTCGCAATACCCCCACCAGGTCTCGAACCTGGGACACCCTGATTAAGAGTCAGGTGCTCTTCCAACTGAGCTATAGGGGCAAGTTACTTCTACCATTTTGATATGTAAAAGAGTATCTGTCAATTTATTTTTACTTATTTATCTTCCTTAAAACACCTGTATAAACGGCTTCTTATGGAAAGACAGTAAGCTTAAGGGTAACGATTTCAAAGGGCTTTATCTCCATTCTTAGCTTGTTTTGCTCCAGCTTCAGTTCGTGCTCCTCTTGCTCCAATAAATCGGTGACCATACAGCGACTTATTTCATGGAAAAATTCAATTTCGGCTGTTGTCTGCTCCCCTTTGGTTTCATAAAACCTTAATACTATTTCATTACCCCCTTCGGCTTTCTTTAGAGCTGAAAGAATAATGTTATCTGGCGAAAGCTTCAGAAAAGAAAGTTCCAGGAGTAAGTCGCCTTTGGAATTAACTTGAACCCAGAGAGGCCGGCGCTGAAATTCCTGACTGTGCTTATATACCTGTGCCCTTCTCCAATCATACTCATGAGGGCTTAAAGCATACTCAAAAGTATAATTCTTATTAAGCTCTAATGCATCCGGCGTGGGAATCATAGGTCCTGCTCTGCCATCAGCAGAAAGCATGCCCACGCTTCTTAAGAGCGTAAGATAAACATTGCTTCCCCTTATCTCGTTTGCCGGAATTCCCTTATTCATAAAAGTTATTCCTCTTGTCCCATCGCCATAGTCAAACCAGGAGAGAAAAGTAGGTATTCCCGCCGGGATTTTTGTCTTCTCAAGAGAAGTTGATAATTCCGTAGGCTCAGGCACAATCCCAAACTGCGTCTCGCGAAAATAGACCATTCTCTCCTTAAATGTATCAAATTTGACCCTGAGCCTTATATTTGGATACTTGCTTTTGACCCTGGTCACAAATTCAATTCGGGAGGAATCCCTGTAAATGATAATCTCCTTGGTAATATCCAGAACTCTATTTTTATGGAGCTTAGTTCCAAATTTATCAAATAAGCGATAAGGCCATCTGAGGCAATAATACCCCTCTTCAAGAATGACCTTCGTTTTCAATGCTCCTCTCTCTATGCTAAATTTTTCGGGCTTGAAAACCCCATAGTGAATTCCATCCCCGCTTTCGTTTTTCACCAGCTCAAAAAACATATACTGATGATAATATAAGTCCCCGACTTCATTTTCTATGTTCAACTCATTTCCCTTGAATAAAGGCCTCTCCTTTTTATCAAAAACCTCTATTATCCCTGTCTCTGGGTTAACAAGTGAGCGAAAGAATTGGTTCTCTATTTTATTTCCTTCTACCTTAATCTCCCATTCCGGCTCCTTGCCGCGCTCAACCAATCGGTAGGCTTTATAGCCCATTGGAAGAAGTTCGGCAAAAAATCCAAGCTTTGCCGAGTTAATTCTTCCCTGAGCATCCTTCTTTAGACTCAAGACCTGGGTCTCTATTTCTTCCTCCCCAAACTTGAGCCCTGGCTCCTTCTCCCAGCCCTGAAGTTTTAAGTCAACTTCACACCAATTCTTCGTCTTCTGAGGAAGAGGGTTAAAAACTACCACCGCTTCACCCTGGGTATTAATCTGGCTGGCAATAAATTTCAGACAATCATTCAACAGTTTAGTAAGATGCTCTTCAAGGAAGGAAAAAATTTCCCTGACATCGTCATAAATCTCATCTATCCCACAGCCAGTGATAATATCGTGAAAAGCAACAAAAAGCATCTTTTCCCAACATTCACTTATAATATCCTGAGGATAGTCATTGCCTAATAGCCACGCCAGAGTAGAAAACCATTCGGCTGCGGTGAGCAGCCCTTCGCATTTTCTTGCCCCCATCACTATCCACGCCCGAGAAGAGCATACCTGAGGAAAAACCTCTATTAGAGCCTCATCATACAGCTCTCCACTGCGAACTTCGAGCTTTTCTTCTTCCAGCTCAACGGCACGGAAAAATTCAGAGGGAACAACAATCTTCATCTGTGACTCTCCCAGGTGCTCCTTGTTCCATTGTTTTACTGCCTCAATAACTTCTTCCTGGGGTGGCGTCGACCCGCTTCCGGAAGGCATAAGAATATTGAAGGTGGTGGCATATTTATTAAGCTCTATGTAGCTTTCCTTTAATTTATCAAGATAAAATCCAGCCCGATACCCCAGCGGCATCCAATGAGCCAGGATAGTAGTACCGTCAAGACCCTTCCAGAGAAATTCACTCTGCATCTCCCTTGCTCCTCGCCTGAAGGCAACCCATTTGTAGCCCGACCTCTTGTAAATTTGAGGGAGTTGAGCATTCATTCCAAAGCTATCAGCACACCATGCTACCGGAACATCCATCCCAAATTTCTCCTTGCAATAACGTTTGCCAAAGAGAATTTCTCTTACCAAAACCTCCCCCGCCGGGAGCATAGTATCAGGCATTAGATATTGTCCGTCAACTATCTCCAGCTTCCCCTTTTGAATCATCTCTTTTATCTCTGCCCAAAGTCCGGGATTACGGCGCTCCAGTACCTCTAACGGAAAAACTTGCTCCCAGGAGAACTTATATTCCTCATATTTTTTCATAAATTCCACGACACTTTGCAGAATCCCTTCATTTATGTCAAGATAGTCCTCCTTGGTGAATGCCCATGCAACATCATAATGAGAGAGAGGAGCAAGATAAATCGTCTGCATTTTTACCTCCTGCTATAATATAATTTTTACCCTACTAAGCTTTCTGCTGCTTCCTTTACGATACTTGCGTCTATCGTCTTTACTTTACGACCAAAGCCGATAACCAAACTCATTGCGCAGATATGATTTATTCTGCGGGGAATTCCTCCTGAAACTTCAAAGATTGCTCCAATCGTTTCTTCATTAAATATTGCCTCTGTCCTCCCAGCGACTTTTAGGCGATGGTAAATATAATTTTTGGTATCTTCCTTATTTAACCTATCCAGATGATATTTTATGGCAATCCGTTGCGAGAGTTGCTTGTTATTTGTTATCTTCTCTTCTAATTCCGGCTGTCCAACAAGAATTAAAGTAAGCAGGAACCTATCTTTAAGATGTAAATTCAAAAGCAGCCTTAACTCTTCAAAAACCATCATATCACCAATTAAGTGTGCTTCATCAATGATAACTACCGTATCTTTGCCATCATTGATATTGTTACGCAGTATCCTATCAATCAAATGCATTAAATCTGTCTTATTGTGGGGAAGATCCTCTTTTATTCCAAATTGATAACAAATCTCCCTTAGCAGTTCAGTGGCGTCAAGAGCGGGATTACTAACTACTGCCGACTTATAATTTTCTCCCAATTCCGCCAGTAGCGCCCAGACTAACATTGTCTTTCCGCAGCCAAAGACGCCACTGAGCATTGCTGCGCCTAAGCATTCTTGCACGGCATACCTCATCCTCATCAATGCTTCTTCGTGCTCACTGGAGAGGTATAAAAACTCATGGTCTGGCGTATTCTGAAACGGCTTCTTGCTCAGTTCCCAATATTCCTCATACATTTTTCATTTCTCTTTAATGATATGACTCGGCAAAACCCTAGGAAGGCAGAACGGTAATATGCAAATATAGTTGGAGTAGAGGGAGAAACCTTCGTATTCACAAACAGCCTGGATTTCAATAATTTGCGGAATGTTACTTATGCCAATGG
>NDHY01000009.1 GCA_003574845.1 candidate division NPL-UPA2 bacterium Unc8
TGTCACTGCCCTCGCAATGACAAAGAGGGCTGTCATTGCGAGCCGAAGGCGAAGCAATCTCAAAGCAATCTTTTATCAGTTCTCACTTTCCAATCTGATGGTAAATATTTCTTCCCCTCTGACCAGAACAACGCTATCCGATGTAATCTCCATTACTTTTACTTTGCCAATAGTATCTCCCGGGCGAACAACTCTGCGATTAAGGAGAGCGCGTGAGTTTGCTCCATCAAAAATAATTGCCGAAAGTAGCCATCTTTCATCTCTCAATCTTCGTGGGGGAGCAGGCAGTTCTTTTTCTTTCTCAAGTTCCTCTTTGAGGGGTGGGACCTCTTCTAACAGGGCTTTCTCAGGAAGGGGCAATGCTTCTGGCAATATGAGAGCAGGCTCAGCTATCAAGGGAGCTGGGTGCTCTGTTTTTAAGATTTCTTTCCACCATAAGTAGATGAAAAAAGAAAGGATTGCTATCAGGGCAAGGACACCAAAGGCAAGTATTTTGCTGTTAATCTTTTTTGCGGACCATTCTTTAATTTTATCTGTGAGAGCAAAAGAACCGGCTTTTCCTTTGGTTTTTTCTGAGGGTGAATAAATAGCATTAAGGGGATGTTTTCCTCTATCCTTTTTAATTGGTATAGCGGTTTTTTCAAATATAGGATTATTTTTCAAGGAAAACTTTTTTGCCGTCATCATTTATTCCTTTCATTCATTCTGTTGAGGAATTCATTTGCCAGAGCTAAATAATTTCTCGCTCCGATGCAAACCGGGTCATATTGAAATATTGTCTGTCTTTTTGATGGAGCCTCTTTAAGTTTTACATTTACCCTGATTACTTCTTTATAAATTAGGTTTCCAAACTTCGCTTTTAAAAGATTGATTGTTTCATCCGAGATATTTTCCCGACAATCATATTTTGTAATAACGAAGCCGATGACTTCAACATTGCTGCCTAAATTTTCCTGAGAAATATTTATGGTATCAAGCAGAAGATTAAGTCCGACAAGGGAAAGGAAGTCGGAAAATACTGGTATCAATATGTAGTCGGCGGCAACGAATGAGTTTATAGTGAGTAAGCTCAAGGAGGGGGCAGTATCAATAAAAACATAATCGTATGCTTCAATCACATCAGGAGTAAAGCTTCTCTTTAAGGCAAACTCGCGGCCATATGTCTGAATAAGTTGAATTTCAGCTCCTGCCAGTTGCAGATTACCAGGAGCCAGGCTAAGACCATTAGTGGTTGTCTCCTCAACAATGGAAGAGATTTTCCTGTTCTTATCAATTAATACTTCATACATAGAAGGTTTCTCATCGTGAGCGTTTTTTGAGAGAATGTAAGAGGCGTTTCCTTGCGGGTCCATATCTATCACAAGCACCTGCTGGCCGCGAATGGAGAGCGCTGCCCCTAAATTTACTGATAAAGAAGTCTTTCCCACGCCGCCTTTCTCATTGGCAATAGTTATTATTTTTCCCATATCTTAGGTGAATAATTTTTCCGGGCAAGAAAATAGTTGGTTTCTTTAACATCCTTTACTATTTTCTTAATCTCTTTGCCTGTATAGATTCTCCAGCCTTTCGCATCTCTTCTTGCTTGAGGGATATATTTTTTCTTCTCCCAACGCTTGACAGTTAAGGGGGAGCGACCAAGGCGAAGTGAGAGGTCCTTTATTCTATAAATTATCTCAGCCATAGTAAATTCCAAATTCCTCTTTAATCTATGCTACCTATATCTATAACATACATCAAACTGTTATGTCAAGAAAAATCGTAGTTGATTAATTAACCTTGACTTTTGCTTCATCTGACAGTAGAATAGCTAAGAAGCCGGGATGGTGGAATTGGCAGACACGCCAGCTTGAGGGGCTGGTGGGAGCAATCCTGTAGGGGTTCAAATCCCCTTCCCGGCAGCGGGGGCGGTTAGCTCAGTCCGGGAGAGCGCTACCCTTACAAGGTAGATGCCACTGGTTCAAACCCAGTACCGCCCATAATACATAATAATTAAAAGAAAATACTCCCTCGTACATTTCCTTGAATGATAATTTTTTCAACCTCTTCTCCTCCTTCAGTGAGATGTATTGTTATTTTATCTCCGTGAAGAATATTTTTCCCCCGCTGTATTTTAACACTTCCCTCCAGAACTATAAGCAGTTTTTCCGGCTCATATAACACCATATCAGAATGACGGATAATTATCTCCTCTTTCAGTCCAATTACCCCGCTTCCTTCTTCAATCTCCATCTTTTCGGTTTTCTGCTCCCATTTTCCTCGCTTGCCTGCAAGCTCAATGAAATGCTCGCTTTCCGGGAATAACCTCTTGATTTTAGGTTCCTCTATCGCAATAATTCTGTCCTGCAAGACGATGGCAGAGGCTCCACTTAGCTGGAGTACTGGCTCTCCTCTCTCGGTTCTTGTATGAGAAAATCCTATTACTCTATCGCCAATTCTTTCCTGAAAAGATAATTCACTGCCTTCAGCCTCTGCGAATAAATACCAACTTCCTGTGAAAATTACCACCAGCCCCAGATAAAGAAGCCACTTAAACAAGTTAATCCCTTCGTCCCATTGAACGCATTTCCAATATTTTTTCCCATTTCCCTTGCGATTTAAGTATAAGCTCTATTATCTCACGCACGGCACCTTGCCCACCAGAAAGATGAGTTACATAAGCAGCTGACTTCTTTACTTCTTTGCAGGCATTGGGAACGCTTGCCGCAAACCCTACTCTTCTCATAATAGATAGGTCAAGAAGGTCATCACCAATATAAGCTACTTCCGCATCACTGAGTCCATACTTTTTAAGAAGTTCTTCGTAAGACTCTTCTTTTTTACTAACTCCCTGATATACATCATCTATGGACAACTCTTGCGCTCTCCTTTCCGTTGCTCCGGAGAAGCGGCCGGAAATAAGCGCTATCTTTAGCCCTGCACTTTTGGCAAGCACCACTCCCTCTCCATCAAGAACATTAAAAAATTTGAATTCCTCATTGCCGCTCCCTATAATAATTCTCCCATCGGTAAGCACTCCATCTACATCCATAACAAGTATTTTTATTTGCCTTACTCTATCTATTATTTTTTTTCTCACTTTCAAAGCCTCTTCTTACCTTTTTTAACAATTTTATCTATTTCTTTTACTCTTTCCAAAAGTGGCTTCAGTTCATCTGGAGTAAGCATATTTTGCCCATCGCAGGGAGCAGTTTCGGGCGAGGTGTGAACTTCAAGAAAAAGTCCATCGCAGCCAGCAGCAACCGCTGCACGGGCAAGGACTTCTGTGTATTTCTTTTCTCCTCCTGAAAAGTCACCACCACTTCCAGGAAGCTGCACACTATGGGTAGCATCAAAAATGACCGGGCAACCCAAGCTTCTCATTATTGGAAGTGAACGCATGTCAGCAATCAGGTTGTGATAACCGAAAGATGTTCCTCTTTCAGTGAGGATAATATTTTCATTCCCACCTGACCTTACTTTTTTAATAACATTTTCCATATCTTCGGGAGCAAGAAACTGTCCTTTTTTGATGTTGACTGCTTTACCACAGTACCCAGCCGACAGTAACAAAGCTGTCTGGCGGCAGAGGAATGCAGGAATTTGAATCAGGTCCAGCGTCCGAGCTGCCTGCTCTATTTCTTCCTGGCAGTGAACATCAGCTGTAACAGGAACTCCAACTTCTTTCCTTACCCTGGCAAGAATTTTCAATCCATCTTTTATCCCCGGTCCCCGAAATGAATTAATTGATGTGCGATTGCCCTTATCGTAAGATGCCTTAAAAATAAATGGCATTCCAATTTCTTCACTTATCTTTTTTATCCTCTGAGCTATCTGAAGAGAAAGAATTTCACTTTCAAGAACGCAAGGACCGGCAATAAGCACCAAAGGATTTCTACTCCCGATTGACACATCTCCTATTTTTACCTGCTTGCTGCCTATCATTTTGAGAGTTCTTCCCTGGAAACAGTAGCTGTGCCGAATTTGGCTACAACTATCCCGGCAGCCAAATTTGCCAGAGACGCTGCTTCCTGCAGAGTAGCTCCACAGGAGAGGGCAAGGGCAAGAGTTGCTACAACGGTATCTCCTGCTCCGCAAACATCATAAACTTCCTGGGCAATGGTAGGAATATGGACAATCTCCCCGGTCTTCTCAAGCAGGCACATGCCATCTTCTCCCAATGTGATTAACACTGCTTCTTCAACTATCTCACTGAGAATTTGCCGACCCGCATCTTCCACTTCATTTCTTTCTCTGACCTTCATCCCAACGAATGCTTCAGTCTCCTGCCTGTTTGGAGTAATAATGCTTGCACCATTATATAATGAAAAATCTCTCCTTCCCGGATCAACAATTATTCTTTTCCCCATCTCAATAATTGTCCTGAAAAGCTGTGGTGTTATTACGCCATTGCCGTGATCTCCGATAACGATTACCTCAATATCGCTCCGATGCTTTTGACAATATGCAGAAATACTTTCTCTGACGGAGCCAGTGATTTCCAGTTTCTTTTCCTTGTCAATTCGCGCTAACTGCTGCTGCTGGGCAATAATACGGGTTTTTGTTGTTGTTGAATATTCATCAAGAATCATTAATCCCTGGGTGTCAAGGCCCTTTTCTTTCAGCTTCTTACAGAGAATCCTTCCATGAAGGTCGTCCCCTATTACGCCACTGAGCAAGACATTTCCTCCAAGCGTGCCAATATTATTGGCGGTATTAGCCGCTCCTCCTAACATAAATGATTCTTTTACCACTTCAACAACAGGGATTGGTGCCTCACGAGAAATACGAGAAACCTTTCCCCAGAGAAATTCATCTATCATAACATCGCCCACTACAAGGACTTTTCCCTCATGAAAGCGAGAAATTATCTCTCTTTTTCTCTGTTCATTAAGAGTTTTCACTTAATAGTTTTCCTCTGGCTGGCTCCAATTCTCTCAAGGAGACTTTGCGTTGAATGCTTATTAACCTCTGAAGCAATTATTACCTCTCCACCGACTTTCTTCATTGCTTTTCTTTCTGCTATTTCCTTACTCTTGTAATCTCCGCCCTTCACTAAAATATGAGGTTGCAATAAATTAATTAGCTCCTCAGTGGTATCTTCAGGAAATATAATTACATAGTCAACGAAATAAAAAGAAGAGAGGATTTCTGCTCTCTCTTCCTGAGGGACAACCGGCCTGCTGTTTCCTTTAAGTTTCCTCGTGGAACTGTCGCTATTCACGGCTACAATCAGTATGTCTCCTTTTCCTCTTGCTTCTCTCAGATAGCGAATATGCCCAATGTGGATAAGGTCAAAGCATCCATTGGTAAAAACTACTTTTTTCCCGACTTTTTTTTCATATTTAATAATTCCTGCCAATTCACCTCTCGCAACGACTCTACCCATCCCTTCTTAGCCTTCCTCTCTGTTAATCAGCATTATCCACACCAGACCAAGAGCGCCATCCCCTCTGATAAGAAGGGGCAGTCTGTATTTATCGTCGCTAAACCATATCTGAACCTTGCTTCCCTCTTCAAAAAAGCTTCCCAATCCCACTCCTTCAGGGGTAGACTCAACAATAATTATATTTCTCCCGCGCCATTTTTTTCTCTCTAAAATCTTAAACTCAACTTCTATGTTATATCGTCCCGTGCTAACATTCACGAAAATTGACTCCCCAACATTAAGCGGACCCATTCTCAGATAATAAAAGGTAGTAGAGAGTGCATCTCTGGCATCAGGAGTGATAGAAACAGAGCTGTGCATCACACCATTATGAAATCTTTCTGCTACCTCTTGCTCCCGGTCAAAGACAATAAGCCTGCTTCTTTTCTCATCTCTTATTTTTTCTGTGCTTCTGTAAGCAACCGGCAAGAGAGTGTCTTTATCAATTAATGATTCTGATATGTTTTCCAGCGGGTACAAAAGTGAAATAGGAAAGGAAGTGCGCGAGGTAGTAAGGAGAGAATAGACCTCCTGCCCCCGCCACTTCGTTTTTCCTGCTTCCATAGTTATGGTTCCTATCGGTATTCCAAAATGAATCCGAAAAGTAAGCTTTTCTCCTGCAGGAAATTCTCTCCTCTCACAGTGCGGTGGCGAGTTGGCATCGCAGGAAAGAGTAATCCCCTGAGAAGAAGCAATGACAAGAAATACCGCTACTCCAATCATCTTAATTTTCATTAGTTATGAATTATATCATTGACTATTTTTATGTCAATAATAAGCACAATTTTTCGGCTACTTCAGAAGCTGTTATTTCTCGGACGCAGGAGATATGGGAACAGCTCTTTTTCCAGCAAGAAAGACAGGGAAGGTCATTCTTAATAACAATATTTCCCTCTCCATAAGGACCATTTCTGATTGAATCGGTTGGACCATAGAGCCCGATAACCTTTTTTCCTAACGCTGCTGCCAGATGCAAGGGGCCGGTATCTGAGGCAACCAGCACTTCACACCTCTCAATAAGTGCAATAAGTTCCCCTAATGTAGTTGGAGGAGAGACAATTGGAGCTGAATCGGAAAGAACTTTAATTTTCTCTGCATACTTTCTTTCTCCTGGTCCATAGGTGATGATAACGGCTGTGTCAGCAAAATTTGCCTTAATTTCATCAGTTAGAAGAGCATACTTTTCTATTGGCCACCTCTTGGTCAGCCAGGCAGCTCCAGGGTGAAGAATAACTATTTTTCGTCTATTATCTACCTTTTTCTTTAAAAATGCATCAATATACTTTTTCTCTGCCTCACCTGTTGTAATTCCAAAAGAAACCTCTTTTATTTCAGCTCCCAACCGCCGCGCAAAGTTAAGATTTTTATCAACAATATGAGATGCTCTACCCTCACTTACTTTAAAATTCGTAAAAATGGTGCTCAGCCATTCTGTCCTGAAACTGCCTGCCTTAAAACCTAATCTTATCGGCGTCCGGCTCAGCCAGGCTAAAACTCCTCCCCTTATATCTCCCTGTAACTCAAGCAAGAGGTCATATTTATTTGCCCTTAATTTCCTGATAAGTTGAAGAAGATGTTTAAGCATAGTTGGAATCGGCTCATTTTTTTTGAAGATGATTACTGAGTTTAAGGCAGGATGCCCATTTAATATATCTTCTAATTTATCATGAACAAGCCAGGATATGTAAGCGGCAGGAAATCTTTCTCTAAGAGCATTAAGAGTAGGCAGAGTATGGATAACATCACCCAATGAGCCAAGCTTAATAATGAGGATTCGCTCAATTTTTTTTTTAGGTAAATCTTTCAGAAATTCATCTCCTCTTTGCTCTTTTAGGCTTGATTTTTTTCTTTGAAGCAGGAATAATTTTCTTTAATTAATGTTCTCCCGAACTCCCCTGCTCTTCTAATATCCCCTTCATCAGGTTTTCCTTTGTTAATTCCTCCGATAAGCTTAAATGGTCCATTTGTATCAAATCCTTTACAGAAGAATTCTCCGACAATATCAAATCCCTTTTTTAATAATCTCTTTTTTAGTGACCTGTGCAGGAGCCATTTTACTATTATCCCTGAGGTTGAGAAAATAAATGCCTTTTTATTCTTTGAGTCGGGCAGCTTATCTACGAGACTCAGAAGAGTTCTGTGATGCCTCCAATAATAAATCCCAGAACCAAAGCCAATCAAATCATATTCCTGAATACTGTCCACCTCTTTTGGCTTTAGTAGTTCTGCTCCAAGAGCATTAGCTATTGAGGCGGCAATCTTTTCAGTATTACCATGATGAATCGAAATGCATACTACCAATGCCTTCATTTTCACTCTCAGGTTATAAAATTTTCTCGGCAAGCCTGCGGGCATTCTCTAAACTCATATCTAATTCTTCTTTGCTCAACCCCGCTCCACAACCCATTTTCTCCATCATTTCAGGAGTCATTAAATCTAATAAAGAGTGGGCATCACTGCCAATGATAAGCCCTGCCGTTACCTCTCTGGCAATTCCTACAATATGTCCATTAGCGAGTGAGTGTCCCTTGCGGCACGATATTTCCAGAAAAATGTTTCTCTCTGCTGCAAGCTTCGCTTCTTCTAAGCTAATTAATCCGGGATGAGCAAGAATGTCTATTTCCGCCTTCAGTGCCATCCTGTTTGTTCCCGGAGGTACCGGCTCAACGATTGTCTCGCCATGAACAAGGACCAGTTTTGCTCCTAATTTCCGTGCTCTCTTTACTGCATCTGCAATTGATTCAGGAGGAATGTAGGTTAACTCTGCTCCGGGAATTACCTTGATGCGCATAGTTTTATTTAATTCTGCACACACCTTCACAAGTTGAGGAATGACAATTTCAATATTTGAGATATCAATATGGTCAGTGATTCCCAATATTGTATATCCTTTATCCTCAAAACGTCGGGCAAGTTCTGAAGGTGCAAACGCCCCATCGCTCAAAAAAGAATGGCTATGCAAATTAATCATTGATTCTTCTCATCAAGATAGCTCATTTTCTTCTAATCCAAAATGATGTCCAATTTCGTGCTCAAGAACGTCCTGAATGTTTTGCCTTGTCTCTGTTTCAGTCCTGGAAATTGCCTCAATTGATTTCTGGTAGATGATTATAGTATCAGGAAGAACATTTGCATATTCTCTTCCTCTATTTTTAAGTGGAACGCCTTTGTATAGCCCTAAAAGAAGATGCGAAGAAGCTATCTTTCGTTCACTGAGAACTTCTGCTGATGGAACATCTTCTACTATTATTTCAGAATTTTCTATTCTACTCACAAATTCCAGCGGCAATTTATCTATTGCCTCTTCCACCAATTTTTTAAAATCTTCTCTTTCCAATTTCACAGCTAACTTATTGTAGTTACTTAAATTAAATCCAACTTGTTAATAAATCACTTTAACTGCTTTTGGCAGTCAAGGTAGCCTTGCAGTATCTCCTGCGCTGCTACTTTATGAATAATCTGCTTGCGCTTTGCCCGCGGGAGATTAGCTTCCAGTAAGTGTCTTTCAGCGGCAGAAGTCGTTAGTCGCTCATCCCATGTCTCCACCGGTAGTTTTACCTTACGGCAAAGTTTAGCAATAAATTCAATCACTTTTTTTGCTTGCTTTCCTTCCTTTCCGCTCATCTCAAGTGGAAGTCCGACTATTACTCTTTCAACTTGATATTCTCTTGCAATCTCTCCCACTCTATTAAAATCCTTCGTTAGAGAAGACCGCTTAATTACTTCAAAAGCTTGAGCAATTAAATGAAGCTCATCACTCAAAGCAATTCCAATAGTTTTATCCCCAACATCTAAGCCCAATATGCGCATTTTAGTCATTTCTCTTTGCATGCGAGACAACTATTTGCGGCACTTTTAAGAGGGCATCACTAAGTCGGGCGGTATTTTTTCCTCCAGCCTGCGCATAGTCAGGACGTCCACCGCCACTGCCACCGACAATACCGGCAACCTCTTTAATAATGTTACCGGCATGGAATCCTTCCTTAATCAAATTTTCAGTCACCCTCGCTACAAGGAAGGCCTTCTCTCCAACATCAGACCCCAATACAATAACACCTTTATTAACTTTTTTTCCTAAGACATCCACCATTGAACGAAGCTCTTCAGAAGTGGCTTCTTTAAATTGCGAAGAGATTATTTTTATATCATTGACAATCTTCGCCTCTTTTAGCAACTTCTCAACCTCTTTTCTCATCTCCTTTTTTCTTGAGAGATTAATTTCCTTCTCAAGTGCTCTTATCTGCTTCAAGAGGCTTTCTACTTTATCCCGAACTTCCGTTGATGGACTTTTTAGTATCTGCCCCACCTCGCGCAACAACTGCGACTCATCTCTTAACATTTGCCATGCTGCCTTTCCGCTTACTGCTTCAATCCTCCTTGTTCCGGCAGCAATGGAGCTTTCACCAACAATGTGGAAAATTCCAATTTCACCTGTTGCTTTAACATGAGTTCCTCCGCATAACTCATAGCTGTAGTCTCCAATCTTCACCACTCGCACACTTTCCTCATATTTTTCTTCAAAAAGAGCAATTGCCCCCTCTGCTTTTGCATCCTTAAAAGTAGTATAATTAACAGCTATTTTTTTATTCTCTCTTATTTTCTTATTAATTATTTTTTCAATATAATTAAGCTGCCGTTCATCAATTTTCTTGAAGTGGTTAAAGTCAAATCGTAATCTCTCGGGCGAAACAAAAGAGCCTAACTGAGTAATGTGTTCACCCAAGGTCTGTCGCAGGACATTTTGGAGGAGATGAGTGGCTGTATGATTGCAAGCCGCTGCCTGACGTGCCTCCTCATTAACCAGAGCATTAAATTGTTCCTGAAGACCGATTTTCCCCTGAACAACTATTCCTTGATGAATAATAATTCCATCTTTTTCACCGCTTTCTCTTGTGTCTATAACCTCTATTTTTGTTTCACCTCTACAAAGGATGCCCACGTCTCCCACCTGTCCGCCACTCTCAGGATAAAATGGAGTTTTATCCAGAATGATTTCTACTTTGTCTCCCTTTAAGGCAGATGATATTAATTTTCCTTCCCTGACAATTGCAAGCACCTTAACTCTGCATTCTAATGTTTTATAGCCGAGGAATTCAGTGCTCTTAATCTTATTAAGCTTCTCTTTCTCAATTATCTCAAAAGTAGGGGCAGCCTTAGATTCTCTGTCAAGGCGAGCCCGCTCCTGCTGCTTCCGCACTTGTTCATTGAATTTGTCACGGTTTATTGTTAGGCTATTTTCCCGTGCTATTTCCTCGGTAAGATCTATCGGGAAGCCATAAGTATCATGCATCTTAAATGCCATCTCAACGGGGATTTCATTTTTTTTGCCTTTCTTTGATTCATCAATCACCTTGAGGAGAATTTCCATCCCCTGCTCGAGCGTGCGCAGGAACCTCTCTTCTTCGCTGAAAATGACCTGGGTAATGTACTCTCTGCGAGAAGTGAGCTCTGGATACACGCTCTTCATCAAATTAGCAACTATGACAGCGGAGGTATAAAGAAAAGGTTTGTCAAGAGAAAGCTTCTTTTGACCGAGCAATAAGTGAGCCTGGCGCACTGCCCTGCGAAGCAATCGGCGCAATACATAGCCTCTCCCATCATTTGCCGGTGAAACTCCATCGCCAATCAAAAACGTTGCTGCCCGCAGGTGGTCTGCCATTATCCATAGAGCAGCTCCCTCTGTTTTATCTTTCTTTGTGCCTTTGTGCCTTTGTGCCTTTGTGCCTATCTTTAGAGTCTCAGCAATAGAGTTAAGAATGGGCTTGAGGAGACTGCACTCAAAAATCACTTCACTTCCTTCCAATAGAAAGAGTGCTCTCTCCAGCCCCATGCCGGTATCAATGTTCTTTTGAGGCAGAGGGGTCAGGTTTCCATTTGAAGTGCGGTTAAACTGAGTAAAAACAAGATTCCAGAGTTCAAGAAAACGGTCGCAGCCGCAGCCGGGACCGCAACTTTTTTGCCCGCATCCTTTTTCTTCCCCGCGGTCAAAAATAATTTCTGAACAGGGCCCGCAAGGGCCCGTTGGACCCATACTCCAGAAGTTGTCTTTTTCTCCGAGACGGACAATCTTTGTCTCAGGAATACCAATTTTTTTCCAGATAAGATACGCCTCATTATCGTCTCTAAAAACACTGACCCGGAGTTTCTCCTGTGGCAACCTCAAAACTGAAGTAACAAACTCCCATGCCCAGGCAATAGCGTCATTCTTAAAATAATCGCCAAAGGAGAAGTTGCCAAGCATTTCAAGAAAAGTAAGATGACGGACTGTATAGCCAACATTTTCAATGTCAGTGGTACGAAAACATTTCTGGCAATTCGCTACACGAGGAATATCGCTCTTCTTACTACCCAAGAGGAAATGTTTGAACTGATTCATTCCTGCCCCCGTAAAAAGTAGGGAGGGGTCATCTTCAGGAATGAGCGATGAACCTGCTACTATCCGATGTCCGCGCTCGGCAAAAAAGTCAAGAAAACTTTTCCGTAACTCATCAGCATTCATTAATGGGTACAGCCTCCGGTTCTAACCCTGACGGCAAGTTCATTACGGTTGGCAAAAAGACCCATCAAAACCTCTTCAGTCCAATCAGGTGGTGGACCAGCTAAAAGAATTTCCACTTCCTCCATCGCCACGTTTCTTCTCTCGGCTTCTTCCAGCAGGACGCTCTTGTAACTGGAATGCAACATGTATATGTAGAAAGAAAGTCCCGCCAATGCGATAATAACCAGACTATAAATAAACGCTTTTCTCTTCATCGTCTTCCTCCGCATATTATTCAATTTTCAAATTAGATTGCTTCGTCGCTTGCGCTCCTCGCAATGACAAAGAGGGTGTCATTGCGAGTCCCTTCCTGTCATTGCGAGTCCCTTCCTGTCATTGCGAGCCCCTTCTTGTCATTGCGAGCCCCTTCTTGTCATTGCGAGCCGAAGGCGAAGCAATCTCAACTTTGAAGTTCCTAAGCATCAAGTGCCGGTATATGCCTTACTCTGTTTTGTTTTCCTCCCACCACTTTCATTTTTTCCAGCAGGATAACAAAAAAACTCATAAGAAAACCATTTAGTAAAGTTACTGCCGTCGTCTTCTAATTTCCTGTAAGATGAAAAAGTTAAATCTTTACTGGCTGCATTTATGCGAATCTTTACCGACTTCACAATGTCTCCATTCCTTCACTCCTGACCCACTGGCGGGAAGGCCCCGATGTAGATGCCTCCCAAACCTTTCAAAAACCTCGGTCAGACCCTTAACCGCCTCCGTTTCTCTTTTTCCTTATCTCATCTAACAAAGTATCCAGAAGCCTGTCTTCTGACACTGTCCTTATAACCTCACCCCCTTTAAATATTATCCCTTTTCCTTTAGCACCTGTTATCCCAAAATCCGCATCCCTCGCCTCGCCAGGACCATTTACAAGACACCCCATTACAGCTATCTTGATAGGTGATCGGTAATCCCTGCCCGCCGCTTCGCTTTGGCAGGCGGGGGTAATCGGTAATCGGTTTAACCTATCCCTGAGTATACTGGTAAGTTTCATCACATCAATGCTGCACCTTCCACAGGTAGGGCAGGATATTATCTCAAAATCCTTTTTTCTCATCCCAACTGCAAATAATATCTCCTTTGCAACCCTTACCTCGTCCACAGATGGTGCAGTAAGTGAGACCCTTATCGTATCTCCTATTCCATCTGCAAGCAGTGAACCGATACCTATCGCCGATTTTATCGTTCCTTCAAAAGGAAGCCCCGCCTCTGTAACCCCAATATGGAGAGGGTATGAAAACTCCCTGGCTATCAGTCGGTAGGTCTCAATTGTAAATAAGGTATTAGAAGACTTGGCAGATATTACTATATCTGTAAAATCCATCTCCTCCAGAAGATGGACATTCCTTCTCACACTCTCTGTAAGTGCCATCGGGGTCTGACCATATCTTTTCTCTATCTCCTTTTCTATGGAGCCCGAATTCACCCCAACCCTTATAGGAACAGTATGTTCTTTTGCAAGACTTACAACAGCTTCCAGCCTATCCTTCCCACCTATATTCCCCGGATTTATCCTTATCATATCCATTCCCTGCTCTATTGCAAAAAGTGCTATCTTGTAGTCAAAGTGCACATCAGCAACGAGTGGCAGTTTTATCTCTCTCTTTATCTCCTTTATGAGCTCCGCCGACTTTCGTGTAGGAAGGGCAATCCTTACAATATCACAACCCTCCCGCTCAAGCTCCCTAATCTCATCTATAACCCTCTCTCTGTCCTCTATGGGAGACTTCACCATAGACTGGATGGATACATCCGCACCCCCGCCAATCTTTACATTACCAACTTTTATCTGTTTAGTCATCTCACTTCTCTCTACTCTCTCACTTCGTGAGTTTTTCTATCGCCTGAGATATAACTTCTATGGAAAATCCTCTTCTTCTTAGATAGGAGTAAAGGCGGCGATTACAGGTTAAAGAGTCAAGGTTTCTATAGCTCTTCAATCTATTATGCGCCAGAGTAAGAGCGAGGTTTTCTTCACTTCTTTCTGCAAAAATACTCTCACATACCTCAGTAATAATCTCAGTTGCAATTCCTTTTTGCCATAGCTCTTGAGAAAGAAGTTTTTTTCCTATCGGTTTGCGGTAAGTGCGTGCTTGCGCCCATAAGCGGGCAAATGCCCTGTCATCAATAAGATTTAGCTCTTTTAGATGCTGCACCACCACCTTAATAACCGCATTTTTATATCCTTTTAGTTTTAGTCTATCAGATAGCTCCTTGCAGCTTCGTTGACGATAGGTAAGAAAACGAAGCGCACACTCCTTTGCTTTTCTTTCTTCCTCAGAGGTAATCGCTGTCAATTCCTATTTCGCCCTCTACCTTAAAGCCGGGCCTCTCTCAATTATTCTTTTTTCTATCATCGCCAGTTCTTCTATGGTTGGCATCTCGCCTAATCTAACAATGACTTCTTTTTCATTGCCGCCTCTGATAATTCCCACTGTCGCTCTTTTCTCCACTCCGGTTCTGGCAACCTTGCGCTGCAAATCATGAGTGGTAAGAATCTCTTTTCCTTCAAATTCTGTGATTATATCTTTCGCTTTAAGCCCTGCTTTTGCTGCCGGTCCTCCTGGAATAACCTTACTAATCAAAACTCCTTTATCCTCTGTCAGTGGCTGAATGACTATTCCAAGCCAACCTCTTCTGACTATCCCTTCCTCCAAAAGTTGACTATAAATATCTTTTACCATATTACTGGGAATAGCAAAGCCAAATACCATTGGCATGCCCATGCCACGGGTCATAATAAATGTATTCACTCCAATTACTTCGCCATCGCTGTTTAAGAGTGGGCCTCCACTACTTCCCGGGTGAATAGGGGCATCAGTCTGAATAAAGTTTTCAAAATGCACCATTTCAAATCCAACGCGCCCCTTTCCGCTAATAATCCCTGCCGTTACTGTATGCTCAAGACCAAAGGGACTACCCACAGCAATTGCCCATTCTCCTACCCTTATCTTCTCGGAATCGCCAAAGCGTACCACCGGCAGGTCTTCCGGAACATCAATTTTAATCATTGCCAGATCAGTAAGAGGGTCGGTACCTACTACCGTAGCCGGGATTTCTTTGTTGTCCCTGTATAGCCTTACCATTATCTCATCAACATCTTTAATTACATGATAGTTAGTAATAATATAACCATCTTTGTCCACAATGAAACCTGAACCCAATCCGGAGACCTGACGCTGAGGTGCCCTTGGTTCTCTTTTCCAATGCCGCTTGAATGGCTCAAAGAACTCGGGAAACATCTCCTCAAAAGGCTTAAAGAAATGTTCTATCTCTCCAAATGGGTCAGCGACTCTCCGCGTAGTAACAATCTGGACAACAGACGGCTTTACCTCTTCGGCAATCTTCGCAAAGAGACTTTCCGTCCTTTCCAGCTGTCGTGGTAGACCTGCCTGAATGAGTTCTGTCTCTTTTGAAAAGTAATTAAGGCCAATGCCAGCAATTATTCCTAAAAGAAGCACAGGCATTAACCAAATTGCCGATACTCCCCTCTCTTTTTTCATTTTAAACCCCCTATTCTGTGACTGACAGCCCGGCGGCTTTTTTTGTCTTATTAGTAATTTCTACGGCAAGCTCTGGATGCTCTTTCAAATAAGTTGTTGCTTTTTCCTGCCCCTGTCCAATTTTTTCCTTGTTGTAGATGAGCCAGGAACCTGCTTTTTCAACAACGCCATGCTCTACGGCAGCATCAAGAATGCTCCCCTCCTTTGAGATTCCCTCGCCGTAAATGATATTAAGCCTTGCTTCATGGAATGGGGCAGCAAGTTTATTTTTGGCAACCTTTACTCGCACTCGATTGCCAATCTCCCTCACCCCATCCTTAATTGGCTCTTTTCTGCGAATATCAAGCCGCACTGAAGCATAAAACTTGAGTGCTCTTCCACCTGGAGTAGTCTCCGGATTGCCAAACATTACACCGATTTTTTCTCTTATCTGATTAACAAATATGACCGATGTTTTTGATTTGCTGATGGCGGCGGTGAGTTTGCGCAGCACCTGAGACATCAAACGCGCCTGAAGACCCATATGACTATCTCCCATTTCTCCTTCAATCTCAGAGCGGGGAACAAGAGCAGCTACTGAATCAATAACTATCACATCAATGGCATTTGACCGCACAAGCGTTTCCACTATTTCCATCGCCTGTTCTCCCCAGTCAGGTTGAGAGATAATAAGAGTGTCTATGTTCACTCCTAATTTTCGAGAATAATCCGGATCAAGGGCATGCTCAACATCAATAAATGCTGCGGTTCCGCCCTGCGCCTGCGCCTCTGCCACAACATGAAGCGCCAATGTTGTTTTTCCCGATGATTCAGGGCCAAATATTTCTATCACTCTTCCCCGGGGAACGCCGCCAATCCCGAGAGCAATGTCAAGACTAAGCGCCCCTGTAGATATTCTTTCTACCCCTACCGCCACTTTACTCTGCCCAAGCCTCATAATTGAGCCTTTGCCAAACTGCTTTTCAATCTGAGAAAATGCCAGGTTAAGTGCGCTTTCCTTATTAGCTTTTGTCTCTTCTGTCATCTTAATTCTCCTATCTTTTATTAGCCCCTTTTTTGCCAATTTCTACTATATGAAGCGATGAATGTTGCGCTCCCTCCGACTTGAGAATACTTTTCATTACCTTTATCTTTTTAGCCATCAGTAAGCCTCCATCCCAATTTTCATTTATCTCAATTGCTCTTACCAATCCTTCCTTATTCTTTGACGACCGCACTCTTCCAAGTGTTAGATGAGGATGATAATCTCTCTTGTCTTCCGGAAATCCACACTGTTTGAGAAGACCGCTAAGATTCTGACTGATAACGGAAAGTATTTTGCTTTCTTTTATTCCTGCCCAGATTACCCGCGGCCTCTTCAAGTCGGGAAAGACGCCTATCTTTGAGAGAAAAAGTTTAAACGGTTCAATATCACAGACAGAGTCTTCAGTTGCTTTAAAGATACACTTCAGGTGAGAAACATAACCTAAAAATCTTAAGGTAAGATGAATATTTTCAGGCACTACCCATCGAACGTCAGCGTCACACTTTTGTAACTTTCCTTGAATGTCAGCCAGCCTCTGTTGCACCTCCTCATCTATGTCTATGGCAATAAACACCCTATTCTTATCTTCGCTGTTCATTAGATTATACAACAGGTAAGCAAAAGATAGCAACAAGATATGAGTTATAACTCTTCAGCACGTAAGGGTTCTTCTTACCAGCTTTAGCGCTGCCTCAGAGGCACGCAATTTTATTGCGCTTCGTTCTCCTGTGAAGTGATATTCTTCGCAGATGACTCTGTTGCCATCAGCAAGCCCCAGATAAACAAGCCCAACAGGTTTTTCTGTCGTTCCTCCTTCCGGACCCGCAATCCCGGTTATAGCAATGCCGATGTCAGCAGAGCTTGATTTCCTTACTCCATCTGCCATCAACTCTGCTACTTGAGAGCTGACGGCACCAAACCTTTTAATCATTTCCGGGGGAACTCCTAAAAGTCTAATCTTCGCTTCATTACTATAGGCAATAATTCCCTCACGGAAATAACATGAGCTTCCAGGCACATCCGTCAACTTACTGGATACAATGCCCCCGGTACAGGACTCGGCAACAGCTATTGTTTTATTCTTTGAAGTCAAAAGGCCGGCGACAATTCTCTCAAGAGACTCTCTACCCACGTCAGGGAGACAATCCCATTTTGAATTCATATTAGCATGCTTCCTCAAGAGACTTTATTTTTTGAAAACAATGTCGTGTTCCCGCACTCTCTCACTAACTTTAATACCGACGGCGTCTCCTTTCTTTCCTTCAGAGATAGAGTTATGCTCTATCTGTATGGAAGAGACATCCTGCTCAAAATCCGTTGTATGTCCCTTGATATGAATTTTGTCTCCAACCTTGAGTGGAGCGGTCAGTTCAATAACTGCAACCCCTGCCTTATCAAAGTAGTGAGTAGCTCTTCCAATCTCCTCCTCATTCCTTTCCTCTGTCATCTTATTTTCACCTCCCCGGTTAATAATCTATAGTCGAGAATCCAGAATTGTCGGCTTTTCCCACGTATTTCCTAAGTATCTTGCTTCTCCACAAAACTGATTTTGATGAGCTTTTTTAATATCCTCTCCTATGTCAGGACGAAAGTCTATTTCTGGAAGAGAATTAAGGTCAATCTTTCCTACATCTTCAAGGATTTCCTCACTTCCTAATTTTAGCTCACCGCCCAATATTTTTCCAGTGAAATAAAGGTCAATTATATGGCGATGCCCATCTGGAGGAATAGCATCCCCGATAAAGGCAAGTTTTCCTAATTCTATCCTGAGATTTATCTCTTCTTCTATCTCCCTTATTGCCGCCTCGCCTAATGTCTCTCCATATTCTACCGTACCGCCTGGAAGAACCCAGTAACTGTGCCCTTCCTTACGATGTTTAACAAGATACAGCTTTCCATCTTCAATTAGAATGAGAGATACTCTTATTTTGGGATACATTCTATGGCAGCTTCCACTTTGTTCATCAATTCATCCAGCCCTGTTTTCTTCAGGGCAGAAATTGGAATGCCATCAGGAAATTCATTCTGAATTTGCCGTCTCTCTACAGCATCCGGGATGAGGTCTATTTTATTAAGAGCAGTGATAACCGTGGTTTCTCCTGCTCCAATTTCATTGAGAACGTTCAGGACAACCTTATTCTGCTCTTCTCGCATAGGGTGGCTTGCATCTAAAACATTGATGAGGATATCTGCTTCAACAACCTCTTCAAGGGTTGCCTTAAAAGCGGCAATAAGGTCATGCGGAAGCTGTCTGATAAAGCCGACCGTGTCTGTCATAAGAATTTCCCTGTTAGAAGAAAAAAATACCTTCCTTGTCGTTGGGTCAAGCGTTGAGAAAAGTCTATCCTCAACTGTTATATCAGAATGACCCAGTGTGTTCAGAAGAGTTGACTTCCCGGAGTTCGTATATCCAACAAGCAGGGCGACTTGAAAAGAATGACTTTTTCTTCCCTTCCGCAGCAACGTTCTATGCTTTTTTACTTTTTCTATCTGCTCTTCAATTTTCCTGAGGCGGCGTCGAATTGCCCTGCGGTCAATTTCCAGTTGAGGCTCACCATGCCCTCTTCCGCCCAATATTCCGCTAACTTGTGAAAGCCCAACCCCCTTCCCTGTAAGTCGGGAAAGAAGATGCTTCAGTTGTGCTAACTCTACCTGCAGCTTGCCTTCTTGTGACCGCGCTCTCTGTGAGAAAATGTCAAGTATAAGCTGGGTTCTATCAATTATTCTTGCATTAATAATTCTTTCCAGGTTACGCTGTTGAACAGGTTTGAGCTCGCTGTCAAAAATCACCAGGTTACATCCTGCTTCGCTAATTGCCCTTTCCATTTCCTCTGCCTGCCCTTGACCGATGAAAGTTGCAGGGTGGGGCTTTGACTGCCTTAAAGTGCTGACAAAGCAAACCTTAACTCCAAGGGTCTCTGTAAGTAGCTTTAATTCAGCAATGGCATTCTCTAATCCCCAGCGGCGGGGTCCCGGCTTAATCAAGACAAGCGCAGCCTTTTCCTTCCCCTGTGTAGAAAGCATTGTTTTAATAATTATCTCCTTGTGGTTAACATGCCACTTGCTATCCGCTGTAGAATTAGTTCTTCGCTGTTATCTTTATCAGCGTCAATCCAGCGAATACGGCTTTCCTTGCGAAACCAGGTAAGCTGTCTTTTAGCATACCTTCTGGTATTGCGTTTTGTGAGCCTTTTTGCCTCTCCTAAGCCATAATTATCCTTGAGATAACCGCAGACTTCTTTATATCCAAGCCCCTGCATAGATGGGAGACATTCTTCGTATCCTTTATTTAGCAAGCCCTCCGTTTCAGCAACAAGACCAAGAGTAAACATTCTCTCAACTCTATCTTCAATCCTCTCATAAAGATTCCGGGTGGTTCTCATCAACCCGATTACAACAAGATTTAGTTCACTGTTTTTTTCAGCAGATTGAAAAGATGAAAACGGTTTTCCAGTGACCTTATAAACCTCAATGGCTCTGATTATTCTTACAACATCATTGGAATGGATTTTTGCTGCAGCGTGCGGGTCAAGAGCTTGCAGACGCTTGTGAAGACGTGCCGACCCAAGCTGCTTCACTTCTTCTTCCAATTCTTTCCTTGTCTTCGGGTCATCTCCACAGTCAGTATCAAGTCCATTTGTAAACGCTCTCAAGTAAAGTCCGCAACCCCCAACTAATATCGGAACTTTCCCTTTTTTTTCTATTTCCCTGATCGCTCTTCGTGCATCCCGGCAAAACTGTCCGGCGCTGTATTTCTCATCAGGAAAAATAATGTCAATGAGGTGGTAAGGCGCTTTTTCCTGCTCCGCCTTCGTTGGCTTTGCCGTTCCAATATCCATATACTTAAAGACTTTCCTTGAGTCAACGGAGATAATCTCTCCTCCTATCTTATGAGCTAATCTTGAAGCGGCCCCTGCCTTTCCGACCGCTGTAGCGCCACAAACAGCAAGAATCATTGCTCACTCCTCCCGCACCGCTTCCGTTACCCATTTAAGATAGCTTGAATTAACATCTTCTACTTTCAACAGCACTATCTCCGAAACTTCATAAGGATGGATTTCTTCTAATTTTTTAAGTGTTCGGCAGACAAACTCATCCGTTGTTTTCAAAAAAAGTATGCACTCATCATCTGTCCGGATTTCCCCCTTCCAGAAATACTTACTTTTCACCGGGCCAATCCTGTTCACGCAGGCGACGAGCTTTTCTTCAAGCAATAGATTTGTAATCCCTTCTGCTTTGTCCTGAGGACAAGTGGTCATAATCAGTTTTAATTTATCTTTCCCTGCAATGTCCATTGACAGGCCCCCGTAATAGTAACATCCACTAATTTTCCGATTATACCTTTTTCTCCCTTGAAAGTAACAACTTTATTTGTCCTTGTCCTGCCTAATAATTTGGAAGGAGCTTTCTTCTTTGTTCCATCAACCAGCACCTCAACTCTCCTGCCAAGGAAGTTTTCATTTCTCTTAAGGCTCATTTCTCTCTGAATCTCCTGCAGCCTCCTAAGCCGCTCCTTCTTTATATTTTCAGGAACTTCATTCTTCATTCCTGCCGCTTTAGTTCCAGGGCGAATAGAATACTTATACATAAATGCGTTGTCAAACCCAACCTTCCTCATTACATCAAGTGTGTCTTCAAACTCCGCCTCACTTTCCCCGGGAAAGCCGACAATAAGGTCTGTCGTTATTGATAACTCCGGAATGATTTCTCTTGCCTTTGAAGCAAGGTTTAAATAAAAATCTCTCGTGTATCCCCTGTTCATCAGCTTAAGGATTCTATCAGAGCCGGACTGCAATGGAAGATGAAGATGCTCGCAGACCTTCGGCAGGTCAGAAACTGCCTTTAGCAGGCGTGAGGTTACCCCTGATGGATGAGAAGTAATAAAGCGGATGCGTTCCACTCCATCAATGCTGTTAACCTCCTTGAGTAAATACGAGAGGTCAATATCTTTCCATTCATTGCTCATTTTGGATTTATATTTATATGAGGTAATATCCTGCCCGAGAAGCAAAAATTCCTTAAAACCCTGTTCTGTCAGATGGACTATTTCATCAATAATTTCCTCAGGTCCCCTACTCTTCTCCTTTCCTCTCAGATACGGAACCACGCAATATGAGCAGAATTTACTACATCCTCTCATAATCGCCAGCGATGTGCTAACTCTTCCATCTTTCCTGACTGGAAGTCTAAAAAATGGCAGTTTCTCACTTTCTCCAATATTAACAATTCCCTTTACCCTGTTAGAAGTCTTACCTCTAACGGGGTTTGCTGTTTTCACCTCATTTAGGAGTTCCCCTATTTGATGAAAGTTATGTGTCCCGCAAACCAGACTCACAGAAGGAAAGCGGCGAATAATTTTTGCCCCTTCTTTCTGAGCCATACACCCGCACACCCCGATAGTTAATGGCTTATTCTCTCTAATCTTTGATAATCGCCCCAGCTCACTCCACACCTTATCTTCAGCGTGCTCTCGGACGCTACAAGTATTAAGGAGAACCACATCAGCCTTTGAAGTATCATCTACAAGACCATATCCATCGTCGGTTAAAATACCCGCCATAATCTCCGAATCATACTCGTTCATCTGACAGCCGAAAGTACGGATGTAGACTTTTAGTCGGCACTCCGAACTCTGGTTAGAAAGCTGATTTACTCGCTTCATTTGTCAAATTTTCCTTCCGCTTCCACATTAATTTTTTATCCTAACCTCTTCCGCTTGGCAAAATCCTCAAGATATTCCCGTTGGACCTCAAGCGAATATCCTTCCTTGGCTGCTTTAGTACTAACGCGAATATAAATAGCAATTTTCATTTTTATCAAAGCATCATTCATTTTAAAATTTTATTGAATCATACAAATACCTTACCGAGATCAAATTTTTTCCCTAAGCGGATAACGGGTATTAAATCTGTTCCTACCTGACGTTGAAGCAAATTAACCGATTCTTCATTTAAACCAAAGTTATATCTATAATCGCCTGAATATCCTTCAGCATCAAGTTTCTTCTTAAAAATGGTGAGAAATTCTTATCATAAAAATCAAAACCAAATTCTGAAATATACCAAAGGTCGTAATAATCCCTTATCGCTACATCTCTTCTGGATATGGCAGCTTTGAGTTTCTCGGCAACCGCTTCTTTCCATGACAATGACAAAACCTTTCCTGATGGAAATAAGTCTTCACCTGTAAATGGATCTTGATAAAAATGTTTTATCTCGATATTAACAGGTTTTTCAATAGGATGCTGGCGAAGGGATATTTCGATTTTAATCATATCATCCTTATTCATTAATACAGAATGATATTTAACTTTGAATATGTATTGCCTTGAATTATCAAAACCTTCTCCCTCCAGTTTATCACTTGTTAAACCCAGAGCTTTTAAAAATGAAGGCATTTTTTCTCGTATAGGAGTTATTGCTTTTGATCTTTGGGCACGTGATGAAAATTGAGCATTATATGTAAAATCTAAATCCTCGCTTAAACGATGATAGTTTAAATGCGCTTTATTAAGCAAAGTGCCACCTTTAAACACAATCTTATCTGTGAGCAATTCTTCAATTTTGTTCAATATAACCGTAAGGTAATAGTCTTTTTCCACAATAGCTGGCCTAAACTTCATCTTACCAGCTATAACTGGGATAATATCTTTGAGCTTTTCTCTATCTATTAACAATGATCTTCCACTCCTTATTAATTTTGCCTTTTCGAGATTGCCTGAAAGGATCAAGGGGCACAAGCACTCTTTTTTCTCCTATTGCTTTATGTAGCGGTTGTAGTGTATCTTTAGAGCACCCATATTCCTCTAAGAAAAATCCTACTCTCTTCCTTACCGCGATAACAGGAAATTTAATTAAATATTTAACGAATTTTTCAACATCTATGTTTTTAATGTTATCTTGTAACGCGACCTCAAAATTACGCATGGAACCTAATGGATTATAGGCAAAGTCCACAAGGGTCCTTTCTTTATCACTTATAAAAACCTCTTGGTCTTCTACTTTAATCTTTTGTACGCCATAATATTTTTCTGGTTTAATTTTTACGGCTTCATACCGTATCCCGCTAATATCCTTCTTTGATGATTTCTCAGTATTTAAAACAAAAATAGTCCGAGGGATCTGCTCGGTAAAACCCCAGTAATTATACATAGTGAAGTATCCTATGTAATAAGACCTATCTCCCATCCACAAAGCGGCAACAATAAATTCATTAGGCATCCACTGTTGATTAGGAGCCTTTATGGGGACAAGGATATATTTACCTTTTTCAATTTGAATAAAACGCTCCTTTTGGGTAAGTCTATTTAATATATTCGCGGCTTTTTTTGCAACACCAAAGATATTTCTAACATATTCCGTTGTTATAAGTCTCTTTTTCTCGTACTCAATTCGGGATATTAAATAAAGTTCGTCTTTAGAGAGGCTCTTATATTTTGCAGATATTTTTTTCATTGTTTTCCTTTCGCTATATTCTCACTTTTTGAGACTTCATTGAACGATTTACATTATACATATTGCGCCCTGATATGTCAAATATATTTTTATCTGAATTGACAGGGGAAAACAAGCAAAAGCCTGTTTCAGGTGGGTCAAACCAATGCTGGATCTTATACTGAATAAATTCTAGCAATCCATTTTAATCCCTGAAATTCACCACGAATTTTCTTCAAAGGGATAGGGTCATCTTTTTTATACTTCCCATTGTAAGCATAGTTTTATGAACTCCATGGATTTTTGAGATGATGCGAAAGGAATATTGGTATTCCAACCTTACGCATTGATGACGAAAATCTTCGAGCCGTATAATGAGCTAAGACAAAAGCTGCTTTACAATAAGTAAGTGGTGAAGCTTTGCGTATCTCAGACACAAGAACATCACCACAAGAATACACAGTATACATCTTATTATTAATTTGGAACCGCCTGTCCCTTATGCCTTGAAGAATAGCTTTTTTCTTACTTTTATTTTTCCTCGCCCTTTTGTATTGGTCGTAAACCTCAACTATTTTTTTGCGAATCCTGCCGCTTGGACTGACTAACAAAACTTCCAATTTAGAACCGGATGTATTATCGCGCCCCACTAGAACATTTATTTTTGGAGAATTTCTTTTTAAAAACTTAACAATCCTGTCAGGATAATCACTCCGAAAAAATCCATCCGGAAGCAATGCAAGATTAACCTTCTCAGAACGTGCTTGAATAATAAGCTCATTAAAAAATTCATTCCTAAAACTCTCTTGAAATTCTTTATTAAGAGTTGTAGGGTATTCATTAAATTTAACTTTATACTGAACAGCAAAAATAGCAACTTTCACAATTCTATAGCCTCTCCGTCTTCCAGAATTTGAACATTTTTAAACAATTCTGGATATTTTTCTGTATCAAAAGTATGGATAGGAATTAATTTTTTAGGATTCAAAGCATTAGCAAACTTCTTTAAATCTTCTAATTCAGCATGACCGCTTGTATGGACTGACTCTAATAGTAAACCCTGTTCATTGCAAAAAAATCTAAATTCTTCAGTTAAATACCCATCCCACATTGAATAAATAATCTTTGCGCCTTTAACAGCATTTATATTCTTTAAGATAAGCGGAAAAACAGAATTATCTCTTGCCAGCATTAAAATCTTGTCTCTTTTCTCATTTAACTCATCCATATCAATTTTTCGTTCATTATATAAGTATAATAAACTTTTTAGGTTGTTCTTTGCTAACACATCTGCATGATATTTCATAAATTTAACCCTGATGTTCTTCCGGTCAAAGCGTGGAATTCCTTTCGATATTTTATTAAGCTTATCCAAGATATAAGCAGTATATAAATCAATAACAAATATCGAATCCGTTTTGAGACACGCTCTATACGCTGAAACAAGCCTGTCAATATTCTGAGATGAAGCAAAAAGAAAAGTAGCAGTTCTACTTTCTTTTAAAATCTCTACAATACGTTTCTCTATTTCTTCTTCATTATTGTAAAGACGGTCACTTCTGCCAAGCATAGAACCTTCCATCAAGAGGCAATCTATATCTTTTGGAGGATTTTCAATCATTTGTTTAAATAAGACACTTTTTCTTCCATGCCCCCTGAAGTCACCGGAATAAAACAAACGGCTACCATCAGCTTCGATTAAAAAAGCTAATGCATCAAAAGCCGAATGATCTACAAGGTAAGGAGTAATTTTAAAATCTCCGATGACAAGAGTTTCTTTATTCTTTATAAGTTTAGCGTTAAAACTCTTAACCTCTTTATGCAAGAATAGATTTGTTATATCAACTAATTCTTTAGCTCCCTCGCTCAGATAAATTGGTATATCCGCATGAACATAACTTAAAAGCCCATAGTGATCCATATGAGAATGCGATATCAAAATAGCATCTATTGATTTATTCTCATTTTTGTATAAGCCTTTAATCTTCGGCAGAATTGAAAGTTCTTTGAGCTCTTCGACTGATTTACCTTTTAAAATATCCGGATCAAATCTTTCTTTGTTCTTATTAACCAAAGGCATCCCAAAATCAATCAAGATTCTTGAATTGGCTGCGCTTAGCTCAACACAACTACCCCCGATTTCTTGAGTTCCGCGATGAATAATTAGTTGCATTTTTCTATATAATTAATTCTTCCTAATTTCTCACCAAATTTCAAAAAGCCGAATTCTATCCTTCGGCCCTTATTATGAAATGCACGGTTAAACATTTGAAGTATTTCTTTATCAATAAGAGGGTGTAGGCGGGGAGCTAAGATATAGGCTTTAATCTTATTTGTTATAGGAATTTCGTTTTCCGGCTTTAGTCTGCTTTTGCTTGTTTTTCCGAACTTAAGTGTACCTTTCTGTATCTCTTCCATAAGCAGCACGTAAAAGAAAATCTCTGAAATTACACCGACTTTCATATTTTTGCTGTCTTTCAGTTCAAAAATGTTGAGGGTTTTATGATCCTTGCTGATTCCCCATATATCAACTGCAGATTTTCTTCTTGGAAAAACTTCATTTTTAGCCTTTATTTCTCTATGAAAAACTCCAACGGGAAGCTGACGATCTATTTTTGCAATATCTAATCCTGCCACTTTTGAAAGCAATGCTTTTGCTTCACTGATGAACTGTCTTTCAAGAACATTTTCCTTTGTTGCCTTTTTATGCAGGCGCACTGCTTCCTCACGCACTCTGCTTGGCGCGTTTAAAACACACTTCTCTTTCGAAAAATCAACAACCTCATCTAATAACTGTCTATTATTTTCATCAACATCAAACCACCCATTAAATAGCTGCTTAAATTTAGAAACACGGTATAAGAATCTTTTGTAATGTAAATCTTCTTTTTTAGTATAATCCCATTTTAGTATAATCTTGTCGAACTCTTTAAGCCAACGCCTAAGAATGACAGCCCACGACTCAAAAGCAGCACAATCCTCCTGCATATTGTTAGCTACGCCATTGCTCATAAAAATTGTAATGGTATGATCTTTCCCATTGAAATCAATTTCACACGGAAATTTAATGTTTACAACACGCGTCTTCTCTTTTAAAAATTCCAATAATTCCTGTTTATTCATGCCTGTATGTCTTCACTTCCTCGAAAGGTATCATTTGAGTCGATAAAACATTTCCTTCCTTTAGCTTGGTCTTCTGTGCTAACTCTTACATAAATTGCAATTCTCAGTTTTTCATTCATTTTTAATAGTGGTGCCCTATCTTAGTTCCTTTATTAAGCTCTCTATCGTATCGACAAAATCTATTGCGTTTCTATAAATTTTTTCAGCATCTTTTTGCGCAATAACTGCATCTGCCTTATACTGTGCTGTATTTCTTTTGGATTTCGTGGCCCACATTCTATTAACATATTTATCATCGAGTCTTTTTGCAGACTTAATTTTCTCGATGTCTTCCGACTCTATAGCCTTTTCTTTAAAAACAAAATGATACTCTAATCCCTCAATAAGACTTTCATGGCTCTGGGCTTTTATCCCTATTGCGGCCAACGCAGCTGTTGCCGCATGAAACATTGCATAATATCCACAGCTTATAGTCCAATCATATCCAATATAATCGGCACTTACTTTTAGTCTTTTCTTGCTCTCGTTATCTTCCGAAACCTCCATAAGTAAAGAACCTGTCTCGATATTATGCCTTGCTTTATCAACATGATATTTTACCAGCGCTGTAATTGTGGGGTCTACTTTTAAATCGCCATTATCAAAATAACCTTTTACTTTTATTTTTAGCATTTCTTTCTTCAAATCACTCATTTTATTACCTCCAATATTAGTTCCCAAAATTTCTCTGCACCAAACAATATTACTTTATTTTTTAAGATCTCCTTGGCTACATTATGCTCCTTATCTTTTAACATTGTTAATAAATTTGTTGGCTCAGAAACCAAAGGGTTTATTTCGACACCAAAACCTTTTGACAAGGCGACACATTCCATATCAATAATTTCATCATATTTCTTTTTTGAAGGGATAAGGATAAAAAGATCGATATCGCTTTTCTTGAAATCGGTCCCCTTAGCCAAAGAGCCAAATAGAACGACAGACAGTAAGTTAAAATCTGTCTTTTTAGGCAACACCGAAAGAAGTTTTTCAGCAACAAAGAAAACCTTGTCTCTTTTCTTCAGAAAATCTTCGGCTATTTGATTTGATATCTTAACAAAGCTTGTTTTTACTTCTGGATTTTCATAGTTAGGCCTACAATATTTACGGTTTGAGCGTTGGTCAACAACTATAATCTTTTTATCCTTCAATTCTTCAATTTGTCTATATACATAGCTGTAAGAAATGTTTGTTTTTGTGGCTAACTCGTTTATTGTAAACTGTGCATATACGTCATCATAGAATAGCTTTATTATTTTATCTTGCATTTCAACCTCCATTATCACTTTTGGTGATAATGTTATCACTAAAACTGATATATGTCAAGCGAAATCTTCAAGGGGGAAATAAGCAAAAGCCTGTTTCAGGTGGGTGTGGGTTTTTCTTTTCCTCTGCTTTTTAACGACAATTAGGGAATTGGCGTGCGGATTGCCCGAAAGGCAAGACGCCTTATTAATTTCCTCAGTTCAATAAGGAAGTGCAACTCTTTCTCGATCTCGCAAAAATTCTCTAAATAATTCTTTTTTTTGGCGTCGCAAAAAGTTTTAAAAGGTGCAATTTGAAATTAAATATCTTCAAAAGTAATTTCGATTCCGTTCTTTTTCTTTTCGTAAAATATAATTTTGGTTTTTATACTCTCCTGTAGTCCTAATTTTGCTTTATATGTTGCAGGTTTAATCGAAATCGGAGTTTCATCTAAAAATCCATCTATGCCCTTAGATTCCTCCTGGGGATTAGCAATTCTAAACTTACATCCCTTTTTCTCAGCAACTTTCTTTAAGATAGCTTCTTGAAACCTTAGTCCAATAAATGTTTTTACTATCACGAGGTCTCGAACCCATCGCTCTACCAAATCTTTATCAATCTCATCCATGGCCCCTTTGAAACTTCCTATCATTTTAACTACCTTTTCTGTTGCATTTACAATTGCATCTGGATTTTTCTTAACATACCATTCTTCCCATTCCGGTAAGCTTCTTCCAGAAAATTCTTGAATAAGATCACTAAGTTGACCAACAACTTTTGGCCTTGTGCCCTGCGCAAATTGATTTGCCAAATTAAGAATAGAAGTTGTGTATTTGGGAAAATCCGGAGAGTCGATATCTAAAAATTTACGCAATTCTTCATTAGATATTTTTAATTTCATCTAAGTACTCCTTCCTTGGAATATTTAACAAACCTATTTCTATACCTATATTCATTTAATTCATCAACATCGACTAGCTGTGTTTTAACGAGGTGGGAATTAATGCAGGTTTTATTCTCTAAATAAAGATAACATAAAAGATTCTTGTTGTCGTCGTATTTAACATCGTCGAACTTCATAAAAACCTTTTTCGCTTTGGTTATATTATTTAGATACTCAATAGCTTTACGTTCCGTTGCTGCTTTTCTTTTAACTCCAATTAGTCTTACTTTCAAATTATTACTTAACAACAAAGTAGTACTGTCCAAGATAGCTCTGACTGAATAATAATCTTCTCTCTTATTCCTACCATTGGTATCCACAACCGTTCCAAACTTGAATTTTTTTGGATCTGTCAATCTTTCTAAGTGGTTATTATTTAAGAAAGTATGTGGCTTCTCTTCTTTTTTACCATTCTTTTTCTGAAATACAACTTCGTGGTCAAAGTCTTTCTTAAATAATGCGGGTTCATTATGAATACCTATTTTACTTTTAATTGTTTCTACAAACTCTTTATTTATTTCGTAGCCAACAGAATTCCTCCCTAATTCTAAGGCCGCTTTTGAAGTAGTGCCGCTTCCTAAAAATGGATCTAAAACAGTGTCTCCATAAAAACTGAACATTTTAATTAGACGCCTTGGCAGTTCTAATGGAAACATAGCGATGTGACCATTTTGTTTTTCCCCTGCAAAATTCCAATGTCCATTGAAATACTCATTCCATTCCTCGTTAGAAAGTTTAGATTTTTCTTTTATTTCTTTAGGAGGTTTTACATCTTTCCCTAATTTTTTAAATACTAAAATAAATTCATAATCAATTTTAATTATTCCCCCTCTCGGGTA